>NZ_KV792395.1:0-94112 GCF_001808215.1 Serratia sp. HMSC15F11
GAGGCTGGATAAAAAATGCCACTCAGGCTTAACTGAGCCGCCTTGGTCATCATGACCGGCTTTTTTTATTCCATCACCCGATGAATCTGCAAATATTGCAGCAGCATGATGGTCTTGCCGTCTTTAATGCGGCCGTCGGCGATCATCGCCACCGCTTCGCTGAACGGCAGTTCGATCACTTCGATATCTTCATCTTCAATGCCGCCGCCGGCCGCGCGCCGCTCATCGTCATGGTATTCGGCGATAAAGAAGTGCACGATCTCGGTCACGCCGCCCGGCGACATGTAGGCTTCGAAGATTTTCTTGACCTCGCTCACCTGGAAGCCGGTTTCCTCCACCGCTTCGCGGCGCGCGCACTGCTCCGGCGAATCGGCGTCCAGCAGGCCGGCGCAGGCCTCGAGCAGCATGCCGCTTTCGTTGCCGTTGACATAGGTCGGCATGCGGAACTGGTTGGTCAGCACCACCGTGCCCTTGGCGCGGTTGTACAGCAAAATGGTGGCGCCGTTGCCGCGATCGTAGACCTCGCGCATCTGTTGCACCGAACCGCCGTTTTTGCGTTTCAGATCGAACGTGTACTTGTGCAGCACATACCAGTTGTCCGACAGCAGCTCTTTCTTCACATTCTCAATTTTCGACGACATGCCCTTTTCCCTTGAGTAGTAACCTGAAGATCATACCGCGATTAGGCCGCGCCGCGGCAGACGATTTGCAACAAAAATCACACCGCGCCCGTCGGACAAGCCGGGACTTAACATTGCTTAAAATAATGAAAAATAAGTCGCGCTCAGGCGCATGACATTGCATAAAACCCAGTGCGATTCGCCCCCCAAAGACAAATCGCCGGAGGAAATCAGCCCGCCGCTGAACATCGACGAGCGTTTCGCTATTCATTTGATTACACAACCACAATTGTTCCCGTTTTGTTGACAACTTGATACAAATCGCGGTGCATTTTAGTTGCAAAAGTTATAGTTTTGCTTTCGAATGAAACTGGCGACGCGCCCTACCTGAGAGAAGGATCCTTGATTGCTTGTTAAACGTTCCGTGACCGGCAGCCTGGCCAAAGCGCTGTTCGGCATCGTGATACTGTCGGTGCTCGCCACCGGGTTGGCGTTGACCACCGTCGCCGGCAGCCAGAGCGACGCCGAAGCGATCAATATCGCCGGTTCGCTGCGCATGCAAAGCTACCGGCTGGCCTTCGATCTCGACCAGCAGAGCCCGGAGCTGGAGCTGCACCTGCAGCAGTACCGGCAATCTTTACAGGCGCCGGCGCTGCAAAAGCTGGCGCGGTTTTACGTACCGGCCGAGGTGCGGAATCACTATCTGGCGCTGCAACGGGCATGGCAAACAATGGAGCGCCAGATCCGCGGCGGGCAGGCGGCCGCCTACCGGGCGGAGGTCGCCGGCTACGTCAACCGCGTCGATCATTTCGTTTCTGCCCTGCAGCGCTATTCCGAGCTGAAACTCACCCTGGTGGCCGCCGTCAGCGTGATCGGTTACGCCGCCATCATCGGCCTGGTGCTGTTCTGCATTCGCTTTATGCGCCGCCAGGTGGTCACGCCGCTGCAGCATCTGGTCGACGCCAGCCAGCGCGTGCAGCAGCGCGACTTCAGCCACCCGCAGCTGGACGTGGCGCTGCCGAACGAGCTCGGCGTGCTGTCGCAAACCTTCAGCGCCATGTCGGACGAGCTGGCCCGGCTCTATCAGTCGCTGGAGCTGAAAGTACAGGAAAAGACCCGGCGCCTGCAGCAGGCCAACGAAACGCTGGAGGTGCTGTATCGCTGTTCGCAGGCGCTGAGCGTGCGCCAGATCGATCAGCAGGCGTTCGAGAATGTGCTGCGCATCGTGCGCCAAAGCGAACGGCTGCGCTGCATCCGGCTGAACGTGGCGGACGACCACGGCCAGTGGCAACTGAATGAAGGGGAACCGGCGCCGACGCAAGCCTGGAACACGCTGCCGATCACCCAGAGCGACAAACCGCTTGGCGAGCTGCGTTGGCAGCCCGAGGCGCACCCGCCGCATCCTCATCTGATGCAGAGCCTGGCCAATATGCTGGGCCGCGGCGTCTACTTCAACCGGGCGCAAAAGCAGCACCAATATTTGCTGTTGATGGAAGAGCGCGCGACCATCGCCCGCGAGCTGCACGATTCGCTGGCGCAGACGCTGTCGTTCCTGCGCATTCAGCTTACGCTGCTCAGGCGCGCCGCCGATACGCCGGCGGCAAAGGCGATTATCGACGATTTCGATCGCACGCTGGCCGATGCCTATCGCCAACTGAGAGAATTACTGGCCACCTTCCGTCTCAATATTCAGGAGGCGGACCTGAACGCCGCGCTGGAGCAGCTGTTGCAGCCATTAAAAGCGCTAACCCCCGCGCGGATTCAGTTACACTGTCGGCTGTCTTCGCAGGCGCTCAACGCCCAGCAGCAGGTGCACGCACTGCAGATCGTGCGCGAGGCGGTGCTCAATGCCGTCAAGCACGCCGGGGCGAACGAGATTACGGTGTGTTGCGAGGTCAACGCCGCAGGCGACAACGTTTTCAGCATTATCGACGACGGTTGCGGCATCGCCAGTCTGGAGGAACCGGAAGGGCATTATGGTTTGACCATCATGAGCGAACGCGCGGCGCGATTGGGAGGAACGCTGCACATTCAGCACAGAAGCGGCGGCGGCACGGCGGTTTGCCTGACATTCTCGCCCTGACCTTGCGGCTGTTCATTCTGCGTTACGGTTGCCGCCGGGCGGAAGGCCGTCCGGGGAGGTTTACGGCGCTGATTGCCGCTATTTTTGAAGAGACAGTCCCACTGTGAAGCACGCCGCAGGGCGCGTTTGAGTGGCTTTACTTGCTACAGGGAGCATATTTCATGGTGATGAAGCAATACCGAGTCATGATCGTTGACGATCATCCGTTGATGCGGCGCGGCATCAAACAACTGCTGGGACTGGATGCGCGATTTAGCGTGGTGGCGGAGGCCGGCAACGGCAGCGAGGCGGTGGCGCTGGCACTGCAGCACACGCCGGACGTGATCTTGTTGGATCTGAACATGAAAGGCATGTCCGGGCTGGACACGCTGCGGGCCCTGCGCGACGAAGGCGTGGATGCGCGCATCATCGTGCTGACGGTTTCCGACGCGCGCAGCGATCTGTATGCGCTGATCGACACCGGCGCCGACGGCTACCTGCTGAAGGACAGCGAGCCGGAACAGCTGCTGGAACACATCAGCGCCGCCGCCGAAGGGCAGAACGTGATCAGCGACGCCATGGCCGACTATTTGCTGGCGCGCGGCGAGCAACGCGATCCCTTCGCCGCCTTGACCGAACGCGAGCTGGACGTCTTGCAAGAGGTGGCGCGCGGCCTGTCCAACAAGCAGGTGGCGGCGCAGTTGCATATCTCTGAAGAAACCGTGAAGGTGCACATCCGCAACATACTGCGCAAGCTGGACGTGCGTTCTCGCGTGGCGGCGACGGTGATGTACCTGGAGCACAAAAGTCAATGATCGCCCCGCCCCGGCCAATGCGCCGGGGCAGCTTACTCGATGGCGCTGAGCAGCGCCTGATGATGCTGGTGCACCCAGCTCTTGTTGAACGGCCCCCAGCTTTCCAACTGATAAAAACCGTCGTTGTTACGCACGCCCTGCTGCACGAACTGCAGCTCGACGCCCATGCCGGGCAGCGCCTTCAGCACATCCTGCAACGTGCGGCGCGGCCAGCCGGTCAGCGCCATCAACCGCGGCACATTGGGCCGCTCACTGTGGCTGATCAGCCAGCACAAATAAAGCCGACGGGCAAATACCGGGTTAATTCCCATGCCAAGCTCCTGCTGTAAGGTAAGTCCAGTTTTTACTTTCCGGTTCCCTGCGGCGAAGAGATGCGCAAGGCCTTTGATAGTAATAAAAATGTCTTAATAGCGTACAATTACCGCCGTCAGTGCACCCACGCCGTTTTCCGCTACCGTTATTTACACTATCTCCTTTTTTTCTCCACGCTTTCCTCGGCTATCCCGAGTACAGTGCAATAGCGCCGGGATCCCTCCCTGCCGCTGAAATGCATAATTCTGATGCGTTTTAAAGATAGAACAAGTCATAACGAGGTTCGCGCTGCATGGCCAATTTTTTTATTGATCGCCCGATTTTCGCCTGGGTGCTGGCAATTATTCTTTGCCTGACCGGGGCGTTGGCGATTTCTTCCCTACCGGTAGAACAATACCCGAATTTGGCGCCGCCGAACGTGCGCATCAGCGCAACTTACCCAGGTGCTTCGGCGCAAACGCTGGAAAACACCGTTACCCAAATCATTGAACAGAATATGACCGGCCTCGACAACATGATGTATATGTCGTCGCAGAGCACCAATACCGGCCAGGCCACCGTCACGCTGACGTTCGAAGCCGGCACCGATCCCAACGAGGCGATGCAGCAGGTGCAAAACCAGCTGCAGGCGGCGATCAAACGTCTGCCGCAGGCGGTGCAGAATCAGGGGGTCACGGTGTCGAAATCCGGCGACACCACGCTGATGATGGTGGCGTTCGTCTCCACCGACAACAGCATGGACAAGCAGGACATTGCCGATTACATCGTCTCCAACCTGCAGGATCCGCTCAGCCGTATCAACGGCGTCGGCAGCATGGACGTGTACGGCTCGCAATACGCCATGCGCATCTGGCTCGATCCCAACAAGCTCAACAGCTACCAGCTCACGACCCAGGACGTGGTCAAGGCCATTCAGTCGCAGAACGCCCAAGTGGCGGTCGGCCAGCTGGGCGGCACGCCGTCGGTCGATAAACAGGCGCTGAACGCCACCATCAACGCCCAGTCGCAGCTCCAGACGCCGGAACAGTTCCGCCAGATCACCCTGCGGGTCAATCAGGACGGTTCGCTGGTGACGCTGGGCAACGTCGCCACCGTTGAGTTGGGCGGCGAGAACTACAACTACCTCAGCCGCTACAACGGCATGCAGGCCGCAGGCATGAACATCAAGCTGGCCTCCGGCGCCAACGAACTGCAGACCGATCAGCTGGTGAAAGACAAGATCGCCGAGCTGTCGCAGTACTTCCCACACGGGCTGGAGGCCAAGGTGGCCTATGAAACCACCCCGTTCGTCAAAGCCTCGATCAAGGACGTGGTGAAAACGCTGCTGGAAGCCATCCTGCTGGTGTTCCTGGTGATGTACCTGTTCCTGCAGAACTTCCGCGCCACGCTGATCCCCACCATCGCCGTGCCGGTCGTGCTGATGGGCACCTTCGCCATCCTTTCCGCCTGCGGCTTCAGTATCAATACCCTCACCATGTTCGCCATGGTGCTGGCGATCGGCCTGCTGGTGGACGACGCCATCGTGGTGGTGGAAAACGTCGAACGCGTGATGAGCGAGGAAGGCCTGCCGCCGCGTGAGGCCACGCGCAAATCCATGGGGCAAATCCAGAGCGCGCTGGTCGGCATCGCGCTGGTGCTGTCGGCGGTGTTTGTGCCGATGGCGTTCTTCGGTGGCACCACCGGCGCCATCTATCGCCAGTTCTCCATTACCATCGTCTCCGCCATGGTGCTGTCGGTACTGGTGGCGATGATCCTGACCCCGGCCCTGTGCGCCACGCTGCTCAAACCGATCGCCAAGGGGCACCATCACGGCAAGCGCGGCTTCTTCGGCTGGTTCAACCGCATGTTCAACCGCAACGCCGAACGCTATGAGCGCGGCGTGGGGCGGATCCTGCACGCCAGCGGCCGCTACATGGTGATTTATCTGCTGTTGCTCGGCGGCATGGCGCTGCTGTTCATCAAGCTGCCAACCTCGTTCCTGCCGCAGGAAGACCGCGGTATCTTCACCGTACAGGTGCAGCTGCCGGCGGGCTCCACCCTGCAGCAAACCTCTAAGGTGGTGGAAAAGGTCGAGCAGTATTTCCTGACCGAAGAGAAACAGGATGTGGTGTCGGTGTTCGCCATCATCGGCTCCGGCCCCGGCGGCAACGGCCAGAACGTGGCGCGCCTGTTCGTGCGATTGAAAGACTGGGATCTGCGCACCTCGGGCGCCAACAGTTCGTTCGACATCATCGATCGCGCCACGCTGGCATTCAACAAGATTAACGAAGCGCGGGTGATCGCCAGCAGCCCGCCGGCGATCACCGGCCTCGGCAACTCCTCCGGCTTCGATATGGAGTTGGAAGACCACGCCGGGCTCGGCCACGCCAAGCTGATGGCGGCGCGCGATCAGCTGCTGCAGCTGGCCGGGCAAAACCCGCTGCTGTCGCGCGTGCGCCACAACGGCCTGGACGACAGCCCGCAGCTGCAAATCGATATCGATCAGCGCAAGGCCCAGGCGCTGGGCGTGTCTATCGACGACATCAACAATACCCTCTCCACCGCCTGGGGCTCGACCTACGTCAACGACTTCGTCGACCGCGGCCGGGTGAAAAAAGTCTACGTACAGGCCGCGGCGCCGTTCCGCATGCTGCCGGATGACATTAACAAATGGTATGTACGCAACAGCGCGGGCGGCATGGTGCCGTTCTCGGCCTTCGCCAGCTCGCACTGGGAGTACGGCTCGCCGCGGCTGGAGCGCTATAACGGCAGCTCGGCGCTGGAGATCGTCGGCGAGGCGGCCAACGGCGTCAGCACCGGCACCGCCATGGCGGAAATGGAGAAGCTGGTCAGCCAGCTGCCGACCGGCTTCGGCCTGGAATGGACCGCGATGTCCTATCAGGAACGGCTGTCCGGCTCGCAGGCGCCGGCGCTGTACGCCATCTCGCTGCTGGTGGTGTTCCTGTGCCTGGCGGCGCTGTATGAGAGCTGGTCGATCCCGTTCTCGGTGATGCTGGTGGTGCCGCTGGGGGTGATCGGCGCGGTCGCCGCCACCTGGCTGCGCGGCCTGGAGAACGACGTTTATTTCCAGGTTGGCCTGCTGACCATCATTGGGCTGTCGGCGAAAAACGCCATTCTGATCGTCGAGTTCGCCAATGAGCTGAATCATAAAGGGCAGGATCTGATGTCCGCCACGCTCGATGCGTCACGCATGCGTCTGCGGCCGATCCTGATGACCTCGCTGGCGTTTATCTTCGGCGTGCTGCCGATGACCACCAGCAGCGGCGCCGGTTCCGGCAGCCAGCATGCGGTCGGCACCGGGGTCATGGGCGGCATGATCTCCGCCACCCTGCTGGCCATTTTCTTCGTGCCGCTGTTCTTCGTGCTGGTGCGCCGCCGTTTCCCGGGTAAAGCGCATCCGGCAGGCAATACGACGGCCGCCGGGGACTGATCCGCGGGATATAAAAAAAGCAGCGTCGGGTGAACCGATGCTGCTTTATTTCGAACGATAATCTCGTTCCCAAGGTGTTTCAGTGACGCTCCAATGACTCAACCTTGCCATCTGCTTCAACGCTGTGTCAGTTGCCCAACATCTCATCAATGAAGTCTTTCCAGTTTCCTAATTCACGATCAACCATAATACTTTACAACCTCAATTATTTGACGAAGCGGATTCTACGCCTGTTTTTTGACCATGTGAAGGGAAACGGGAACGATGCCGGGCCCGGAAACCGGGGTTAGCGCACATTTTCGTATTTATCTGATCAATACTCAGTGCAGCTATTCCCTTGTGATATCAATTTCTCCACGATAGCGTGTAAAAGGTATAAAAATACGCCAATGGAGCGCCGATCATGCCCACCTCCTTGTCTCTTTCACAGCTGAAAACGCAGGGCCGCTATCAGGAAGCCACTGCTCTGGCGCTACGGCAGCTGGCGGCAGAGCCGGAAGCGGCGATGCTGCACTTTCAGCTGGCCTGCCTGTATGACGTACAGGGTCTGGAGCAACAGGCCATTCCCTGCTACCTCGCGGCGCTGGCCCGCGATTTGCCGCCCGCCCAGCGCCGCGAAGCCTGGCTGGGCCTCGGCAGCACCTACCGCGCCCTGGGAGAATACCCGGCTTCGCTACGGGCTTTCGACGACGGCCTGACCGAGTTCCCGCAGGCCAACGAGCTGATGCTGTTTCGCGCCATGACGCTGTACAACCTGGGCGAAAATAAACGGGCCGTGGCCGATCTGTTGTTGCTGTTGGCGGACACCTCGTCAGACCCCGACATCCGCGGCTATCAGCGCGCCATTCGGCACTATGCCGCCGATCTCAATCTTATTGGTTAGAGGAAAACGATGGAAATTGTCACCGATTTGAACCGCCGCGCCATCGACTGGTAGCGACTGTGCGAATTGCTGAAGGCAGCCGGACTGGGCAAGCGCGATCCGCACACCCTGCGGCGCGTTTACCAACACAGCCAGTTTTGCTATTGGGGGTTTATCGGCGACAAGCTGATCGCTACCGCGCACGCCATCAGCGATCTGACCTCGGTCGCTTACCTGGCCGACGTGGCGATCGATCCGCGCTTTCAGGGGCAGGGATTGGGGCGCCGGTTGATGGATCGGGTGATGCAAGACCTGGCGCCACTCGGCAAGATTTTCATCTATTCCGTCCCGGAAAAGCTGGCCTTTTATAAAAAGTACGGCTTTCACGATTTGACCACCGGCATGGTGTATGCGGACGGCGCCTCCCTGCAGCGCCTGCAACAGGGAGGCTACGTGCGTTAAACGCGCTTCACAGGGTTTTGCTCATAAAGATGCGGCTAGTCCCCGGCGGCAAGCAAGGCACTTCGCCCATGCGTTGCCAGCCATGCCGTTGATAAAAGTCCGGCGCCTGAAAGCTGATGGTGTACAAGACGGCGGAAAGGCAACCGCGCCGGCGGCCTTCCTGTTCGAAACGGCGCAACAGTTCGCTGCCCAGCCCCGTGCCGCGCAGCGCTTCCGGCAGATAAAAGAGATCGAGAAACAGCAGCCCTAATGATGAACGCCCGGTAATTCCCCCCAGAACGTCCCCACTGTCGGGATCTTTTACCACCACCGCCAGCGGCAGACGATCGCCGTAGCCGATCTGTTGATCATTAAAACGGTCCAACCCTTCCGCGATACAGGACGTTATTTCCGGTGTTACCCGATCGGAAATTTCGATATGACATTCTTTCACGCTAGCTCTCCGTATCAATCACCCACATTTATGCGATGTTTGTAGCTAAAAACATCGCATTTTCTTTGTTTAGATTTATCCTTACATCAATTTCCACGCTAATTTCCACACCGCTTCATAACCGGTTCTATCATCGATTGAAATAAAATCGCCGAACGTAACAAAACTAAGAAATATCTTAATAATTAATTCATTAGCCCCAAAACTCGCCAACAAACGATCGACAAAAACGATCGAAATTAAAAATTTAATAGCCACAAACTATGTTAATTCCTTTTAATAACCACGGTATTAATAGAGGATTTCTATTTTATCGATCTCACATTGCTTAGGCCGTCGGTTAAAAAAAATTTTACTCGTTATAAATCATGCTAGTATATGACTCCCCCGCGAAACTCGCGCCCAGCTACCGCTCATTAGTTTGCGGCGCAAGATAAGTTCAACATGAAATTATTTATATTATTTCTTTTTTTATGTTTTAAGATATCGATCCTCACCGGGAAATAGAAAGTAAAGGACTATAATAAAATGGAAATTGATATTTTCAGCGAGTGTGCCTATACCACCGTCGGCATCCGACAACTCATTAAGCAAACCTGGGCGGAAAAACGCGCACCGGCCGGCTTTAGCCGCAAAAGAGTCTGCTTCATCGATGTCACCATCGCCAATTTTGAAGCGCGTTACCGCGATGAATATGCCAACCCCAACACCTACAAAATAGTCATTATCACCGACTGCCCGCATGAAATGGTGATTGTCGACAGAAAGACCATTATATTATCAAACCTTATATCATTGAGCCGTTTTAGCCACCTGATCGGCGACTTATATAAACGTTACAGCCACTATACCGAGCCGCCGCAACTGTCCCAACGCGAGTCGCTTTTCCTCTCGGAATGGTCGACGGGAAAATCACTGGCTGATATCAGTAGTGCCATGAATATCAGAAATAAAACCGCCAATCATTACAAGTCACGAATAATGAAAAAACTCGGCGCCAGCCGGATAAAACCGCTATTGCACATTACCCGCGTGCGCTGTTTAACCGATCGTTTAAACATAAGAATAAATAAAGAGTAACGCCCTCTTCTTCAGATTCGCATTTGCGGCTGAACGCATTCGCCGGCATCTCTTCGAGAGCACCGCCGGCGAAGGCTGCCGCTCCGCCACGTTGCCTCTCCCTCTCCCAAGCACCCAATCGCACCTCGCCCGCATCGTTGTCTGGATCTCGCCGCCGCTTTACTGGCATTATCTCTGCTATCGCCGGGCGGCGAGAGGGCCAAAGATCGCGCCCGCCGCTCAGTATCGACTCGACGAGACAGGTAGCTTTACGCCATGGCAAACAAACCGCAACAGACAACGCTGACGATGTACGGCATCAAAAACTGCGACACCATCAAAAAAGCCCGCCGCTGGCTGGAAGATCAGGGCGTGGCCTATCATTTTCACGACTACCGCGCCGACGGCCTGACCGAACAGCAGTTGCGCGGTTTCATCGCGCAACTGGGTTGGGAGCCGCTGCTCAATACTCGCGGCACCACCTGGCGCAAGCTGGATGAAGCGCAACGCAACGCCTGCGATAACGCCGACGCCGCCATCGCGCTGATGCTGGCGCAGCCGGCGATCATCAAACGCCCGCTGCTGGACGACGGCAACGGCCACGCCCTGCTCGGTTTCAACGCCGACGCTTACCAGCAATTTATCGCCGAGGTCGCCGTATGACTTGCCCGGTTATCGAACTGGCCCAGCAGCTGATTAAACGCCCTTCCCTCAGCCCAAATGACGAAGGCTGCCAGCAGTTGATGATAGATCGCCTGCAGGCGATCGGCTTCACCGTCGAGGCAATGGACTTCGAAGACACCCAAAACTTCTGGGCCTGGCGCGGCGAAGGGCAAACCCTGGCGTTTGCCGGGCATACCGACGTGGTGCCGACCGGCGATGAGAAGCGTTGGGATAACCCGCCGTTTGAACCGGCGATCCGCGACGGCATGCTGTATGGCCGAGGTGCGGCAGACATGAAAGGCTCGTTGGCCGCGATGGTGGTGGCCGCAGAGCGCTTTGTCGCCGCCAACCCGAATCACCAGGGCCGCCTGGCTTTTCTGATCACCTCAGACGAAGAGGCCAGCGCCACCCACGGCACGGTTAAAGTGGTCGAAACGCTGATGTCGCGCAATGAGCGCCTGGATTACTGCCTGGTCGGCGAGCCGTCCAGCACCGAGCGCGTCGGCGACGTGGTGAAAAACGGCCGACGCGGCT
The DNA here is from genome assembly GCF_001808215.1 of Serratia sp. HMSC15F11. NCBI lineage: Bacteria > Pseudomonadati > Pseudomonadota > Gammaproteobacteria > Enterobacterales > Yersiniaceae > Serratia > Serratia sp. HMSC15F11. The sequence continues at coordinate 11,253 of NZ_KV792395.1, forward strand.
CCATCACCGCTAACCTGCACATTCACGGTGTGCAGGGGCACGTCGCCTATCCGCACCTGGCGGACAACCCGGTGCACCGTGCCATGCCGGCGCTGAATGAACTGGTGGCGATCGAATGGGATCGCGGCAACGAGTTCTTCCCGCCGACCAGCATGCAGATCGCCAACGTGCAGGCCGGTACCGGCAGCAACAACGTGATCCCGGGCGATCTTTACGTGCAGTTCAACTTCCGTTTCAGCACCGAACTCACCGATGCGATGATCAAGCAGCGCGTGGAAGAGCTGCTGGAACGCCACCAGTTGAATTACAGCATCGAGTGGCGGCTGTCCGGCCAGCCGTTCCTCACCTCGCGCGGCGCGCTGGTGGATGCGGTGGTAAACGCCGTCGAGCACTATTCTGAATTGACGCCGCAGCTGCTGACCACCGGCGGCACCTCCGACGGCCGCTTCATCGCGCAGATGGGCGCGCAGGTGGTGGAGCTGGGGCCGGTCAACGCCACCATCCACAAGGTCAACGAATGTGTCAACGCCGCGGATCTGCAGCTGCTGAGCCGCATGTATCAACGCATCATGGAGCAATTGGTCGCATGATCAACGCAGAGATGCTCACCGGCCGCTCAACCGAACACCTGGCGCCGTTGAGCGGGAACCATCGGCTGCAGCCGCAGGCGGTCAACGCCTTCCTGGCGATGCAGCAGGCGGCGCGTGAGGCGGGATTCGATCTCCAGCCCGCCAGCACCTTCCGCGATTTCGACCGGCAGTTAGCGATCTGGAATGGCAAATTCTGTGGTCAGCGGCCAGTATTAGATAAGGACAGCCGCCCGATAGACGTCGCGCCGCTGTCCGCCGCCGAGCGCTGTGAGGCGATCCTGCGCTGGTCGGCCCTGCCGGGTGCCAGCCGCCATCACTGGGGCAGCGATCTCGACGTGTATGACCCGTCGCTGCTGCCGGAAGGGCAAAAGCTTCAGCTGGAGCCGTGGGAATATGAAGAAGGCGGTTACTTTGCGCCGCTCAACCAGTGGCTGACGGCGCATATGGCCGAGTTCGGTTTCTATCGCCCCTTTACCGAAGACAGTGGCGGCGTGGCGGTAGAGCCGTGGCATCTGAGCTACCGGCCGCTGGCGCAAGAAGCCGAGCATTTGCTGAGCCCGGCGCTGTTGCTGGCGGCCTGGCAAGATAAGGAGGTCGCCGGTGCCGAATGGCTCGAACGCCATCTGCCATCGATTTTTTCGCGTTTTATACGCAGTGAAGGAAAGGAGTAGCTATGCAATGGTTAGCTGATTACTGGTGGATTATCCTGCTGGTTCTGGTGGGAATGGTCGTCAGCGGCATTAAGGAACTGCGCCGCGTCGACGTGAAAAGCTATCTGGCCAACAAGCCGGAGATACCGCCGCACCGCGACAACAACGCCCAGTGGGATGACGAAGACGACTGGCCGAAAAAGAAATGACATCAGGGCGCTCATCGGCGCCCTGAATTTTTAGCGAAAGGCGATCAGCTCGCCGCGCTTGCCGGACAATGCCTCGTCCCAGTAGCGCTGCGGCACATAATAATGCAGCCTTTCCAGCGCGGCGTTCATCATGCCCTGGTTGATTGCGTGCCCGACGTTTTCCTCCACGTCCAGCGTAAAATCGGCGCCGCCGGCCCGTAGCGCTTCTGCCGCCGCGTGAGCGTGTTGCACCGCGATCACCGCGTCCTCTTCACCGTGGATCAAATGCACCACGCTGTCGCCGAAAGCCTGCTCAGGCAGCTGGGCGAAACGCCCGCTGAACGCGACCACGCGCCCGGCCAGCCGGTTTTCCGCTTTTAGCGCCTCAAGCGCCATGATCGCCCCCTGCGAGAACCCCACCAGCGCCGTGCCGGCATAGCCTACGCCGCTCAGCCGCTGCCAATGGCGCACCACCGCCACAAACTGCGGCATTACGTCTGCGATGCGGGCCGCGCGATTCTCTTCGGTCACGTCCTGCACCGAAAACCACTGGCGCCCGGCGCCGTTGCCGAACGCTTCGGGGCCACCGATGCTCACCACCTGTGCCTGAGGAAAGTCTTTGGCGAAGTAGCTGCCGATCTCCCCCATCGCCACCGGGTTGTCGCCGACACCGTGAAACAGCAAGATCAGCTGCGCCGCCGGGGTCGCCGGGCTTTGGACAACGAAATGCTCATGTTTCATCGATGACTCCTTAATAGTAACCAAACCTGGTGCGGCGACAGTCGCCACCTCACCGCTGACAGTGACTATACGCCGTTGAGAAATCGGGAAAATCGGGTTTTATTGAGCGAGTTATTCAATTTATTGCAACGACTGCGTCCAGTCGCGCCAGTAGCGGCAGTGCTGCGCATTCAGCTGTTCCAGCGCCTGCGCCGCTTCGTGCCGCCAGTGGCGCAGCAAGGCTTTCTGCCCGCTGACGCCCGCCAGCTCCGCGCAGGCCGCCGGGGATTGCCGCCGTTGCAGATGGCCGCGCAGCGTGGGCAGCGGCAGATTGCTGGCCAACAGCAAACGCTGCAGTGCCCCCAGGCTGGCCTCCAGCGGCCGATGGGCGAAAGCGAACCCGGCCAGCTCGCGCCAATCCTCTTCGCCCAGCGGCGTGTCGCCGTCGTCGCCCGGGATCGCCAGCGCGAGTTCAATACGCTGCCGCAGCCAGGGCCAGTCGCGCGCCAGATGCTTGTGCGCCGCGTGCCGCAGCGCCTCTCCTTGCTCGCTCAGGGGCAAGATAGCCATCGCGGTATAGCAGCCGCTGCTGGCCTCCGGCTTGCTGCCGATGCGCACCAGCTCGAAACCGCAGGATTGCCAAAAGCGCCACAGCGGCTCGGTATAGCCAAAGCTGACCGACAGAAAATCCAGCCCCTGCGCCTGACGGCGTTGCCGCTCGACCAGCTGACGCGCGATACCCTGCCGCCGCAACGCCGGCAGCGTCGCGATGCGGGTAATGCGCCGTGACCGCAGCGTCGGCGCCCACCACTGGCCGCCATGCGCCGCCAACGACTGCGCCACCAGGTTGCCGCGCGGCCGGCGGCGGCCAGCCCACACATCGTGCGCCAACTCGGCGCTCAAGCCGCCTTCGTCCACCAGCCACACGGCGCCGACCACCTCCTGCCCGGCCTGCGCCAGCCCGAAGTGCATGCCGGGCGCATCCATCAGCCTGCGCAAATCCAGCGGCGAAGTGCGGTAATGCGCGCTGCTCAGCAGAGCATAGAAACGCGCCAGCCGCTGCGGATCGGCGCACAGTTCGCGCTGCTCCGCCTGGCTGTAATCGATCGTCTGGCCATCCGCCGGCCAGGCGGGCAGCTCGTTGAACAACAGCGCATTGTCCGTTATCCGCTCCAGCGCATCCCCCTGTGCCCAGCGCATCGGCTGTTGCAGACTCAACGCCTGATAGGAAGGCAGCCCGGCGCAAAACTTCAGCAGAAAACCGCGGCCGGTGCCCTCATAGCCCTGCACCGTGGTGGTCAGCAGCACGCGCGGGAAATAACCGATCAGCTGCTGCAACAGCGGCGCAGGGATCGCCGCCGCTTCATCCACCAGCAGCCACCCCACGGCGCTGACGTCACCCTCCCGGCACTGCGCCAGCAAGGCATCGGGCGCCCAAAACTGCGCGCGCCCCTGCGCCCATTCCCCGGCCACCTCAGTGGCGGCGCGGCTCGGCCCGGTTATCCAGCAGGTCAGCGGCGACTGCGCTACCAGCATGCCGGCCAGCGTCGATTTGCCGCGGCCGCGGGCGGCGGTCAGCACCCACACGCCGGATTCGGCCTGCAGCAGCGCCGTCAAGATCGCCTGCTGTTCCTCGGTCGGCCGTCCATCCGGCGGTTGCCATCCTTCACGCGCCGGCAGCGCGGCCAGCGTCAGGGGCTCATCCTGCCGCCAGATCGTCACTTCTCGGTCGTCGACCAGATGCTGTTGCAGATGGTGGATGAAATGCGGGGTGGTAATTGGCTGCGGGCAATCGCTCCAGCGCAGGCTGTCGCCGTCCGGCTGCTGCGGCCATTGCCGCCAGGGCGGCGTCAGCAACAGCAGCCAGCTGCCGGCACGCAATACGCCGCACAGCGCCGCCAACGCCTCCACGTCCAGCGACTGACCGGCGTCGAACACCGCGTGCAGCCGTTCCTGCCCCAGCAGTTGGCGCACTGCGCCGCTCGCCAACGCCGTCAGGCCGGGCGGCGGTTTTTCCCCCACCCACGGCCAGTCGCCGGGCAACGTCGCCGCCAGCCGCTGCGCCTGTTCGCGGCACCAGTCAGGTTCGCCGCTGAGCACCAGCAGGCGCCGGATGCCCTGCCGCCGCATGAGTTGTTGCGCTGCCTGTAGCATAAGGCTGTATCTCAATTCGAAAAAAATGCCGGAGTCAGGCTCCGGCACGTGAGGTGTTAACGGGATGCGAAGGTGTTGCAGGTATTGGGATCGCCGCTGTCGAAGCCCTGTTTAAACCAGGTGTAGCGCTGCTGCGAAGTGCCGTGGGTGAAGCTGTCCGGCACGACGCGGCCCTGGCTCTGCTGCTGCAACCGATCGTCGCCAATCGCCTGCGTGGCGTTCAGCGCCGCCTGCAGGTCGCCCTCTTCCAGCATCTGCTGCTTCTCGGCGTATTTGCCCCACACGCCGGCGAAGCAGTCCGCCTGCAGCTCCATTTTCACCGACAGACGGTTCACTTCCGCCTGGCTGGCGCCCTGCTGCATCTGGCGCACCTTGGGCTCGATGCCCAGCAGGTTCTGCACGTGGTGGCCGACTTCGTGCGCCACCACATAGGCCTGGGCGAAATCACCGCCGGCGCCCAGCTTGGTTTTCATGTCCTGATAGAAAGACAGATCGATATACACCGTTCTGTCACCCGGGCAGTAGAACGGCCCCATCGCCGCCTGGCCGGTGCCGCAGCTGGTGCGCGTGACGCCGCGATACATCACCAGCTTCGGCGGTTGATAGGTTTTGCCCATGCGCTGGAAAATCTCTTTCCAGTTATCCTCGGTGGAGGCCAGTACCACCGAAGTGAATTTGGCCAGCTCATCGTCTTTCGGACTGATGTTGGCGCTCTGCTGTTGACCCTGCGGTGCGACGTTACCGCCGTTCAATAGCGGCGACAGATCGATGCCGTAATAGCCGGCCACCAGCACCACCACCAAAATGACGATGCCGCCCTTGCCGCGCACCGGCACGCGGAAACCGCCGCCACCGCCGCCCAAACCTGAAGACTGCCCGCGACGATCCTCAACATTGTCACTTTCCCGACGCCCTTGCCAACGCATAAATATACTCCAGATATTTCCCCTGCTCGTTGAAGTTGCGCCGCGATCGTAAGCGCAAAGGCAGCTTCAAGCCTGAGTGGGATAGGTTTTAGTCATCTCGCATCCATCATTATAAATGGTCTGCCGCGGAGGAAATGTAGAAATTTTCTGGAAAAACGCAGAATAGCGGGACGATCCGGCCGGATCGCCCCGAATGGCGGTGCCAATGCTTAGTCGAGCTTCACGCCGATGCGGCGCGCCACTTCTTCATAGGCTTCGATCAGGCCGCCCAGGCTTTGACGGAAACGGTCTTTGTCCATCTTGTCCAGGGTGTTTTTGTCCCACAGGCGGCTGCCATCCGGCGAGAACTCATCGCCCAGCACCACTTCACCGTTGAACAGGCCGAACTCCAGCTTGAAGTCGACCAGGATCAGGCCCGCGTCGTCGAACAGCTGGGTCAACACGTCGTTGGCGCGGTAGCTCAGCTCGCGCATGCGCGCCAGATGCTCTTTGCTCACCCAGCCAAAGGTTTCGCAGTAGGATTCGTTGACCATCGGATCGTGCATGGCGTCGTTTTTCAGGAACAGATCGAACAGCGGCGGATTCAGCTCCAGTCCTTCTTCGATGCCCAGACGCTTCACCAGCGAACCGGCGGCGCGGTTGCGGATCACGCACTCCACCGGCACCATGTCCAGCTTCTTCACCAGCACTTCGTTGTCGGACAGCAGACGCTCCATCTGGGTCGGGATGCCGGCTTCTTCCAGTTTGCTCATGATGAAATGGTTGAACTTGTTGTTCACCATGCCTTTGCGATCGAACTGCTCAATGCGCTGACCATCCAGTGCTGACGTATCGTTGCGGAACTCCAACACCAACAGATCGGGATTCTCGGTGGTGTAAACGGTTTTTGCCTTTCCGCGATACAGCTCAGCTAGCTTTTGCATCTTACTTACTCCAGTGATGTATCCCCGTTGTCTCCCGAGCGCGGCCCGAAATTAGGGGGTATAGAATTGACCTAATGAATTCTTTGGCGTGCCGGACACTATTGTGCCAAACCTGCGACGCAAACGATACCGTATCGACAAAACAAAAAGGGGCCGAAGCCCCTTTTTGATTATTTAACGCTGGTTTTACTGAAGGCAGACTGGAATGCCGCCACCAGTGCGTCGTTTTTCGACTGGGTCAGCGGTTTGCCTTTCGGATCGATGAATTGCAGGCTGGTGCGGTTGTTGAGATCGCCGACCTGCAGTTTGTAATCGCCTTCCGCCAGTTCAGGATCCTTGACGCCCAACGCATCCCAATCGCTGCTGCTCAGGGACTTGTAGGTCACGGCAACGGTGCCCTGCGGACGGCTGCGGTCACCCACTTTCATCCCCAGTTTTTCGAGCGCCGCCGGCAGGCGATCCCACACCACGGTGTACGGGCCGCGCACCACCAGCATCGGCAGGCCGGTGTCATCGGCGCCGCTCTGCACGTCCAGCGCGCCGAAGCGGCTGGCGGTCTGGCTGCTCGCCAGGTTGTCCTGCTTGTCCAGGCCTTCGATCAGGGTGTTGATCATCATGCCATTGTAGCGCTGAATCTCAGACTGGTCGGTCACCTGCTCAGTCTTGCCCTGCTGCTGCAGGCCAACGCTTTTCACCACCAGCGCCTGCTGGTAGCCCTGCTGCTGCACGCTGATCTGATAACGGCCTTCGTACTGGTTGTCTTCGTCCAGACGGTTCCACTTCACCCAGTCGGTGGTCAGGGTCTGACCGGCGTCCTGGCGGGAAGCGATCGCGATGTTCTTCGCCTGCAGCAGGCTGACCACGCGCGACCACAGGTTCTGGTTCTGCGGGCTGTTTTCCAGCAGCAGCGTGCCGCTGTCGCCGGCGTATTGCGCGCGTGAACCGCTCAGCAGCGCCAACGGCTGCACCGGCGGACGAATGTCCAGTTGCTTGCCGACGTTGCCTTGCAGCGTCGTGGCGGGAACGTCATAGTTGCCGCTCTGCACCGGCAGGATCATGCCGGACGGCGCGTTCAGCGCCTTGAGCGGAGCCGCGTCGAGGTAAGCCTCGTCGCCGCTGACCTGGCGCTTGTAGCGCTGATCGCTGCTGCAGGCTGCCAGCATCATCACCAAGGAGATGCCCACTACTTTTGCTACCGTCGACTTTTGCAATGAATAAGCCATCAAATTTCCCTTAGAGTTACAGCAAACCGACGCTTTTCAGCGCGCGCTCCACCACCGGGCGGGCGGCTTCGCTCAACGGCGTCATCGGCAGACGCAGCGTATCGGTTGCCATCAATCCCAACGCCTTACAGGCCCACTTCACCGGAATTGGGTTTGCTTCTACAAATAGATCCTGATGCAACGGCATCAAGCGCTGATTTAAGCGGCGCGCTTCGGCAAATTTGCCCTGCGCCGCCAGCGCGCAAAGTTCCGCCATCTCGCGCGCGGCCACGTTGGCCGTCACGGAAATCACCCCTTTGCCGCCCAGTTGCATGAAGTCCAGCCCGCTGGCGTCGTCGCCGCTCAGCAAAATGAAGTCTTCATCGTCAACCAGCACTTGGATCTGACTAACGCGACTTAAGTTCCCCGTCGCTTCTTTTACAGCAACAATATTCTTGATTTTCGCCAGCCGAGCGATGGTCGGCGGCAGCATGTCGCAGCCGGTGCGCGAAGGCACGTTATACAGGATCTGCGGCAGCTCGGTGCTCTCGGCGATCGCCTTGAAGTGCTGGTACAGCCCTTCCTGCGTCGGCTTATTGTAGTACGGCGTCACCGTCAGGCAGCCCACTACGCCGGTATTGGCGAAGCGGGTGGTGAGCGCGATGGCTTCGGCGGTGGCGTTGGCGCCGGTGCCGGCGATCACCGGGATGCGGCCGTCGGCCAGCTCCAGCGTCTGCAGCACCACGTCAACGTGCTCGTCATGGGCAAGCGTTGCGGACTCGCCGGTGGTCCCTACGGAAACGATCGCCGCGGTGCCACTGGCTACATGATAATCGATCAATTTTTTTAGGCTCGCGCGATCGACAGCACCTTTGTCGTCCATCGGCGTAACCAGTGCAACAATACTTCCCGTAAACATTGGCCGTCCCCTCCACAAACAAGTCACTCATGGTACTTTTGCTGCCTATCCAAAAGCAAGCGCACAACCGCGTTGTAAGCGCTTGGCAGGCGGTTTTTTTTATGTTTACCATGGTAACCCCATTAAGCACGACAGGAAGCGCTATTTTGCCTCAGTCAGACGAACACTATCTCGTGATTACCGCGCTCGGCGCCGACCGCCCCGGAATCGTCAATACCATCACCCGCCACGTCAGCAGTTGCGGATGCAATATCGAAGATAGCCGTCTGGCCATGCTGGGAGAGGAGTTCACGTTCATCATGCTGCTGTCCGGCAGCTGGAACGCCATCACCCTGATCGAATCCCCCCTGCCGCAAAAAGGCGCGGAGCTGGATCTGCTGATCGTGATGAAGCGCACAAACTCGCACGAAAGGCCGCCGATGCCGGCCACGGTGTGGGTGCAGGTGGAAGTGAAGGACTCGCCGCACATCATCGAACGCTTTACCGATCTGTTCGACTCCAGCCAGATGAATATCGCCGAACTGGTCTCACGCACGCAGCCGGCGGACGGCGATCTGCCGCCGCAGCTGTATATCCAAATCACCGCCCACAGCTCCGGCGATCGGGACGCCTCAAATATTGAGCAAGCCTTCCATCGCCTATGTACAGAATTGAACGCGCAAGGCAGTATTAGCGTGGTGAACTATCCACAGCATGACGAGAAAGATGGAGAGTAGTGATGAGCCCATTGAAAGCCGGTGACACAGCGCCGAAATTTAGTTTGCCTGACCAGGACGGTGAGGAAATTAATTTGGCCGACTTCCAGGGACAGCGAGTATTGGTCTATTTCTATCCGAAGGCGATGACGCCGGGCTGCACCGTGCAAGCCTGCGGCCTGCGGGACAACATGGACGAATTGAAAAAGGTCGGCGTCGAAGTGCTGGGCATCAGCACCGACAAACCGGAAAAACTGTCGCGCTTCGCCGAAAAGGAGCTGCTCAACTTCACGCTGTTGTCTGATGAAGATCATCAGGTAGCGCAACAGTTTGGCGTGTGGGGCGAGAAAACCTTCATGGGCAAGACCTACGACGGTATTCACCGCATCAGTTTCCTGATCGATGGCAAAGGCAAGATTGAAAAAGTGTTTGATGATTTCAAAACCACCAATCACCACGACATCGTTCTGAGCTACCTGCAGCAGTAATTCTCACGAAGCGCAGCGGCCTGCTGCGCTTCGTTTCTTCCCTGTCAGTCGGCCTTGTCTTCCACTTCGACCCGCAGTTCATCCGGCCAGGCATGGATCACCGCCTTCACCAGCGTCGCCAGCGGTATGGCGAAAAACACGCCCCAAAAGCCCCACATCCCGCCGAACACGATCACCGACAGGATAATCACCAGCGGATGCAGGTTGACCGCTTCGGAGAACAAAATGGGCACCAGCAGATTGCCGTCCAGCCCCTGCACCACCAGATAGGCGACGATCAGCGTCCAGAAATCGGCGCCGACGCCCCACTGGAACAGCGCCACCACCACCACCGGAATGGTGACCAGCACCGCGCCGATGTAGGGGATCAACACCGAGAAGCCCACCAGCACCGCCAGCAACAGCGAGTAGCGCATGTCCAGCACGGCGAACACCAGGTAGGTCGCCACGCCGACAATCACCATCTCCAGCACCTTGCCGCGAATGTAGTTGGTGATCTGCTGATTCATCTCGTTCCAGCCCTGCCCCGCCAGGCCGCGATTGCGCGGCAGCACGCGGCGCACCGCGTTCAGCAGCTGTTCTTTGTCCTTCAACAGGAAGAACATCATCATCGGCACCAGGATCAGGTAGATAGCCAGCGTCAGCAGGCCGACCAGCGACGCCAGCGAGAATTTCACCACCGACTCGCCCATGCCGGACAGCCGGCTGCGCAGGTTCTCCGCCATCATGTCGATGATGCCGGCATCCACCAGCGCCGGGTAACGCTTCGGCAGCGTCGCGGCATAGTTATAGAACTGATTGAGCATGCCCGGCAGATCGCTCATCAGATTGATGCCCTGCTGCCAGGCGGTTGGCGCAACGACGAACACCAGCAGCATGGCGACGCCCGCGAACACCAGCAGCATGATGCTCGCCGCCCAGGTGCGTGAACAGCCGATGCGCTGCAGGCGCGCGGTCGGCCACTCCAGCAGATAGGCCAGCACGATGGCGACCAGCAACGGGGTCAGAATACCGTGCAAAAAATAGAGAATAAGGAACCCGGCGACCAGGATCACCAGCAGCGCGATAGCCTGCGGATCGGTGAAGCGTCGGCGGTACCACTGTAATAACATCTCCAGCATCAGAGCGGGCTCCTCGAGATTTGGCGGGCGGGCATGGCGATTCCTGTGATGGGTCTGATTAAAGCATAGATGGAACGGGCGCACTCGAGGTGTGCAAAGCACTCAGAGTACTCAAAGTTGGCCATACATCAACAGCGATTTGGCTGATTTTATCGCGCGGGCAGGCAATCGGCGCAAAAATCCGCAGACGCGGCGACAGACTGGGTAAACGGCCCCGGACGGGGCCGCGGAAGATTACAGCGAGGTACCGATAGAAAGGGGCGAACCGACCGCCAGTGCGAACAACAATACACAGCCAATCGCGATCGCCGCCGCCAGATCATTTTTCATAGTCCCGTCCCCTGATACTTAAACCTGGTTATCGTCACGAACTCTGTCGGTTCTACGTTGAGGGCCTTTTCCGATGCACGTCATTAAAAACCCCGCCTAAGCGGGGGAGAAAACGTTCTGGTGCATCAAGTGTTACAAGGAGGTCATGAGGGATTGCTAACCCTAAATGACTATTTCAAGCTAGGATTATTCCCAGAGCATGGCAAGCGATCGCATCGAGGTTATCCGCACTTTGAGATAAACCTCATAAAAAAATCCCGCACGGCAGCGGGATGAAGGGATGATAACGTCATGAATTTTTTATGCGGACAATGAGGCGGTATTGTCGTCATTTGGCGACAATACCGCGCCGACACGGTGGTCACAAGGGAAATTTGGCCACGACCAGGAAATCAGAATTTCGCCAATGCCCGCGATCGTGCGCCAGTCAGCATCAACGAAAAAATGGGATTTTTGTCAGACAGTCGCCGGCCAAAAATCGGTAGCATGGCCGATATAATCCCAAACGCCGTAGGGGAAAAAAGATGAACAGCAAACCGCGTGAATTTGATGAAGCCATCTGTCTGGCGATCGGACGTGGCGTTTGGGAAGTCGTGAAGATAGGAGACGAAATCAGCGTTTTCTCCCTGCTGGAAGCCATCGAGAGCTTTATCGAACGGCAGGCCCTCAGCGAGAGCGAAGTCGCGGCGGCGGACGACGCGCTGGATCTGATCACCGGTTTGGTCCGCCGCCAGTGCTGAGGCCGGTTACGAGGTGCAGCCGATGAGCCGTTGCTCTATCGCAACGCCGGGCATCATTTGCCGTAAACCGGCAATCAATTCGTCGCCCGCCGCATGCAGCGCCGCCAACGGCATTGCCGGCAGGCTCTCCAGGATGAACCACATTCGTTCGGCTTCGGCACTCAACCGGGTTCTGACGCCCTGACGCCAGTTCCAGCGGCGGCAGGTCACGCCGCGATCGTCGCGCCAAACCACCTCCCCCGCCTCCGGCGATTCATGGATCACCGCGCCCTCCTTGACGGTATCGAACAGCTCGCTGCCATCCGCGACGATCAGCCGCGGCTCACCGACATAAGCCGCGATATTCTCGCCCCCCACCGGCACCGCATAACGAATGCTGACGGCGTTGTAGAGATCGACCACCGGATCGATGCTGGGCATCGAGCCATCGCGCAGCGCGCGCTTGCGCAAGGCGTCGGCGGAACAGGGCGTACGCTTGGGCTTGGCGCCAAACTGCATGAAAACATCGCGCCAGGCCGAAAGATGCGCCTCAGCCCAGGGCACGTCCTCCTCGCCGAGGGCGCGACAGGCCTGCGCTAACGCCAGCGCCCCCACGTCCGGCTTGGTGATGGGAGCCGCGGCCACGGTAATGCTTAACGCCCGGAAACCGGGCGCCAGCACAGCGACGGCCGGATCGATTGACGGATCGACTAAAATCATTGAATAATCCTATATTGACCATTTTATTCCATGATATTGACCGATGAGCGAAAAAGTCAACAGACCGACCGAGTTCGGCGCCGACGTGCAAACCGTCAGCGAAGCGGTGTCGCGCCGCATCAAACAGCAGCGAAAAAACCAAAAGCTGTCGCTGGACGAGCTGTCGCGCCGGGCGGGCGTCAGCAAGGGCATGCTGGTGGAGATCGAGAAAGGCAGCGCCAACCCCAGCATCGCCATCCTGTGCAAACTCGCGGCAGCACTGGGCCTGTCGGTGGCGGACATCGTCAACGTGACCCGCGCACCCGCCGCCTACCTGATTGAAAGCCAAGACATCCCCACGCTGTGGCATGGCGATCGCGGCGGCTCGGCCCGCTTGCTGGCTGGCACCCGCGGCCCGAACATGATAGAACTGTGGCGCTGGGAAATGGCACCGGGGGAAGCCTATGCATCGGGCGGCCATCCGGCGGGCACCTTCGAACTGCTGCACGTTGAACAAGGCGTCTTGAGCCTTACCGTCGAACAAACCGAGCTTAGGATTACGCCAGGCTGTTCGGCGGTCGCCAGAACGGACGGCCCTCACCGTTACGCCAACGAGGGCGAAGACACGCTGATTTTCACCATGACGGTCGCCGAACTGCACGCCTGAACGGCGGCCCAGACCTTAACGCTTGCACAGGAGAAGAACCCTCATGACAATCCCTGCCCCACGGGAGTGGCGGCGTGCTGACTATCTCGTCAGCACCGAGCCCGCCCTGCTGGATCTTGACGCCATTCATGCGTTTCTGACCCGTTCGTCATGGGCGGAGGGCATTGATAAAGAGACCGTTCGCCAGTCCCTCTCCCACAGCCTGTGCTTCGGCTTGTATCACGGCACCAGACAAATCGGTTTCGCCCGGCTGGTCACCGATTACGCCACCTTCGGCTATCTGTGCGACGTTTACGTGCTGGAGACGCATCAAAAAGGCGGGTTGGGCCTGTGGCTGGCGGAATGCTGCCAGGCTCATCCGCTGATGGCGACGCTGCGGCGAATCATGCTGGTCACCAGCACCGCCCCCTGGCTCTATGAAAAAGTGGGCTATACCCCCATCAACTGCCCCGATTTTGTTTGGCAGATCGCCCGCCCGGACATCTACCGACGTTAATTTTTCAGCAAGGCCGCCCCAGTTCACACTCTTCCCCGCGACATTGGCAATCGCGGCGGTTAGGGCCCATGCTGGCGACAAATTTTACCGTTTACCCCTTTCAAGGAGAATCTATGCCCGTTTCAGCCCGTAACCAGTTAGCCGGTACCGTGTCCGCCGTCGCCAAAGGCGCCGTCAATGACGAAGTGGAGATCACCCTGCAGGGCGGTGAAAAACTGGTGGCCATCGTCACGGTACAAAGCCAACAGTCGCTGGGGTTAACCATCGGTAAAGAGGCTGTCGCGCTGATTAAAGCGCCGTGGGTGATCCTGGCGACGGAGGATTGCGGTTTGCGTTTTTCCGCCCGCAACCAGTTTGCCGGGGAAGTGATTGCGGTTGAGCACGGCGCGGTCAACAGCACCGTACACCTCAAAGCGGATGCCGGTTTTGTGCTGACGTCGGTGATCACCAATGAAAGCCTGCAGGAGATGGCGCTGAAGAACGGTTCGCGCGCCATCGCCCTGATCAAAGCCTCATCGGTGCTGCTCGCCGTCAAAGCCTGATACCGCCAGGCCCGCACCAGCGGGCCTTTCAAGGCGCTATTTCAGCGCCTGCTCGGCCAGCAGCCCGAGGGCGATGACGATCATCGCCGCGCCGGAGATGCGCCCCACCACCTTTGCGGCCTGCGGGCGCGTGCGCAGCACCGACTGCGAACCGAATCCCACCAGCAGGTACACCAGGCCGCAGCTGATCAAATGCACCACGCCCAACGCCAACATCTGCATCGGCACCGACCATTCGGCCCGGGCGTCGGTAAACTGTGGCAGCAGCGCCAGAAACAGCAGAAATACCTTGGGGTTCAGCCCGCTGACGCACACGCCCTTGCCGGCCCAGCGCAGCCAGGAATCGGAACGCTGATCTTCACCGGCGCCGGGCACCGGCGGGTGCAGCAGCATGTTGAAACCGATCCACAACAGATAAGCCGCCCCCAGCAAGGTAAGCGCCGTCAGCGCCAGCGGGTTGCCGACCAGCAGCGCGCCGACGCCCGCCACGACGATCGCAATCATCAGCAGGTGGCCGAACAGCAAGCCGGCGACGGCGGGCACCACTACCCGCCCGCGAATGCCCGCCGAGATCACATAGGCCCAATCCATACCCGGCGTGATCACCAACAAAATCGACACCGCCCAAAAAGCGGCGAACAGCGCGAGCGTCATGCCGGCGCCCTCTCAAACGCGCCGCGCCATCCCGAACAAAGAACCATTGCGCTTTCCTCTTGGAAGAAGAACGGCCTCCGCCTGCCGCGGTGGCCGTCAAAACCGTTCAACAGATGGCAAGAATATCCTCAAGGCGTTAAAATGTGCTTTCAATTACTTGCCTGAATCCGGCATAAGCGGGGAAATTTTTCCAAATGGATAAGATTGATCGCAAGATTCTTGCTGAACTGCAGGCCGACGGGCGTTTGTCGGTGACCGAGCTGGCCGAGCGGATCGGGTTGAGCGTCTCTCCCTGCCACCGCCGGGTGCGGGCGTTAGAGGAGTCCGGGGTGATCAGGGGTTACCGCGCCCAGCTCGATCCCGGCAGCCTGGGCTATAACTTTTCCGCCCTGGTGTTCGTCACCATGCGCGAAGGCGATCGCCGCGCCGTTGAAACCTTCGAAAACGCCATGATGGACATTCCACAGGTGGTGCAGGCGCAGCGGCTGTTCGGCGATCCGGACTATCTGCTGCACGTGATCGCCCGCGATCTGCCCGCTTTCCAACAGCTTTACGACGAGAAACTCTCCGCTCTGCCGGGCGTGCAGCGCCTGAGCTCCACGCTGGTGATGAAAACCGTGGTGCCGGAGCGCTCGTTCCTGCCGCTGGGAAAATGACGACGGGAGCGTTGCCGCTCCCGTTTTGACTTCCTTAAGGCACAATCACGAAATCCGGATTGGCGACGGCAAACAGCGCCTCGCGATCCGCCGCCGGTGGATAAATCCACTGCGTGTTGATCTCCTGCTTCATCTTTTTGCCTTCCTGACGGGTAAAGCGCACCTGGCGCTCCCAGCCTTCGGTATACAGCGCGCCCCAGGGCCCCAGATCCAGGCAGGTCACATACTTCGGCTGGCTGTACGGGTGCGTCGGCAACCCCGCCAGCTCCGCCGCCGCATTGTGGCCGGCCACGCGGCCAAGGCTCATCGCATGCTGGCAGGTCATCAGGTTGTGGTTGCCGAGATCGTCGGTCGCCGCCTTCACCGTATCGCCGGTCACGAAAATGCCCGCCGCCGCCGGCGCGCGCAGGAAGGCGTCGCCGATCACCCGGCCGCTACCGTCGCGCTCGCCGGGGATCTGCTCGGTCAGCGGATGCGCCCGCACGCCCGCCGCCAGGATCACCGTGTTGGCGGCGATACGCTCACCGTTCGACAGCATCACCCCCTCAGCGTCGATAGCCGAGACGCGTAGGCCGGCTCGCGCTTCCACGCCGCACTCCGCCAGCGCCTGGCGAATCACCGCCCCCGGCTCCGCGCCCATTCCGGCGCCCACTTCCGGGGCGCTATCGACGATCACCACGCGCACGGTCTCGTCTTTGCCCAGCGCATCCCGCAGCCGCTGCGGCATCTCCGCCGCGCTCTCCAGCCCGGTCAGCCCCGCGCCCACCACCACGGCGGTGTTGCGCGCCGGCGTCGACGGTTTGGCTGCCAGCGCTTTGATATGGGCATCCAAACGCTGCGCGCTTTCCAGCGTATCGACGTTGAAACCGTATTCGGCAAAGCCTGGCACCGCAGGCACGGAAAGCCGACTGCCGGTGGCCCACACCAGGCGGTCGTAGGCCAATTCAAGGGATCCCCCCGTCGCCTGCGCCACCGTGAGCGTCTTGGCGTCGGCATCGATGCGCTCTACCGCCCCGGCCAGGTGGCACACGCCGACGGCGGCGAGCTGCGCGGAAATGTCCGGATTCATGTTTTCCAACACCGCTTCATACAGGCGCGGCCGGATGGTGACCGTTGGCGTCGGCGAAACCATGAGCACCTCGATATCGTCATGCTTACCGGCGAGGGTAATGGCGCGCATGGCGGACACGGCGGCCCAAAAACCGGCAAAACCGGAACCGGCAATCACTATTTTCTGCATCATGGGATGACTCCTTCATAAAGGGTTAACCGGGCGATAAGGCTGCCCGCAGTTTTTTCGGATGAACGATGCCGTTCCGCTCCCGTAACAGGGTGCAGAAAGCCCGCCCGCCCCTTCCGAAGAGGCGGGAAAAAGTCTGTTTGGCTTTAAGGAAAGGCGGTGGTTAGGTTTTGGCCCGCGCCGTTTTGCCGCTGCGCGCGGTGCGTTCCGTCATGCGTTCATCGAGCCAGAGGTTGACCTCACCGAAGAAGCCCTGCGGCGCCTTGCGGCCAAAGCGGGCCGCGACGGCGCCGAGGGTCTGTGCCGCCAGCGCATCGCGCATCGCCTTCTCCGCCTGCAGCATCACCGCGTGGATGGCGCATTTACCGGAGACCGCCCAATCCGGCGGAGAATCGTCGAACACTGCGCAGCGCCCGCGTACCTCCTGGCAATCGAACAGCGGCTTGTGCCCTTCGATGGCGTCGATGATCGCCAGAAAACTGATCTCATCCGCCGGGCGCGCCAGCCGGTAGCCGCCGCGCACCCCTTCGCTGGCGACGACGATCCCCGCCTTTTCCAGCTTGGGGAAAATCTTGGCCAGAAAGCTGGGGGAGATGCCCTGCAGCTCGGCGAGTTCGCGGCTGCTGAGCGCGCGCTGGTTATCGCCGACCAGCCACAGCAGGCAGTGGATGCCATATTCAACGCTGGTTGTGATGTACGCCATATGTCCGTTTTCGACCGTCAATGAACCTTCAATAACGCAGACTATATGAGTCTGCGTTTATCTTGTCAATAAAACACGGATCAACCTTGTCCGTGTTTTATTGACAATGCGCGCCGTCGGCGACGCAGAAAGCGCCCTTCAAAATGAAAAATAAAACTTTTTTGCCCGATCCGCGCCCGGCTAACGTTTCCTTGTCGGCTGCGGCTGACTATGATGTGATGGGTGCCGCCGCTGCAGTTTATGAGCC
The DNA here is from genome assembly GCF_001808215.1 of Serratia sp. HMSC15F11. Classification (NCBI taxonomy): domain Bacteria; kingdom Pseudomonadati; phylum Pseudomonadota; class Gammaproteobacteria; order Enterobacterales; family Yersiniaceae; genus Serratia; species Serratia sp. HMSC15F11. Next base: position 28,782 of record NZ_KV792395.1, read on the forward strand.
GCCGCACTTTCGCGCGGATTGCGCCGTGAGAATAAAGAACTCTTGTCTGCTGCTGACGTCTTAGAAATGATTATTTAAGGGAAACGCCTGACTATGACCAACCGGTTGACCAAAACCGCGTTAGCGGTGCTGCTGCTCGGCACGCTGAACGCCACCGCCCTGGCGCCAGCACAGGCGGAAAGCCAGGACCAGTTGCCGGATATGGGCACCTCCGCCGGCGGCACCCTGAGCATCGGACAAGAGCTGGCGATGGGCGATTTCTACGTGCGCCAACTGCGCGCCAGCGCCCCGCTGATCAACGATCCGCTGCTGAGCCAGTACATCAACCAGCTGGGCAACCGGCTGGTGGCCAGCGCTTATTCGGTGCGCACACCGTTCCATTTCTATCTGGTGCGCAACGACGAGATCAACGCCTTCGCCTTCTTCGGCGGCAACGTGGTGCTGCATTCCGCGCTGTTTCGCGTCAGCGACAACGAAAGCCAGCTGGCTTCGGTACTGGCGCACGAAATCTCGCACGTCACCCAGCGCCACCTGGCGCGCGCAATGGAAGATCAGCAGCGCAACGCCCCGCTGACCTGGGTGGGCGCACTCGGCTCCATCCTGCTGGCGATGGCCAACCCGACCATGGGCATGGCGGCGCTGAGCGGCACCCTGGCCGGTACCCAGCAGGGCATGATCAGCTTTACCCAGTCGAACGAACAGGAAGCTGACCGCATCGGCATTCAGGTGCTTCAGCGCGCCGGTTTCGATCCGGAAGCGATGCCCGACTTCCTGCAAAAACTCTCCGATCAGTCGCGCTACGCTTCCAAACCGCCGGAAATGCTGCTGACGCACCCGTTGCCAGACAGCCGCCTCTCCGACGCACGCAACCGCGCCAACCAGATGCCGAAACACATCGTACAGTCTTCGCAGGACTACCTGATGGCCAAAGTGCGCGCACTGGGTATGTACAGCTCGGAAGGCTATGGCCTGAACGAAGAGCTGCTCGGCTCACTCAGCAAGGGCAACGTGCGCGAACAGGCGGCCGCCAAATACGGTCGCGCCATCCTGTTCTATGAAGCGAAAAAATACGACGATGCGCGCAACATCATTCAACCGATGCTGGCGCAGGATGCGAAAAACGTCTGGCTGATCGACCTGATGACCGACATCGATCTCGGCCAAAAACGCGCGCCACAGGCCATCGCCCGCCTGCAGGCGGCCAACGCCGCCCAGAACAACAACCCGGTGCTGCAGCTCAACCTGGCCAATGCCTATGTCGAAGGCAACCAGCCGGCGCAGGCCTCGAAGATCCTGAACCGCTATACCTTTGCCCATCCGGACGATCCGAACGGCTGGGATCTGCTGGCGCAGGCCAGCGCCGCCCAGGGGCTGCGCGATGAAGAGCTGTCGGCCCGCGCCGAAAGCCTGGCGCTGACCGGCCGGCTCGATCAGGCCATCGGCCTGCTCAGCAATGCCAGCTCGCTGCAGAAACTCGGCAGCCTGAAACAGGCGCGCTACGATGCGCGCATCGACCAGCTGCGCCAACTGCAACAGCGCTTCCGCCAATACCAGCGCAGCTGATTCAACAAGGAATGAACGCCATGAAAAACGTCACGATTTACCACAATCCGCGCTGCTCCAAGAGCCGCGAAACCCTGGCGCTGCTGGAGCAGCACGGTGTCGATCCCAAGGTGGTGCTGTATCTTGAAACGCCCCCGTCGGCCGATGAGCTGAAAAAGCTGTTGAAAGAATTAGGCTTCACATCCGCGCGCGATCTGATGCGCAAAAAAGAAGATCTGTACAAGGAATTGAAGCTGGCGGACGACAGCCTGAGCGAAGAACAGCTGCTGGCAGCGATGACGGCGAACCCGAAACTGATCGAACGCCCGATCGTGGTGAAAGGCAGCAAGGCGCGTATCGGCCGGCCGCCGGAGCAGGTGCTGGAGATTTTGTAAATTCGAATTCGGGCGCGCACTGTCGCGCCCTTTCTTTTGCGGTCGCCGCTACAGCCCCAGGATCTCTTTAACGAACGGGATGGTCAGCTTGCGCTGGGCGGTGATCGAGGCGCGATCGAGCTGATCGAGGGTCATAAACAGCGTGCGCATCTCGCGATCCAGCCGTTTCAACAGGAAGCGGCCCACGTCTTCCGGCAGCTCGAAGCCGCGCAGTTTGCCGCGCAGCTGCAGCGCCAGCAGTTTTTCTTCGTCCGACAGCGGCTGCAGCTTGTAGATCTGCCCCCAGTCCAGGCGCGAAGCCAGATCCGGTAAGCGCAGGTTCAGCTGACGCGGCGGGCGATCCCCGGTGATGAACAAACGGGTGCGGCCGGTTTCCAGGATGCGGTTGTAGAGGTTGAAGATCGCCATCTCCCACTCTTCGTCGCCGGCGATGCATTCGATATTGTCGATGCAAACCAGCGCCAGCTGCTCCATGCCGTCCAACACTTCAGGCACGAAGTAAGCGCGTTTGTCGAGCGGCACATAGCCCACCGCTTCCCCCTTCTGCGAAAGCTCGGCGCAGGCCGCATGAAGCAGATGGCTGCGCCCGCCGCCTTCACGCGACCAAAAATAGATATAGCTGCCATGTTCCTGACGGACGGCGGATTGGATCGCGGCTAATAGGGATGGGTTCTCGCCCGGATAAAAACTGGCGAAAGTTTCATCATCGGGAAGATAAAGTGGCAGTGAAAGCTGTGCCGGCGTATTCAGAGAAGCACCTCAACCAAAACTGGCAGAAAAACGCGGGCAGTTTAACACAGAAAACGGGCGCTGTTGAACCGGCAGGATCTTATGCCGCAATAGTGAGCAATGCCTTAGCGCCGTTTAATCGATTGCGGCTCCCTCACCGGCAAGAATAATCTGATATCAAACCCTAACTCCATGCCTAAGCAGGTTAAATTTGTAATTTAAGTAAAACCTGACCTAGTATAGGTAGGCAAAACGCAATCACCATCAACAAGGTTTCTGCAAGGATATAGACGATGAAAGTATGGAATAAAGTGCTGTTAGCCTCCTTTATCGGGTTGTTGGTTGCCGGCTGTGATGACTCTTCCAAGGTTGACGCCAACCTGGATAAAGCCAAAGACAGCGCCGAGCAGATGAAAGACGCCGCCCAGAAAAAAGCGGACGATCTGACGGGCAAAGCGAAAGCGACGGCAGATGAAATCAAAAAAGAGGCCGCCACGCAGGCAGACCAGCTGAAGGACAAAGCCTCGGCGATTAAAGATGAAGCCGCCAAGCAGGCCGACGCCATCACCAACGACGCCAAGGCCAAGGCCGCCGCGATCAAGGATGACGCCGGCAAACAAAGCCAGCAGCTGGTGGATCAGGCCAAGGCCATCAAAAACGACGCCATCAACGGCGCTAACGATCTGACCGAGCAGGCCAAGGCGAAGACCGAAGCCATCAAGAACAGCGCCGAAAACAAAACGCAAGAGTTGAAACAAGAGACCGATGCGGCGGTGAACGGCAATACGCAGCCGGCCACCCAGCAGTAAGCCATTCTCAGCCACAAAAGAAAGGAGCAGTAAATGGGGATTATTTCCTGGATTATCTTCGGCCTGATCGCCGGTATTTTGGCTAAGTGGATCATGCCCGGCAAAGACGGCGGCGGCTTTATCCTGACCGTTGTGCTGGGGATCATCGGCGCCGTGGTCGGCGGCTATATCAGCACCTTCTTCGGCTACGGCAAGGTTGACGGCTTCAACTTCGGCAGCTTCGTGGTAGCGGTTATCGGCGCCATCGTGGTGCTGTTCGTGTACCGCAAAATTCGCAGCTAAGCCGCACACCCCAAGTCAAAAGGGCAGCCCCTGGGCTGCCCTTTTCGTTACTTCTGCTCCGCCGGTTCGTCCGGCGCGTCAAGCACCTCTTCTTCCTTGCGGAACAGGCTGATGACCTTGAACAGCAGGCTCAGGCCAATGCCGACGATGGTCGCCAGCGCCATGCCTTTCAGCTCCGCCGCGCCGATATGCACCTTGGCGCCGCTCACGCCGATGATCAGGATCACCGAGGTCAGAATCAGGTTTTGCGCCTTGTTGTAATCCACTTTGGACTCGATCAGCACGCGAATGCCCGAGGCGCCGATCACGCCGTACAGCAGCAGGGAAACGCCGCCCATCACCGGCACCGGCACCGCCTGGATCGCCGCCGCCAGCTTGCCGATGCAGGACAGCAGGATAGCCAGCACCGCCGCGCCGCCGATCACCCAGGTGCTGTAGACCTTGGTGATGGCCATCACGCCGATGTTCTCGCCGTAGGTGGTGTTCGGCGTGGAACCGAAGAAGCCGGAGAACACCGTCGAAATGCCGTTGGCGAACATCGAACGGTGCAGCCCCGGATCGCGGATCAGGTCTTTTTTCACGATGTTGGCGGTCACCACCAAGTGGCCGACGTGCTCGGCGATCACCACCAGCGCCGCCGGCAGAATGGTGAAGATGGCGAACCACTCAAAGCGCGGGGTGTAGAAGGTCGGCAGCGCAAACCAGTGCGCCTCGCGGATCGGGGTCAAATCCACCACGCCCATGAAGAACGACAGCGCATAGCCCACCAGCACGCCGATCAGGATCGGGATAATTGCCAGGAAGCCGCGGAACAGCACCGAGCCGAGCACCGTGACCGCCAGCGTCACCAGCGAAATGGTGATGGTGGTCGAGTCGGCGCTGGTGCCTTCCGCCGGCAGCAGCCCCGCCATGTTGGCCGCCACGCCAGCCAGCTCCAGCCCGATGACGGCGACGATCGCTCCCATCGCCGCCGGCGGGAACATCACGTCCAGCCAGCCGGTGCCGGCCTTTTTCACGATCAGCGCCACCAGGCAGAACAGCACGCCGCACATGATGAAACCGCCCAACGCCACTTCATAACCGAGCGGCAACAGCAGCAGCACCGGCGAGATAAACGCGAAGCTGGAACCGAGGTAGGCCGGGATCTTGCCTTTACAGATGAACAGATACAGCAGCGTGCCGATGCCGTTGAACAACAGCACGGTCGCCGGGTTGATCTTGAACAGGATAGGCACCAGCACGGTGGCGCCGAACATGGCGAACAGGTGCTGGAAGCTGAGCGGAATGGTCTGGAGCAGCGGCGGGCGCTCGCTGACGCCGATGGCGCGACGGGTCATGTGTGCTTTTCCTCTGAGTCATTAATCGTTATGCAAGCTGAATTGTCTATGCTCAATGGATTTCAAGTTACAGCCAGGCGGCCAGGGCAATAATCCCCAGGAGCTTATATCAAATAAGTGACTGAGGTTACTGCCTGCAGCCAACAACGCTGTAGCTTGAAAGACGAAGAGCATAAAAAAGCCGACTCGTTAAGTCGGCTCAAATGTTTACTTAGTACCAAATATCTTGTCGCCCGCATCGCCCAGGCCAGGCACGATATAGCCCTTGTCGTTCAGGCACTGATCGATGGAGGCGGTGTACAGCTCAACGTCCGGATGCGCTTTCTCCAGCGCGGCGATGCCTTCCGGCGCCGCCACCAGGACCAGCACCTTGATGCTGTGGCAGCCGGCTTTCTTCAGCAGATCGATAGTGGCGATCATCGAACCGCCGGTGGCCAGCATCGGGTCGACGACCAGCGCCATGCGCTCTTCGATGTTGGAAACCAGCTTCTGGAAGTACGGCACCGGCTCCAGGGTTTCTTCGTCGCGGTAAACGCCCACCACGCTGATGCGCGCGCTCGGCACGTGCTCCAGCACCCCTTCCATCATGCCCAGGCCTGCGCGCAGGATAGGCACCACGGTAATCTTTTTCCCTTTGATCTGTTCCACTTCAACTGGCCCGCACCAGCCTTCGATGGTGACTTTTTCCGTCTCCAGATCGGCGGTCGCTTCATAGGTCAGTAAACTACCCACTTCTGAGGCCAGCTCACGGAAGCGTTTGGTGCTGATGTCATTTTCGCGCATCAGGCCAAGCTTGTGTTTTACCAGCGGGTGTTTCACCTCAACGATCTTCATCATTTTTCTCCTATTAAGGTGGTTGCGGCCAAAAAAATCGCGGGATTATACCTCCTTTTTTTCGCTGCGCCACCCACAATAGCCCGATCGGGATCAACAAAAGTTTGAATATCAGTATAGATGACGAAAAAGCGGAGCCGGTTCACAAGCCGCTCGCAAACGTTTGCCTGCGCTGTTAGAATTGCCGCGCCTTATTCCGGAATCAACATCGGAAGCACAGTTTTCAAACCGCAAACCGTCGTGGGGAATCGCGCAGTGACCGACAAAACCTCTCTCAGCTATAAAGACGCAGGTGTCGATATCGATGCAGGCAACGCATTGGTAGATCGCATCAAAGGTGTAGTTAAACAGACCCGTCGCCCGGAAGTGATGGGCGGTCTGGGCGGGTTTGGCGCCCTGTGTGCGTTGCCGCAGAAATACCGCGAGCCGGTGCTGGTTTCCGGTACCGACGGCGTGGGCACCAAGCTGCGTCTGGCGATGGATCTGAAACGCCACGACACCATCGGCATCGATCTGGTGGCGATGTGCGTCAACGATCTGGTGGTTCAGGGCGCCGAGCCGCTGTTCTTCCTCGACTACTACGCGACCGGCAAGCTGGATGTGGACACCGCGGCCAGCGTGATCACCGGCATCGCCGAAGGCTGCAAACAGTCCGGCTGTGCGCTGGTGGGCGGCGAAACCGCTGAAATGCCGGGCATGTACCACGGCGAAGATTACGACGTGGCCGGTTTCTGCGTCGGCGTGGTCGAAAAATCCGAGATCATCGACGGCAGTAAAGTGCAGTCCGGCGACGCGCTGATCGCCCTGGGCGCTTCCGGCCCGCACTCCAACGGCTACTCGCTGGTGCGCAAAATCCTGGAAGTGAGCAACACCGATCCGACCGCCACCCAGCTGGAAGGCAAACCGCTGGCCGACCACCTGCTGGCGCCGACCAAGATTTACGTGAAGTCCGTGCTGGAGCTGATCGAGAAGGCGGACGTCCACGCCATCGCTCACCTCACCGGCGGCGGCTTCTGGGAAAACATTCCGCGCGTGCTGCCGGAAGGCATGCAGGCGGTGATCGACGAAGCCAGCTGGCAGTGGCCGGCGGTGTTCACCTGGCTGCAGCAGGCCGGCAACGTCAGCCGTCATGAAATGTACCGCACCTTCAACTGCGGCGTAGGCATGGTCATCGCCCTGCCGGAAGCCGAAGTGGAAGCGGCCATCGCGCTACTGACCGCGGCAGGTGAAAAAGCGTGGAAAATCGGTAAACTGACCGCCTCTTCCGACGAACAACAAGTGGTCATCAACTGATGAAAAAGATCGTGGTGTTGGTCTCCGGCCAGGGGAGCAATCTCCAGGCGCTGATTGACGCCTGCCAGCAGGGCCGCATCGCCGCCGAGATCGTGGCGGTATTCAGCAACAAGGCGCAGGCTTACGGCCTGCAACGTGCAGAGGCGGCGGGCATCGCCGCCCAGGCGCTGGATGCCAAGGCCTACGCCGATCGCGCGGCGTTCGACGCCGCGTTGGCGGACGCCATCGACCAGTACCAGCCCGATCTGGTGGTGCTGGCCGGCTACATGCGTATCCTCAGCCCGCAGTTCGTGCAGCGCTATGCCGGCCGCCTGCTGAACATCCACCCTTCCCTGCTGCCGAAATACCCGGGGCTGCATACCCACCGTCAGGCCATCGACAACGGCGACAGCGAACACGGCACCTCGGTGCACTTCGTGACCGAACAGCTCGACGGCGGCCCGGTGATTTTGCAGGCCAAGGTGCCGATTTTCGCTGACGACGAGGAAGATGACGTGGTTGAACGGGTGCAAACCCAGGAACACACGATCTATCCACTGGTGGTGAGCTGGTTCGTCGACGGCCGCCTGGCAATGCGCGACGGCGCCGCCTGGCTGGACGGCGAACGCCTGCCTGAGCAGGGCCACGCCGCCGACTGAGGCGCGCAGCCTGAACCTTGCCTAAACGGCGCCCACGCGGCGCCGTTTTTTTTCGCCTTCATCCATTCTGTGAAGTTATACTTTGCACAATTTCACGGCACAGAGGAGCCCACATGTCCAGCACTGCCAGCGTCAGGTTACGCCCATTGGAAAGGGACGATCTGTCGTTCGTCCACCAGATGGACAACAACGCCAGCGTCATGCGCTATTGGTTTGAAGAACCCTACGAAGCCTTTGTCGAACTTTCCGATCTCTACGACAAACACATCCACGATCAGAGCGAGCGCCGCTTTATCATCGAGCACGAAGGCGCCAAGGTCGGCCTGGTGGAACTGGTGGAGATCGATCACATCCACCGCCGCGCAGAATTCCAGATCATCATCGATCCCGCCCACCAGGGCAAAGGCTACGCCAGCACCGCCGCCCGCCTGGCGATGGACTACGGCTTCTCGGTGCTGAACCTGTACAAGCTGTACCTGATCGTCGACAAGGAGAACCCGAAGGCGATCCACATCTACAGCAAGCTGGGCTTCAACGTGGAAGGCGAGCTGATTGACGAGTTCTTCGTCAACGGCGAATACCGCACCGTGCTGCGCATGTGCATCTTCCAGCCGCAATATCTGGCGAAGTTCAAAACGCCCAATGATAAGCCGCTGGTGAAGTGACGGTCTGCGAGAAAAAAGAGAAAACCCGCGCTGGCGGGTTTTTTATTGGCGAATAACCGGCTAGTATTCGGTGATGCCATTTTTACCGGAAAATGAGCTGATAAAAAAGCCAAGAGCGTATTTAACCGGAATAGTGGATGAAACAGTAACGCACCGCAATAACAAGAAACTTTCCTCTGAATTTCTACGAAGGAGTAACGTAAATGGCTAAAGTTTCAAACCTGCTGCTTTTTATCGGCCTGGCGATGCTCGCCATCGCCGCCGGTCTAAATACCTATAGCGGCTACGCGCCTGCAGATCCCAACAGCACCCCGCTGTTTTCCCCGCTCTGGTGGACGCGCTGGTTCCCGCTCTATGCCTCGGGGGCTGCGTTGCTGTTGGTGGGGTTGGTATTGCGGGTTACGGCTAAAGGCCGCGCGCATTAAGGATTACCATTTCAGCACCGCCGAGCCCGCCACAGCCATTATCGACATTAGCAATTATATTGATCATCACCGACAACATAATTGTGGTTGATAATAAATTGCAGAGAATGGATTGAATTCCACATGATGAAAAATGAATAAAACAAACTCGCCGGCAATCAGACTTATGCCATGCATTAATTCATGCCGGCTTAATGCGCGGGTAAAATAAAACAGCAGACGCAGGCCGACTGCAACGGCCATTGCCGGCGACGGAGCGAAAACCTCCGTCGCTCTCCCCTCAACCATACCGCCCGGTAATATAATCCTCGGTGCGGCGCTGGCGCGGCGAGGTGAAGATGGCGTCGGTGTCGTTGTACTCCACCAGCCGCCCCTGGTGGATAAAGGCGGTGTAGTCGGAGACGCGCGCCGCCTGCTGCATGTTGTGCGTCACCAGCACCACGCTGTAACGCTGTTTCAGCGCGGAAATCAGCTCTTCGATGGTCAGCGTTGAGATCGGATCCAGCGCCGAGGTCGGCTCGTCGAGCAGCAATACCTCCGGCTCGATGGCGATGGCGCGCGCGATCACCAGGCGCTGCTGCTGGCCGCTGGACAAGCGGAACGCATTTTCGCGCAGCCGGTCCTTCACCTCATGCCACAGCGCGGCGGCGCGCAGCGAACGCTCCACCGCTTCATCCAGCAAGCGCCGGTCGCGCACGCCCTGCAGCCGCAGGCCGTACACCACGTTTTCATAGATCGATTTCGGGAATGGGTTCGGCCGCTGGAACACCATGCCCACCCGCCGCCGCAGTGCCGCCACGTCGATCTGCGCACCGGAGATCGCCGCGCCGTTCAGCTGCAGCTCGCCCTCGATGCGGCAGTTGTCCACCAGATCGTTCATGCGGTTGAAACAGCGCAGCAGCGTCGATTTACCGCAGCCCGAAGGGCCGATCAGGGCCGTCACCCGGTGTTTCGGGATACGCAGCGAAATATCGTGCAGCACCTGTTTGTCGCCATAAAACAGGTTCAGGCCGTTGACCGCCAGCGCGGTCTGTTCATCGTCGAGATGCTGGACATCCAGCCGGGGCAAACTGCCTGGCGTCATCAAACCCATTACGCACTCCCCAAAAATAGCGTCATTGTTACTGCGACCATGCTCGGTACCGCTCCCTCAACGAATGGCGGATACCCATCGCCGCCAGATTCAAACTCACCACGATCGTCACCAGCAGGAAGGCGGTGGCGAACACCAGCGGCCGCGCCGCCTCTACGCTCGGGCTTTGGAATGCCATATCGTAGATCTGGAAGCTCAGATGCATAAACTTCCGCTCCAGGTGCAGATACGGGAAAATCTCGTCCACCGGCAGCACCGGCACCGATTTCACTACCCCCACCAGCATCAGCGGCGCGGTCTCCCCGGCGGCGCGCGCCACCGCCAGAATCAGGCCGGTCATCATCGCCGGCGCCGCCATCGGCAGCACGATGCGCCACAGCGTCTCGGCCCGGCTGGCGCCCAGCGCCATCGAGCCCTGCCGCAGCGAGGTGGGAATGCGCGACAGCCCTTCCTCGGTGGCGACGATCACCACCGGCAGCGTCAGCAGCGCCAGCGTCAGCGCCGCCCACAGCACGCCGGGCGTACCAAAGGTCGGGTTGGGCAAGGATTCAGGATAGAACAGCTGATCGAGCGTGCCGCCTATCATATAAACGAAAAAGCCGAGGCCGAAGACGCCATAGACGATCGAGGGCACGCCGGCCAGGTTGACCACCGCGATGCGGATCACCCGCGTCAGCAGATTGTTGCCGGCATACTCGTGCAGATACACCGCCGCGATCACGCCAAACGGCATCACCACGATCGACATCAGGATCACCATCAACACCGTGCCGAAAATGGCCGGGAACACCCCGCCTTCGGTATTCGCCTCACGCGGGCTGTCGGTGAGGAACTTCTTCACCTGCTCGCCCCAATGCGCCAGCTTCTCGGTGGTGTTCATGGCGTTCGGGTACCAAGCATCGCGCACCTGGCTGAGCGGAATGGTCAACGTCTGGCCGTGCATGTCGCGCAGCAGCAGCGCATCGCGCTGGCGATCGCGGTTCAGCCCCGCCAGGCGTTCGGACAGCAGCTGGTATTGCCGCTGTAACTCCAGCCGCTCGGCCTTGATGGCGTCCTGCGCGCGGGCGTCCAGCTTATCGTCGCGCTGCAGGCGCTTTTCCCGCAGCCGCAGCGCGTCAAACTGTTGATTGATGCGCGCCATATCGCGGAATTGAATGTCGTGCGCCTGGCGCGAGAGCGCGGCGATTTGCGGCAGCCGCTGCTGCAACGCCTGCCCCAGATTGCGGCCGGTCAGCGGTTGCCCATCCTCCAGCAGCCCCGCCAGATAGCCGTAGGCGGTACCGTGGCTGTCGCGCTCCAGCACCAGCAGGCCGCGCGGCGTGCTTTGGCTGCGGATGTCACTGGCCAGCAGCGTGCGGAAATCCTGCCCCTCGCGCTCGCGGTTGCCGACCTTGATCAGATAGCGTTCGACGCTTTGCGCCTCGCCCGGCGGCGTCACGCCCGCTTCCGCCAGCTGGCGGCGCGAAATGCTTTGCTGCTGGTACAGCTCGCCGATCACCGTCACCGGCCCGGCGCCGTTCTGATTCAGCTCGAACTGATAAACCGGGCTCGGCCAGAAATAGCGCATCCCTTGTCCGGCCAGCAGCAACAAAATGCCGATCAGCGCCAACAGGCTGACGGCCACCGAACCGGCGGTCAGCCATATCCACGGCGACCCGCTCTTCACCCAGTTCTTCATGGCGCCTCCTGATTTGGCGTGTAACGCTTGCGCAGCCGCAGGCGCACCGCCTCCGCCAGCGTGTTGAACACGAAGGTGAAGACAAACAGCACCAGCGCGGTCAGGAACAGCACGCGGTAATGGCTGCTGCCGGAGACCGCCTCCGGCATCTCGATGGCGATATTGGCCGCCAGCGCCCGCAGCCCCTGGAACAGGCTGCCGTCGATAATTGGCGTATTGCCGGTGGCCATCAGCACGATCATGGTTTCCCCCACCGCGCGGCCAAAGCCGATCATCAGCGCGGAGAAAATACCGGCGCTGGCGGAAGGCAGCACCACCTTGATCACCGTCTGCCATTGGGTGGCGCCCAGCGCCAAAGAGCCCTGGCTCAGGGTGGCCGGCACGCTGAACAGCGCGTCCTCCGCCAGCGAGAAGATGATCGGCACCAGCGCGAAGCCCATCGCCACGCCCACCACCAGCGCATTGCGCTGGTCGTAATTATCCCCCAGCCAGAAATGCAGCGGCTCACCGAACAGCGCCACCTCCAGCCGCGGCCCCAGGCTGAGCGCCAGCCACACCGTCAACGCCAGCAGCGGCAACAGCAACAGCAGATCGACGCCCGGCCGGCAACGCGGCATAAAGCGATGGGTCAACGCGCCGCACAGCAGCACCGCCGCCGCCAGCAGCAGCGGCAACGCCAGCACCGCCAACAGATACTGCTCGATGATCGGCGCCAGCCAAATGCCGGCCACCAGCCCGATCACCACCGTCGGCAGCGCGCCCATCACTTCGATAGCCGGTTTGATCACCCGCCGCAGCCCCGGCGTCATAAAGTAAGCGGTATAGATGGCGCCGGCCAGCGCCAGGGGAATGGCGAACAGCATCGCGTAAGCCGCCGCCTTGAAGGTGCCGAAGATCACCGGCATCAAACTGAATTTGGGTTGGTAACTGTCTTCGCCGGAGGTGGACTGCCAAACATAGGCCGGCTGTGGGTAGTTCTCATACCACACCTTGCCCCACAGCGAACGCCAGGTGACGTCCGGATACGGGTTGTCGAGCGCATAGCGCTGCCAGCCCTGCGCGCTCTCCAGCAACAGGCCATCGCCGCGCGGCGCGAACGCCATCTGCCGCACCTCAGCGCCCAAACGGGTATTCAGCAGCGGCTGCGGTTGAATGGTGGAGAACAGCGAGAAGCCGCCATCGGGCCGCAGGGTGGCGAACACCCGGCGATAGGGCTCAGCCACCGTCAGCTCCTGCCCGTCGGCGCCATGGTCGAAATGCTGCACCGGCGTCAGGCGCCAGCGCTGCTCTTTTTCTACTTCGAACCACTCGCGCAGATTGCCGTCGGCGCCCTTGATCAGCAGCGCGCTGCCGCCGGGCAGCGCCGTCATCTGATACGGGGCATGTTCGCCAAGGGTACGCGTTTCACGCAGCTGCAGCTGCGCGCCATCGATCTGATAACGCGCCAGCCGGTTGCCGGTCAGCAGGTAAAGCTGGCGGCCATCCGGCGTCAGCACCAGTTGCTCAGCATCGTGTTCCAGCGGCCGCTCGCTGAACTGCGGCGGCCGGTCAGGGCTGAAACGGCCGAACACCAGCCGCCGATCGTCAGTCACCCCAGCCAGCAGATACTGCCCGCGATGCGCATCCGCCAGCGACAGCAGTTTCAGCGGCTTGCGCTGCGGATCCAGCGCCAACGGCTGCTGCCCGAGCGGGAACAGCCACTGCGGCCGGCCGTTTTCCGCCGTCGCAAAATCCGCGCGCGCCACCACCAACCGGCCGTCGGCCTGCGCCAGCGCGAACAGATCGCGCTCTCCGGCGGCCTGGGCAAGCAGCGCCGGTTTGGCCAGCAGCGTCTGCTGCGCCAGCGGCGCCTGGGGCTGGCCGTTCGGTGCCGGCGTAAGGCGATAAAATTGCCCCGCGCCCTGCGCGTCGATGCGGTAACCGACGCGCTGCTGCACGTCCATGCCCAGCGCCAGCGCCGGGGCCGACGCCGCGATCGGCAGCGGCTGCGCCTGGCCGAGCGAGGCCGGTTTGAACAGCGGCAGCACGGCAAACAGCAAATAGACGAAGATCAGCATCAACGTCATCAGCACCATCAGCCCGCTGGCGGTTACTGCCGCCTGCACGCCGCGGTCGATGCGCCCACGCATGCGATCTCGGGGATGTTGATTGGCCGTCGTCTGTGTCATGTGTCTCGCTGTCGCTGATGTAATCGGGCTTGCGCCGTAAGATAACCGGGCATCTTATGTCAGTTTTATGACGTTTGCATGACAAAGTTACCCGCCATAACCCAGGTTTTTTACACTGCAAACAGACAATATGGCGTTGATATATTGCTGAAAAATGAACGCAAACACGCTTAATATCACCAAGAATAAGCCTGCTAACCTTCATTTCATGCTGCTCATTCCACCCCCCTGCGCCCTGCATCGGCGAAAATTTATTGCCGCCAAGAAACGCCGCGCGCCAACGCAATGGATATGTTGGACTTTCCTGTCAATCTCTCGCAATAATGATGAAGGACACTAGAGCGGCATCCGGGCGCTGCGTCCCGGATCCTATTCTAAATTTGAACTGGAGTGGCAATGGGTCAGGAAAAGCTCTACATCGAAAAAGAACTAAGCTGGTTATCCTTTAATGAACGCGTGTTGCAGGAAGCCGCAGATAAGAGCAATCCCCTGATTGAACGTATGCGTTTTCTGGGCATTTACTCCAATAACCTCGACGAGTTCTATAAAGTCCGCTTCGCCGATCTCAAACGGCGCATCCTGATCAGCGAAGAGCAAGGCTCCGCCGGCGCCTCGCGCCACCTGCTGAAAAAGATCCAGGCCAAGGTGCTGAAAACCGATCAGGAGTTCGACAGCCTGTACAACGATCTGCTGCTGGAAATGGCGCGCAATCAGATCTTCCTGATCAACGAACGCCAGGTGTCCGAGAACCAGCAAATCTGGCTGCGGCAATATTTCAAACAGCATCTGCGCCAGCACATCACGCCGATCCTGATCAACCACGACACCAACCTGGTGCAGTTTCTGAAAGACGATTACACCTACCTGGCAGTGGAGATCATTCGCGGCGCGCGCATCGACTATGCGCTGCTGGAGATCCCGTCCGATAAGGTGCCGCGCTTCGTCAATCTGCCGCCGGAAGCGCCGCGCCGCCGTAAGCCGATGATCCTGCTGGACAACATTCTGCGCTACTGCCTGGACGATATCTTCAAGGGCTTCTTCGACTACGACGCGCTCAACGCCTACTCGATGAAAATGACCCGCGACGCGGAGTACGATCTGGTCACCGAAATGGAATCCAGCCTGCTGGAACTGATGTCCTCCAGCCTGAAACAGCGCCTGACCGCCGAGCCGGTGCGCTTCGTGTATCAGCGCGACATGCCGAACGAAATGGTGGAGCTGCTGCGCGGCAAGCTGGGCATCTCCAACTACGATTCGGTGATCGCCGGCGGCCGCTACCACAACTTCAAAGATTTCATCAGTTTCCCGAACGTCGGCAAGGCCAACCTGGTCAACAAGCCGCTGCCGCGCCTGCGCCACATCTGGTTCGACGGTTTCCGCAACGGCTTCGACGCCATTCGCGAAAAAGACGTGCTGCTCTACTACCCGTACCACACCTTCGAGCACGTGCTGGAACTGCTGCGCCAGGCGTCGTTCGATCCGAGCGTGTTGGCTATCAAGATCAACATCTATCGGGTGGCGAAAGATTCGCGCATCATCGAATCGATGATCCACGCCGCGCACAACGGCAAGAAGGTCACGGTGGTGGTCGAGCTGCAGGCGCGCTTCGACGAAGAGGCCAACATTCACTGGGCGAAGCGCCTGACCGAAGCCGGCGTGCACGTGATCTTCTCCGCGCCGGGCCTGAAAATCCACGCCAAGCTGTTCCTGATTTCGCGCCGTGAAGGCGATGACATTGTGCGCTATGCTCATATCGGTACCGGCAACTTTAACGAAAAAACCGCGCGCATCTACACCGACTATTCGCTGTTGACCGCCGACTCACGCATCACCAACGAGGTGCGCCGGGTATTCAACTTTATCGAGAACCCCTACCGGCCGGTCACCTTCGACAACCTGATGGTGTCGCCGCAGAACTCGCGCCTGAAGCTGTATGAGCTGATCGACAACGAAATCGCCAACGCCCAGGCCGGGGAACAGGCCGGCATTATGTTGAAAATAAATAATCTGGTGGATAAAGGGCTGGTAGATCGGTTATATACCGCGTCCGGCGCCGGCGTGAAGATCCGCCTGCTGGTGCGGGGCATGTGTTCCCTGATTCCCAACCTGCCGGGGATCAGCGACAATATTCAGGTGATCAGCATCGTCGATCGCTTTTTGGAACACGATCGGGTTTACGTTTTCGACAATAAAGGTGACAAACGGGTGTATCTGTCCTCCGCCGACTGGATGACCCGCAACATAGATTACCGTATCGAAGTGGCGGTATCGCTGCTGGATCCGGCGCTGAAACAGCGCGTTCTGGACATTCTGGAGATCCTGTTCAGCGATACGGTCAAGGCCCGTTATGTGGATAAAGAACTGAGCAACCAGTACGTGCCGCGCGGCAACCGCCGCAAAGTGCGTGCCCAGGTAGCTATTTACGAGTATTTAAAAGCTCTGGAACAACCAGGACAGTAGGCCAGCAACTATGCCGCTAAAAAACACTGCAACGAACAAACCGCAGGAAATCGCCGCCATCGACCTCGGGTCGAACAGTTTCCACATGGTGATCGCCCGCGTCGTCAACGGCGCCTTACAGGTATTGGGCCGTTTAAAACAGCGGGTGCATCTCGCCGACGGATTGGACAGCAACAACGTACTCAGTGAAGAGGCGATAGAGCGCGGCCTGGCCTGCCTGGCCCTGTTTGCCGAACGGCTGCAGGGCTTCCCGGCGGATAACGTCACCATCGTCGGGACGCACACCCTGCGTCAGGCGGTGAACGCCGAAGTGTTCCTCAAGCGCGCCGCCAAAGTGATCCCCTACCCGATCGAAATCATCGCCGGTCAGGAAGAAGCGCGCCTGATCTTCATGGGCGTGGAGCACACTCAGCCGGAGAAAGGCCGCAAGCTGGTGATCGACATCGGCGGCGGATCCACCGAGCTGGTGATCGGCGAAGACTTCGAGCCGCTGCTGGCGGAAAGCCGCCGCATGGGCTGCGTCAGCTTCGCCCAGCTGTTCTTCCCGGGCGGCGAGATCAGCAAAAACAACTTCCGCCGCGCGCGGCTGGCGGCGGCGCAGAAGCTGGAAACGCTGGCCTGGCAGTACCGCATTCAGGGCTGGCAGTACGCGCTGGGCGCCTCGGGCACCATCAAGGCCGCCCACGAAGTGCTGGTGGCGATGGGGGAAAAAGACGGTCTCATCACCCTGGATCGCCTGGAAATGCTCGCCGAGCAGGTGCTGCAGTTCAAAAGCTTCGGCTCGCTGAGCCTGCCGGGGCTGTCGGAAGATCGCCAATCGGTGTTCGTGCCGGGGCTGGCTATCCTGTGCGGCGTGTTCGATGCGCTGGCGATCCGCGATCTGCGCCTGTCCGACGGCGCGCTGCGCGAAGGCGTGCTGTATGAAATGGAAGGCCGTTTCCGCCACCAGGACATCCGCAGCCGCACCGCCAAAAGCCTGGCCGATCACTACAACATCGATCGCGAGCAGGCCAAACGGGTGCTGGAAACCACCGAGCTGCTCTACTCGCAGTGGATGGCGCAGAACACCAAGCTGGCGCATCCGCAGCTGGAAGCGCTGCTGAAATGGGCCGCCATGCTGCACGAAGTGGGGCTGAGCATCAACCACAGCGGCATGCACCGCCATTCGGCCTACATTCTGCAAAACTCCAACCTGCCTGGCTTCAACCAGGAACAGCAGCTGCTGCTGGCGGCGCTGGTGCGTTTCCACCGCAAGGCGATCAAGCTGGAAGAGCTGCCGCGCCTCAACCTGTTCAAGAAGAAACACTACCTGCCGCTGATCCAGCTGCTGCGTCTGAGCACCCTGCTCAACAACCAGCGTCAGTCGACCACCACGCCGGAAACGCTGCGCCTGACCACCGACGACAACCACTGGACGCTGCGCTTCCCGGCCGGCTACCTGGCGCAGAACAACCTGGTGCAGCTCGATTTCGAACGCGAGCAGGCCTACTGGAACGACGTCGTCGGCTGGAAGCTGCTGATCGACGAAGAAGGCTCGCAAGACGAACAGCGCTCCGCCTGATCCCCCCGCCCCCTGCCTGTCAGGGGGTTTTTCTTTCCGCCCTCGCCCCGTCAACCTAAACGAAACCCTAATGCGCCGTCCCGCACGCCGGAAAAAAATGGACAACTTTTGTCATCAGCGCCTAAAATCCGGTTACAAATTCTCGAGCGAATCACACAGGACACCGGCATACCGGGTGATATATGCGCAAGAAAACCACCGGACAGATGACGAAGATAGTGTTGTTTATCAGCTTTATCATTTTAGTCGGCAGACTGCTGTACGCCGCCGTGGTGGCGGTGCCTCATCATCAGGAAAAAAAGCAGGCCGCTGCGCAAAACGCCGCCGAAGTCAGCGCGCCGCAACAGGACGCCTCCTCTGAATAACCGCCGCGCCCCGTCCGTTTCATAAAAATGACTCCGGCACTCGCTATGCTCTATCTTTTAATGAGCCTGCGTCAGGAACGCCGAGCGCCCGTTAAGGAACACCATGTCAGCCGCAACCCATAACGTCAAAAAAGTCGCTGAACACCGCCAGCGCATTCTCACTCTGCTGTTGAACAATAAGGAATTGGTCGACGGTATTCTCGGCCGGCCAGGGGATGAGCACGCCCTCAGCCAAAGCGAACTGCTGAACCAGACGGCGGAAATCACCGGCCTGTTGGACGACATGCACGCCGCCGACCTGGCGGACCTGCTGGAAGCGCTGCCGCAGGATGAACGTATGGCGCTGTGGCGGCTGGTGGGCAACAGCAAGCGCGGCCAGACGCTGGTGGAGGTCGCCGAGCCGGTCTGGGACAGCCTGATCGAGGAAATGAGCGACAAAGACCTGCTCAAAGCGATCAAAACGCTGGACGTCGACGAACAGGCCTACCTGGCGCAATACCTGCCGCGTAACCTGATGGGCCGGTTGCTGACCTCGCTGGAGCCGGAGCAGCGCGCCCAGGTGCGCGAGATGAGCCAGTACGCCAAAGACAGCGTCGGCTGGATGATGGATTTCGAACTGGTGACGGTGCGGCCGGACGTCACGCTCGGCGCGGTGCACCGCTTTTTGCGCATGCGCAAAACCATTCCCGACGCCACCGATAAACTGTTCGTCACCGACCGCAAAAACACCCTGCTGGGCGAGCTGCCGCTGACCGCGGTGCTGCTGAACGATCCGGAGATCCCGGTGCGCGAAGTGATGGACAGCGATCCCGCCACCTTTCAGCCCGAAGACAAGGCCGATGAAGCGGCCGGCGCGTTCGAACGTTACGACCTGATCAGCGCCCCGGTGGTTGACGCCAAGGGCAAACTGATGGGCCGCCTGACCATCGAAGAGATCGTCGACGCCGTCAACGAAGAGAGCGACACCAACCTGCGCCGCATGGGCGGTTTAAGCCCGGAAGAAGACGTGTTCGCCCCGGTCAGCAAGGCGGTCAAGACCCGCTGGGCCTGGCTGGCGATCAATCTCTGCACCGCGTTCGTCGCCTCGCGCGTGATCGGCCTGTTCGAACACACCATTTCCCAGCTGGTGGCACTGGCGGCGCTGATGCCGATCGTCGCCGGCATCGGCGGCAACACCGGCAACCAGACCATCACCATGATCGTGCGCGCGCTGGCGCTGCACCAGATCGAAGTCGGCAACATCTCACGCCTGATGCTCAGAGAGCTGGGAGTAGCCATCATCAACGGCGTGGTGTGGGGCGGCATCATGGGCGTGATCACCTGGCTGCTGTACGGCGACGCGGCGATGGGCGGCGTGATGACGCTGGCGATGCTGCTCAACCTGCTGCTGGCTGCGCTGATGGGCGTGGTGATCCCGATGACCATGCTCAAACTGGGCCGCGATCCGGCGGTCGGCTCGAGCGTGCTCATCACCGCGCTGACCGACACCGGCGGCTTTTTCATCTTCCTCGGCCTCGCCACCCTGTTCCTGCTGTAATACGCCAAAAGCCGGCCCCGCGCCGGCTTTTTCGTCATTCTGTCGCCGGGCTTGCGTGTAACGCAGTAAAGTCGGCCTTCCCGGTAGGTTTTCCTCTCGCGCTGTACTACCCTTTGCCAATAAATCGTCTTAATTCATCCACGTCATGAATCCAATCACTGACAGAGGCCATCGGTAAGGATGTCTATGGAGATCAGCGCGCCGAACACGTTCGGCACCCGCAAAGGCGTCATGCTGACGCATTCCCTGTTAGTGGCGTTGGCGACGTTTCTGCTCGCCTTGCTGAGCCTGTCGCTGTCCAGCGAAGCCCGCCACTTCACGCCGCTGTGGTTCCCGACCGCCGCCGCGATCGCCGTGCTGTACCGCCACGCCCCGCGCCACTGGGGCCTGCCGCTGCTGGCCAGCGGCCTCGGCATCGTGCTCGCCAGCTTCTTGCTGTTCGGCATCAGCATCATTCCCGTCAAGCTGGCCGCCATCAACCTGCTGGAAGCGGCGGTTTGCGCCCTGCTGCTGCGCCGCACGCTGCCGGCGAACGATCCGCTGAGCGATCTGGGCTGCTGGCTGCGCTTTGTGGTGTGCGCGGTGATCTTCACCCCGCTGTTCAGCGCGCTGCTGGCCGCCGGGCTCTCGCCCACGCCGGATCAAACGTTCTGGCAATCGTTCGGCATCTGGTTCATCTCCGAAGCAATAGGGGTGCTGTCGCTGGCGCCGCTTGGCCTCACCTATCACCGCCGCACCTTGGCGGCGCTGAACCCCTACCCGCTGCTGCTCACGCTGATGGGCTCCCTGGCCTTCAGCTACCTGGCGCTGACCTATCTGCCGTTCCCGTTCACCTTCGTCATCCTGCCGCTGCTGTGGGCCGCCATCGCGCTGCCGCGCTTCGAAGCCTTCGCCGTCTGTTTCTGCACCCTGCTGCTGATCACGGTGCTGATCTCGCTGGGCGTGCTGCACCTGCAGGCCTCTGCACACGTCTTCGGTGAGCTTGGCCTGTACTTGCCGATGCTGCTGATCCTGATCCCGGCACACGCGATGGCGATGGTGATGCACACCTTTCGGGTGGAGAAACAACACATCGTCGAGAGCGAAAGCCGCTTTCGCAGCGCGCTGGAGTATTCCGCCATCGGCATGGCGCTGGTGTCGCCGGAGGGCAAATGGCTGCAGGTTAACCAGGCGCTGTGCAAGCTGCTCGGCTATCCGCCCGAAAGACTCTATCGCCTGACCTTTCAAGAGATCACCCACCCGGACGACCTCAACGCCGATCTCAGCCAGTTGCACGATCTGCTCGACGGCCACATCAGCAGCTACACCATGGAGAAACGCTATATCCGCAGCGACGGCCAGACCGTTTGGGCGCTGTTGGCCGTCTCGCTGGTGCGCGACGCCGAAGGGCAACCGCTGTACTTCATCTCTCAGGTCGAGGACATCAGCGGCCTCAAACGCAGCGAGGCAGAGAACAACCGGCTGGTGGAGCGCATTACGCTGGCCAACCAAGTGGGCGGCGTCGGCATTTGGGAATGGGTGATGAGCCAGGAACACTTCACCTGGGATCAGCGCATGTTCGAACTCTACGATCTCAATCCCGACCAAACGCCGACGCTGGCGCTGTGGCGCACCCTGCTGGTGCCGGAAGATCGCGAGCGCACCGATCGCGAGCTGGCCGCGCTGCTGGCCAATCCCAAGCCTTTCGTCATGGAATTTCGCATTACCACGCGCGGCGGCAAGCTGCGCCATATTCGCGGCCAGGGCAACGTGATCCTCGACGACCAGGGCCGGCCGCTGCGCATGATCGGCACCAATATCGACATGACCGAGCTCAAGATCCTCGCCGAGGCGCTGCACGAAGAAAAAGAGCGCCTGCACATCACCCTCGACGCCATCGGCGAAGGGGTGATCTCCACCGACAGCCACCTGCGCATCACCTTTATGAACCCAGTGGCCGAGCAGATGTGCGGCTGGCCGCTCGACCTGGCGATCGGTATGCCCATCGCCGGCGTGGTGCGCCTGACCAACGGCAAAGACGGCCCGGAAATCGAAAACCTCACGCAATACCCGCGGCAAGGGCCGGCGGATTACGCGCTGGTGCTGCACAGCCGCGACGGACGTTATTTCGACGTGCAACAGTCGGTCTCACCGCTGAAAACGCTCGATGGCGAAACCATGGGCGCGGTGATGGTGCTGCAGGACGTCACCGCCTCGCGCGAACTGATGAAAAAGCTCAGCTACAGCGCCTCGCACGACGCGCTGACCGGCCTGCCGAACCGCACCCGCTTCGAGAAGCAGCTGAAGGCGGCGATCGCCGCCGGCGGGGAACCGTCGTCGTCGCATTCGCTGGTGTTCCTCGATCTGGATCGGTTCAAAGCGGTAAACGACACCGCCGGCCACGCGGCGGGTGATGCCTTGCTGCGAGACATCGCCCAGCTGATGCGGCACCAGCTGCGCAACAGCGACTGCCTGGCTCGGCTGGGCGGTGACGAGTTCGGTTTGATCCTGTTCGACTGCCGGCTGGAGCAGGCGAAATCGCTGATGCAGCAGGTAGTCAACCAAATCAGCCAGCATCCGTTCTACTGGGAAGGGAAAATTTATCGCGTCGGCGCCAGCGCCGGCATCACGCGCATCGGCGGCGACGCCAAAAGCAGCGAACTGCTGGCCCAGGCCGACATCGCCTGCTACACCGCCAAGCACCACGGCCGCGGCCAGGTTTATCTGTACGAAACGCGGCAAAAACAGCTGCTGGAACGGCAGCATGAATTGCTGAACCCACAGGAGGTACAGACGATCATCAGCGAGGGGCAGCTGCGGCTGCTGACCCACGCGGTCGCGCCGCCGGCGACGCCGCTGTCGGCCGCGTTCCATCAAGTGAAGCTGCAGGTTATGGCGCCGGACGGCAGGCCGCTGCCGCACGAGGCGTTCATCGCCGCGGCGCAGCTGTACGGCCTGATGCCGGACATCGACCGCTGGGCGGTGACGCAGCTGTTGGTATCGTACGCCGACGACATCAAGCGCAAGGGGCTGTCGCTCGCGTTGCCGCTGGCTACCGACAGCCTGCTGAACACCGACTTCCAGCGCGACCTGACGGAAACGGTGCGCGCCTCTTCGCTGCCGCCGCGGGCACTGCTGTTCAGCGTCGATGAAGCCGTGGTGCTGGAGCACACCGCGCAGTGCCGAGCGTGTCTGCGCGAACTGCAGCAGCTGGGCTGCCGACTGATCGTCAACGGCTTTGGGCATAACATCAATGCCTTCGATGAGTTGGGCGATCAGAAGATAGACATCATTCGCATCGATGAACGCTTCATCACCAACGTGCACTGCAACCAGATGGATGAACTGATGGTCTCGATGCTCAACGGCGCGGCGCACCGGATCAAGGCGCAAACGCTCGCCGGGCCGGCCCACCAGCCGGTGACGCTGCAGGCGCTGCGCGATGTCGGCGTCGATCTGGCAGAAGGCGACCAAGTGGCGCTGGAGCAGCCGTTGGCGGTTCTGCTCAGCGACGGCTACTTCGGCATCCGCTAAGCCTTCCCTCGCCGGCGCCGTCTCACGGGCGGCGCCGCACCTCTCGTCTTTCACATTATGTTAACCAATACAAGATTAGTGATATAAATAACACCTGAAGCTTAAACGATTAAGTAAGATGAAGCTCCCATGCGGACATCGACGTATCCGTTGATTTTCCTCGACATGTGATAGCTCAGGGATAAGGGACTATGGAAAAGAAATGGTTTTCCGCCAGGGAACTGATGGGAAAAGCGGGGTTGCCCTCGACCCCGCAAGGGGTCAATCTGATGGCCCGACGCGAAGGCTGGGTCAGCCGCCGCCGCAGCGGCGTACAAGGTAAAGCGCTGGAATACCATATCGACAGCCTGCCGTTCGGCGCGAGCAGCCTGTCGGCCTTGCGCGAGGCCGACCATCCGGACTACGACATCAAACGCCAGGATCCGGTTCGGGTCTGGATCGAATATTACTACCATCTGACGCCGGCCGAGCGGGAAAAGCTGCTGGCGTTCCTGATGCGCGAAGGCATGAGCCGCCTGCTGCAGCTGATCGACGCCCCGCGCTAGCCCGAATGCGCCTCACTCCTCCCCTTCCGGCGCCCAACCGTCGTTGTGCCACAGGTGCAACGTGGCGTAAGAGCGCCACGGGCGCCAACGTTCGGCATAGCGTTCGATCTGGCGCGGCGTCATGCCAGGGAAACGCTGTTTGATCAGGTAATCGCCGGCCAGGAACACGTCCGGCCACGACCAGGCGCGCATCGCGATATAGCTGGCGGTCCAGCTGCCGATGCCCGGCAGCGCGGTCAGCGCCTTGATGCCCTGTTCAATATCCAGCACGTTATCGAGCTGCAGCCGCCCTTCGCCCAGCGCGCGGGCGATCTCGATCAGCGCCGCCGCGCGCTTCAGCTGCACCCCGAGCGGGCGCAGGGCTTCGGGCTGCAGCTGCGCCACCCGTTCGGCGGCAGGAAAAACGTGGGTGATGCCCTCGTGCGGCGCCGCCAGCGCTTCGCCCCAACGTTCGGCCATCCGTCCGGCGAAGGTTGCCGCCATTTTCACGCTGACCAATTGCCCCAGCACCGCACGCGCCGCCTGTTCGAAGCTGTTTACGCAGCCCGGCAGGCGCAGCCCCGGCGCATCGGCCGCCAGCGAACCCAGCGCCTCATTGATGCGATCCGGCGCGGCGTCCAAATCGAACAGCAAGCGTACGCGGCGCAGCACCTCGGTCGTCACCAAACTGAGCGCCGGCGCGATCTCTACCCTGACCCGGTTGCGCGCTTCTTCCGGCTGCACGCTGAGCCAGCCGCAATACTCCGTACCGCCCTGGCTGACTGAGATCGAACGCAGATAGCGGCGGCCCTCGACCCGCTCTACGCCCTGCACGGCGCGCGCCTGCAAGAAGTTCAGCATGCGATCCCAGTCATAGGGCGGCCGATAGCCCAGGTGGAACACCAGGCCGCTGGCGGCGGCCCGTTCACCGCGCGCGCCGCCGATGCGCAGCGCCGACGGAATCAGGCGATAGCGCGCCTTGAACAGCTCGTTGAAACGCCGCAGGCTGCCGAAACCGGCGGCGAATGCCACTTCGCTGAGCGGCAGATCGGTATCCGCCAACAGACGTTTGGCCTGCAGCAGCCGGTGCGACTGCGCGTAATCGATCGGCGAAGCGCCAAACTGTTCAGCGAAGATACGCCGCAGGTGGCGATCGGAAATGCCGAGCCGCGCCGCCAGCGCTTCGCAGCTGTGTTCGGACAGATAGCCCTGCTCGATGAGCTGCACCGCCACCTGCGCATAGCGGTTGCCCAGATCGATCAGCGCCAGACCGGGCGCCAGTTCCGGCCGGCATTTGAGACAGGGGCGAAAGCCCGCCAGCTCGGCCGCCGCCGCGCTCGGATAGAAGGTGCAGTTTTCCAGCTTCGGCGTGCGGGCGCTGCACACCGGGCGGCAATAAATGCCGGTGGAAGAGACGCCGACGAAAAAGCGGCCGTCGAATTTGCGGTCACGCGCGCGCAGCGCGTCGTACAACGCTTGCTGTTGGGTATTCATGGCAACGCTCGGGTTCGGTTTTTTCTGCATTATGGGGCTCGGCTGGCGCGCTGACGTGCGGAATTCGGACATTAAGTTAAGCATGCCGATGCCGCGCCCGCTAAATTTTTCGACACTCGCGCATCAGCGCATTGCCCACCGGCCCCGTCTCGGGTAAAGTCGCCCCCCTTCATTGGCATGGGGACAAAAAAGAGATGTTTATTGGATTCGACTATGGGACAGCCAACTGTTCCGTCGCGGTGATGCGCGACCACGGCCCCGAGCTGCTGACGCTGGAAAACAACGAGCCGTATCTGCCTTCAATGCTGTGCGCGCCGACCCGCGAAGCGGTGAGCGAGTGCCTGCACCGCCACTGGCAGGTGCCGACCGGCAGCGAAGAAAACCAGCAGCTGCTGCGCCGCGCCATCAGTTACAACCGCGAAGAGGACATTCCGGTCGGCGGCGACAGCGTGCTGTTCGGCCTGCAGGCGCTGGCGCACTACATGGAAGATCCGGAAGAGGTGTACTTCGTGCGCTCGCCGAAGTCCTTCCTCGGCGCCAACGGCCTGAAGCCGCAGCAGATCGCCCTGTTCGAAGACCTGGTTTGCGCCATGATGTTCCACATCAAACGCCAGGCGGAAAACGTGCTGCAGGCCGGTATCGATCAGGCGGTGATCGGCCGACCGATCAACTTCCAGGGCATCGGCGGCGAAGAGGCCAACCGGCAGGCGCAGGGCATTTTGCAGCGCGCCGCCGAACGCGCCGGTTTCAAAGAGATTGAATTCCAGTTCGAGCCGGTGGCCGCAGGGCTGGACTTCGAGGCGACGCTGAGCGAAGAGCAAACCGTGCTGGTGGTGGACATCGGCGGCGGCACCACCGACTGCTCGGTGCTGCTGATGGGCCCGCAGTGGCGCGAGCGCGCCGATCGTCAGCAGAGCCTGCTGGGCCACAGCGGATGCCGGGTCGGCGGTAACGATCTGGACATCATGTTGGCCTTCAAACAGCTGATGCCGCTGTTCGGCCTGGGCGGCGAAACCGGGAAAGGCATCGCCCTGCCGGCGCTGCCTTACTGGAACGCGGTGGCGACCAACGACGTACCGGCGCAAAACGACTTCTACAGCGCCGCCAACGGCCGCGTGCTGCGCGATCTGATCCTCGACGCGGCGGAGCCGGAAAAGGTCAAACGCCTGCTGAAAGTGTACCAGCAGCGCCTGAGCTATCGGCTGGTGCGCGCGGCCGAAGAGAGTAAGATAGCCCTGTCCGGCCAAACCGCCATCAGCGCGCCGCTCAGCTTCGTGCAGGCCGATCTGGCGGAAAGCATCAGCCAGGATCAGCTCGCCGACGCCATCTCGCAGCCGTTGATGCGCATCCAGGAGCAGGTCAGCGCCGCGTTGGCCAGCAGCCAGACCGCGCCGCAGGTGATCTACCTGACCGGCGGCAGCGCACGTTCGCCGCTGCTGCGCGCCGCGCTGCAACAGCAGCTGCCTGGCATTCCGATCGTCGGCGGCAACGACTTCGGCTCGGTCACCGCCGGGCTGGCGCGCTGGGCGCAAACGCTGTTCCGTTGACGGCCCAAGGGCGCGGCTCGCCGCGCCCTTGCTCATTGGAGGCTATGCATCATGTCAACCATCCTTACCCTCGACAGCGACAGGCTGCGGCTGCGCCCCTGGCGCGACGACGATCTGCCGGCCTTCGCCGCGCTTAACGCCGATCCGCAGGTGATGCGCTATTTCCCGGCGACGATGACGGCCGAAGAAAGCCGCACGCAGGCCGAACGCATCCGCGCCTTCATGCAGCAACATGGTTGGGGGCTATGGGCGGTGGAAGTGAAAGGCGGCACGCCCTTTATCGGTTTTGTCGGGCTGGCGCGGCCGGGCGACGACCTGCCTTGCTCCCCCTGCGTGGAGATCGGTTGGCGGCTGGCGGCGGCCCACTGGGGCAACGGCTACGCCGCTGAAGCGGCACGCGCTGCGCTGGCGTGTGCCTTCGACACGCTGCACTTGCCGGAAGTGGTGTCCTTCACCGCCGAAGATAACCAGCCGTCGCGCCGGGTGATGGAGCGCATCGGTATGCACTTTGACGGCGAAACCTTCCTGCACCCACGCCTGCCGGCGGGGCACCCGCTGCAAAAACATGTCTTGTACCGGCTGAACCGGCAAACGTGGCGCGAACGCCACGGCGATTAATACAGCGTATCCTTCAGCCGCTGCGGCAGCGCTTGGTCGTACTCCTCACCGTCGAAGCGCGTTTGGCTCACCGCGGCCAAAATATGGCCGGGGCTGGGCAGCGCCGAACGTTCGAGGCGGCTGCCCTCTTCCCAGAGTCCCGAACGCAAGATCGCCCGGCTGCACTGGAAGAACACCGCCTCCACCCGAATGCGCAACACCGAACGCGGCAGCTGATTGCGGTGGGCGAAGCGCTGCAGCACCGCCGGCGCCACCACGATCTCCGCCCGCCCGTTAATCCGCAGCGTTTCGCCGATGCCGGGGATCAGCAGCAGCAGCGCCACCCGGTTGTCGTGCAGAATATTGCGCAGGCTATCGATGCGGTTATTGCCACGCCGATCCGGCAGCAGCAGGGTTTTCTCGTCTTCGATGTGGATAAAACCGGCCGGATCGCCGCGCGGCGAGACATCCATGCCGTCCGGCCCGACCGTCGAGAGGGCGGCAAACGGCGCCGCCTCGATAAACGGGCGGTACGCCGCGTGGATATAGCTGACTTCTTTAAAAACCGAGGGGGCGCCGGGTTTGCCGTACAGCTGTTCCAGCGTCGCGAGGTCGTTGATGGTATCACCAGACATTGCGGTTTCCTGAATGGGCCATGTTGACCCCTTCAGCATAGAGCAAAATCGCCGCCGGGTAACGCGCCTTACCCGGCGCTGGCGTGGTTCAGCGCCTGGATGTCGTCCGCATCCAGCGTCAGGCGCGTGGCGCTGACCAACTCATCCAGCTGCGGCAACGAGGTGGCGCTGACGATCGGCGCGGTGATGCTCGGGCGCGCAATCAGCCAGGCCAGCGAGACCTGCGCCGGGGAGGTGCCGTGCTTGCCGGCCACCTGATCCAGCGCCGCCAGAATGCGGAAGCCGCGCGGGTTAAGGTAGCGTTCGACGATGCGATCGCCGCGCTGGCTTTTACCCTCATCCGCTTTGCTGCGGTATTTGCCGGTCAGGAAGCCGCTGGCCAGCGCGAAGAAGTTGATCACCCCGAGACCATGGCGCTGCGCCACGCCTTCCAGCTCGGCTTCATACCCTTCGCGCGCATACAGATTGTATTCCGGCTGCAGGGTTTCGTAGCGCGCCAATCCGTTGCTTTCGCTCACCCGCAGCGCTGCTTCCAGGCGATCCGCCTGATAGTTGGAGGCGCCAATCGCCCGCACCTTGCCGGCCTTGATCAGCGCATCGAACGCCGCCAGCGTCTCTTCCAACGGCGTATCGCGGTCATCGTCGTGCGATTGGTAAAGATCGATATAATCGGTTTGCAGGCGGCGCAGCGAGTCTTCCACCGCCTGCTGAATATAGCGCGGCGACAGCCCCTGTTTGCCTTCGCCCATCGGTTTGCCCACCTTGGTGGCGATGATCACCTGGTCGCGCTTGCCGCTCTTCTTGAGCCATTCGCCGATGACGGTTTCCGATTCTCCCCCCCGATTGCCCGGTGCCCAGCTGGAATAAACGTCGGCGGTGTCGATAAAGTTGAGCTGATTGTCCACCAGCGCATCCAACAGGCTGAAAGAGGTCGCTTGATCCGCCGTCCAGCCGAACACGTTGCCGCCGAAGGTCAACGCCGGCACCTGAATGCCCGAACGGCCCAGTTGTTTTTTGCTCATTGATAGAGGCTCCATGGGTTAAATAATTCGCTTGTTAATTATTAGCGCCAAACACAGAAAGTCGTTAAAACGCATTGGCTATAAGTTAAAACCCAACGCTTATAAACAGAGTAGGCAACAATCGTTAACTTATTCGGAAAATGCTGACGGTTCCTCCTTATTTCCTTCATTTTTATGCCGTCTTCGCTGGCTAAACTAGTATCCTGTAAGGAGTGTCATTTTTGTGGCAATGAGTGCCCGCACCCCTGCCTTTTGGAGAGAGTTTTCACTACCATGAATGCAAAACCCCAACGTCGTTCCCTGCTGCTGCGCCTGCTGGTTGCGGCGATTGCGATCATCGTCGCCGTTCTGGCCTGGCGCCATTTCAGCGCCGCCCAACCGACCGCCGGGACGACGCCGGGCGCGCACCAGGCCGCGGGTAAAACGGGAGCGGGCCGCGCGGCGGGCGGCAGACGCGGCGCACCGATGTCGCCGGTGCAGGCGGCGACCGCCACCCGCCAGACGGTGCCGCGCTATCTTTCCGGCTTGGGCACCGCCACCGCCGCCAATACCGTGACCGTCACCAGCCGGGTCGATGGCCAGCTGATGGCGATCCACTTTACCGAAGGCCAGCAGGTCAAAGCCGGCGATCTGCTGGCGGAAATCGATCCCCGGCCGTTCCAGGTTCAGTTGACCCAGGCTCAGGGGCAGTTGGCAAAAGATCAGGCCACGCTGGCCAATGCCCGGCGCGATCTGGCGCGCTATCAGCAACTGGTGAAAACCAATCTGGTTTCACGTCAGGAGCTGGATACGCAGGCCTCGCTGGTGCAGCAGACCGAAGGCGCGATCAAGGCCGATCAGGGCGCGGTCGACAGCGCCAAACTGCAGATCACCTATAGCCGCATCACTGCGCCAATCGACGGCCGCGTCGGCCTGAAACTGGTCGACGTCGGCAACTATGTCACCAGCGGCAGCACCACCGGTCTGCTGGTGATCACGCAGACGCACCCGATCGACGTGGTGTTCACGCTGCCCGAAGGCAACATCGCCGATCTGCTCAAGGCGCAAAAAGCCGGGCCGGTGAGCGTCGAAGCCTGGGACCGCACCAACCAGAACAAGCTGACGACCGGTTCGCTGCTGAGCCTGGACAACCAAATTGATACCGCCACCGGCACCATCAAGCTGAAAGCGCGCTTCACCAACGAAGATGACGCGCTGTTCCCCAACCAGTTCGTCAACGCGCGGCTGCAGGTGGATACCCTGCACGATGCAGTGGTAATCCCGACCGCCGCGCTGCAGATGGGCAACGAGGGCAACTTCGTCTGGACGCTCGGTGAAGACAACAAGGTCAGCAAACATCGGGTCACCGCCGGCGTGCAGGACAGCCGGCAGGTGGTGATCAGCGCCGGCCTCAACGCCGGCGATCGGGTGGTGACCGACGGCATCGATCGCCTGACCGAAGGCATGCAGGTGGAAGTGCTCGCGCCGAGCGAAGCGTCGGCGGCGGCCAACGCCAAGCGCGAACCTGACGTTCAGAGGAAGTCCTGATGCAGGTGATGCCTCCCAACGCCGGCGGCGGTCCGTCCCGCCTGTTTATTCTGCGTCCGGTTGCCACCACGCTGCTGATGGTGGCGATATTGCTGGCGGGGATTATCGGCTACCGCGCGCTGCCGGTGTCCGCCCTGCCGGAGGTGGATTATCCCACCATCCAGGTGGTGACGCTGTACCCCGGCGCCAGCCCGGACGTGGTGACCTCCGCCATTACCGCGCCGCTGGAACGCCAGTTCGGCCAGATGTCCGGTCTGAAGCAAATGGCGTCGCAAAGTTCCGGCGGCGCCTCGGTGGTCACCCTGCAGTTCCAGTTGGCGCTGCCGCTCGACGTCGCGGAGCAGGAAGTGCAGGCGGCGATCAACGCCGCCACCAACCTGCTGCCGAGCGATCTGCCCTACCCGCCGCTCTACAGCAAGGTAAACCCCGCCGATCCGCCGATCCTGACGCTGGCCGTGACCTCCACCGCCATGCCGATGACGCAGGTGGAAGACATGGTGGAAACCCGCGTGGCGCAAAAAATTTCTCAGGTGACCGGCGTCGGCCTGGTGACGCTTGCCGGCGGCCAACGTCCGGCGGTGCGCGTAAAATTGAACGCCGCGGCGGTCGCCGCCTATGGCCTGAACAGTGAAACCATCCGCGCCGCCATCAGCAACGCCAACATCAACTCGGCGAAAGGCAGCCTGGACGGCCCGACCCGATCGGTCACCCTGTCCGCCAACGACCAAATGAAGTCTGCCGACGACTATCGCCAGCTGATCGTCGCCTACCAGAACGGCGCGGCGATCCGCCTGCAGGATATCGCCACCATCGAACAAGGGGCGGAAAACACCCGACTGGCGGCCTGGGCCAACAAGCAACAGGCGATCGTGCTGAACATTCAGCGCCAGCCCGGCGTCAACGTCATCACGACCGCCGACAGCATCCGCGAAATGCTGCCGACGCTGATTAAAAGCCTGCCCAAGTCGGTCGACGTCAAGGTGTTGACCGATCGCACCACCACCATCCGCGCCTCGGTCAGCGACGTGCAGTTCGAGCTGCTGTTGGCGATCGCGCTGGTGGTGATGGTGATCTACGTATTCCTGCGCAACGTGCCGGCGACCATTATCCCCAGCGTGGCGGTGCCGCTGTCGCTGGTCGGCACCTTCGCCGCCATGTACTTCCTCGGCTTCTCCATCAACAACCTGACGCTGATGGCGCTGACCATCGCCACCGGCTTCGTGGTGGACGACGCCATCGTGGTGATCGAGAACATCTCACGCTACATCGAGAAAGGGGAAAAACCGCTCGACGCCGCGTTGAAAGGGGCCGGCGAGATAGGCTTCACCATCATCTCACTGACCTTCTCGCTGGTGGCGGTGCTGATCCCGCTGCTGTTCATGGGCGACATCGTCGGCCGCCTGTTCCGCGAGTTCGCCGTCACGCTGGCGGTGGCGATTTTGATCTCCGCCGTAGTGTCGCTGACGCTGACGCCGATGATGTGCGCACGCATGCTCAGCCACGAGTCGCTGCGCAAGCAGAACCGTTTTTCCGCCGCCTCCGAACGCTTTTTCGACCGGGTGATCGCGCAATACGGCAAGTGGCTGAAAACGGTGCTTAATCATCCCTGGCTGACGCTCGGCGTGGCCGTGGGCACCCTGGCGCTGACGGTATTGCTGTACCTGCTGATCCCGAAAGGTTTCTTCCCGGTGCAGGACAACGGCATCATTCAGGGCACGCTGGAGGCGCCGCAGAGCGTCTCATTCAGCAATATGGCCGAGCGCCAGCAGCAGGTCGCGGCGCAGATCCTCAAAGATCCGGCGGTGGAGAGCCTGACGTCGTTCGTCGGCGTCGACGGCAGCAACGCCACGCTCAACAGCGGCCGACTGCAGATCAACCTGAAGCCGCTGAGCGAACGCAGCGACCGCATTCCGGCGATCATCAGCCGCCTGCAGCAGCAGACGGCGCAGTTCCCCGGCGTGAAGCTGTATCTGCAGCCGGTGCAAGATCTGACCATCGATACCCAGGTCAGCCGCACCCAGTACCAGTTCACCCTGCAGGCGATGTCGCTGGACGATCTCAGCCTGTGGGTGCCGCAGCTGATAAATGAGCTGAAGCAAACCCCTCAGTTGGCGGATGTCACCAGCGACTGGCAGGATCAGGGGCTGGTCGCCTACGTCAACGTCGACCGCGATTCGGCCTCCCGCCTCGGCGTCACCATGAGCGACGTGGACAATGCGCTGTACAACGCGTTCGGCCAGCGCCTGATCTCCACCATCTACACCCAGGCCAACCAATACCGCGTGGTGCTGGAGCACGACGTCAGCGCGACGCCGGGGCTGGCGGCGCTCAATGAGATCCGTCTGAGCGGCAACGACGGCGCCGTGGTGCCGCTGAGCGCCATCGCCAAAATCGAAGAGCGCTTCGGCCCGCTGTCGGTCAACCATCTCGATCAGTTCCCGTCGGCCACCGTTTCGTTCAACGTCGCCGACGGCTACTCGCTCGGCGAGGCGGTGGACGCGGTCACCCAGGCAGAAAAAAATCTCAACATGCCAAGGGACATCACCACCCAATTCCAGGGGGCGACCCTGGCCTTCCAGGCGGCGCTCGGCAGCACGCTGTGGCTGATCCTGGCGGCGGTGGTGGCGATGTACATCGTGCTGGGCGTGCTGTATGAAAGCTTCATTCACCCGGTCACCATCCTCTCCACCCTGCCGACCGCCGGGGTCGGCGCGCTGCTCGCGCTGATGCTGGCCGGCAGCGAGCTGGACGTGATCGCCATCATCGGCATCATCCTGCTGATCGGCATCGTGAAGAAGAACGCCATCATGATGATCGACTTCGCGCTGGCGGCGGAACGCGAACAGGGTTCATCGGCGCGCGACGCCATCTATCAGGCCTGCCTGCTGCGTTTTAGGCCGATCCTGATGACCACGCTGGCGGCCTTACTCGGCGCGCTGCCGCTGATGCTGAGCACCGGCGTCGGCGCGGAGCTGCGGCATCCGCTCGGCGTCTGTATGGTCGGCGGTTTGATCATGAGCCAGATCCTGACGCTGTTCACCACGCCGGTGATCTACCTGCTGTTTGACAAACTGGCGCGCAACACGCATCGCCAGCCGGATACGCAGGAGCTGCCGTGAAATTCTTCGCCCTGTTCATTCACCGGCCGGTGGCCACCACCCTGCTGACGCTGGCCATCGCCATCAGCGGCGCAATCGGCTTTCGCCTGCTGCCGGTGTCGCCGCTGCCGCAGGTGGACTTTCCGGTGATTTCGATCAGCGCGTCGCTGCCGGGCGCCTCGCCGGAAACCATGGCGTCCTCGGTGGCGACGCCGCTGGAGCGCGCGCTGGGCCGCATCGCCGGAGTTAACGAAATGACCTCGATGAGTTCGCTCGGCAGTACCCGGGTCATTTTGCAGTTCGATCTCAGCCGCGACATCAACGGCGCCGCGCGCGACGTGCAGGCGGCGATCAACGCCGCGCAAAGCCTGCTGCCGACCGGCATGCCGAGCCGCCCCAGTTACCGCAAGGTCAACCCTTCCGACGCGCCGATCATGATCCTGACGCTGACCTCGGACACCTACAGCCAGGGGCAGCTTTACGATTTCGCCTCCACCCAGCTGGCGCAGAAGATCAGCCAGACCGAGGGCGTCGGCGACGTTTCCGTGGGCGGCAGTTCGCTGCCGGCGGTGCGGGTCGAGCTGAACCCTTCGGCGCTGTTCAATCAGGGCGTGTCGCTGGATACCGTACGGCAAGCCATCGCCAATGCCAACGTGCGCCGCCCGCAGGGCGCCGTGGAAAACCCGCAGCAGCGCTGGCAGATCCAGGCCAACGATGCGCTGAAAACCGCCGATGCTTACCGTCCGCTGATCATTCATTACAACAACGGCTCGGCAGTGCGTTTAGCCGACGTGGCCGAGGTCAAAGACTCGGTGCAAGACGTGCGCAACGCCGGGATGACCGACGCCAAACCGGCGATCATTCTGGCCATCAGCCGTGCGCCGGACGCCAACATCATCGAAACCGTCGATCGCATTCGCGCCGAGCTGCCCGCCTTGCAGGAGAATATCCCGGCCTCGATTCAACTCAACGTCGCGCAGGATCGTTCGCCGACCATCCGTGCATCGCTGGCCGAGGTGGAACAGTCGCTGGCGATCGCCATCGGGTTGGTGATCCTGGTGGTGTTCATCTTCCTGCGCTCCGGGCGTGCCACGCTGATCCCAGCGGTCGCCGTGCCGGTGTCGCTGGTCGGCTCGTTCGCCGCCATGTATCTGTGCGGGTTCAGCCTCAATAACCTGTCGCTGATGGCGCTGACCATCGCCACCGGCTTTGTGGTGGACGACGCCATCGTGGTGCTGGAAAACATTTCCCGCCACGTCGAGGCCGGCATGAAACCGATCAACGCCGCGCTGCTGGGCGCGCGAGAAGTCGGCTTCACCGTGCTGTCGATGAGCGTTTCGCTGGTGGCGGTGTTTATCCCGCTGCTGCTGATGGAAGGCCTGCCGGGGCGCCTGTTCCGCGAGTTCGCCGTCACCCTGTCGGTGTCGATCGGGCTGTCGCTCATCGTCTCGCTCACGCTCACGCCGATGATGTGCGCCTACCTGCTGCGCCACCAGCCGCCGCGTTCGCAGCGGCGGGCGCGCGGCTTCGGCAAAATGCTGCTGGCGCTGCAGCAGGGCTACGGACGCTCGCTGAACTGGGTGCTCGGCCACTCGCGCTGGGTGCTGGCGGTGTTCCTCGCCACCCTTGCGCTCAACGTCTGGCTGTATATCAGCATCCCGAAAACCTTCTTCCCGGAACAGGATACCGGGCGCCTGATGGGCTTTATCCAGGCCGACCAAAGCATTTCGTTCCAGGCGATGCGCGGCAAACTGGAAGACTTCATGAAAATCGTGCGCGAAGATCCGGACGTGGAAAACGTCACCGGTTTTACCGGCGGCTCGCGTACCAACAGCGGTTCGATGTTCATCTCACTGAAACCGCTGTCGGTACGCAGCGACGACGCGCAGAAAGTGATCGCCCGCCTGCGCGCTCGCCTGGCCAAAGAACCGGGCGCCAGCCTGTTTCTGATGGCGGTGCAGGATATCCGCGTCGGCGGGCGGCAGGCCAACGCCAGCTACCAATATACGCTGCTGGCGGACGATCTCGCCGCGCTGCGCGAATGGGAACCGAAGATCCGCATCGCGCTGGCCGCATTGCCCGAGCTGGCGGACGTCAACTCGGATCAGCAGGATAAAGGTTCGGAAATGGATCTGGTCTACGATCGTGAAACCATGGCGCGCCTTGGCATTTCGGTGTCCGACGCCAACAACCTGCTGAACAACGCCTTCGGCCAGCGGCAGATTTCGACCATCTATCAGCCGCTCAATCAATACAAGGTGGTGATGGAAGTGGCGCCACCCTACACCCAGGACGTGAGTTCGCTGGACAAAATGTTCATCATCAACAACGAAGGCAAGGCGATACCGCTCTCCTACTTCGCCAGTTGGCGGCCGGCCAACGCGCCGCTGTCGGTCAACCATCAGGGGCTGTCCGCCGCCTCAACCATCTCCTTTAACCTGCCGGACGGCGGCAGCCTGTCGGACGCCACCGCTGCGGTAGAGCGCACCATGACTCAGCTCGGCGTGCCGTCCACGGTGCGCGGCACGTTCGCCGGCACCGCCCAGGTGTTCCAGGACACCCTGAAGTCGCAGCTCATCCTGATCCTGGCGGCGATCGCCACGGTGTACATCGTGCTCGGCGTGCTGTATGAGAGCTATATCCATCCGCTGACCATCCTTTCCACGCTGCCTTCCGCCGGCGTCGGGGCGCTGTTGGCGCTCGAGCTGTTCGGCGCGCCGTTCAGCCTGATCGCGCTGATCGGCATTATGCTGTTGATCGGCATCGTGAAGAAAAACGCCATCATGATGGTCGACTTCGCCCTCGAGGCGCAGCGCAACGGCGGCATCAGCGCCCGAGAGGCAATTTTCCAGGCCAGCCTGCTGCGTTTCCGGCCGATCATGATGACCACGCTGGCGGCGCTGTTCGGCGCGCTGCCGCTGATGCTGACCAGCGGCGACGGCGCGGAGCTGCGCCAGCCGCTCGGCATCACCATCGCCGGCGGCCTGGTGATGAGCCAGCTGCTGACGCTGTACACCACCCCGGTGGTCTACCTTTACTTCGACCGGCTGCAGGCGAAATTCCGCCGCAACAAGCAACTGGCCCCGCTGCCCCATTAATGGCCGACCGATGCTGATGAAACACGCCGCCACGGTACGCTGGCAACTCTGGATAGTGGCATTCGGCTTCTTTATGCAGACGCTGGATACTACTATCGTCAACACCGCCCTGCCCTCGATGGCCGCCAGCCTGGGGGAGAACCCGCTGCGCATGCAGTCGGTGATTGTCTCCTATGTGCTGACGGTAGCGGTGACGCTGCCGGCCAGCGGCTGGCTGGCGGACAAGGTCGGCGTACAGCGGGTGTTTTTCAGCGCCATCGTGCTGTTCACCCTCGGCTCCATTCTCTGCGCCCGCTCGGAAACCCTGAACGAGCTGATCGCCTCGCGCGTGATTCAGGGCATCGGCGGTGCGATGATGGTGCCGGTCGGCCGCCTGACGGTGATGAAGATCGTGCCGCGCGAGCAGTACATGGCGGCGATGACCTTCGTGACGCTGCCGGGCCAGATCGGCCCGCTGATGGGGCCGGCGCTGGGCGGCTTTCTGGTGCAATACGCCAGCTGGCACTGGATTTTCCTGATCAATATTCCGGTGGGGATCGTAGGCGCCATCGCCACGCTGCTGCTGATGCCCAACTACCAAATGCAAACCCGACGCTTCGACCTCAGCGGCTTTATCCTGCTGGCGATCGGCATGGCGTCGCTGACGCTGGCGCTCGACGGCCACAAGGGCATGGGGCTCTCCGGCAGCGCCATCGCCGGCCTGGTGGCGCTGGGCGTAGCGGCGCTGTTGAGGTATGTTTGGCATGCCTACGGCAATAGCCGCGCCCTGTTCTCGCTGCGGCTGCTGCGCACCCCGACTTACAAGATCGGGCTGCTGGCCAGCCTGCTGGGGCGCATCGGCAGCGGCATGTTGCCGTTCATGACGCCGCTGTTCCTGCAGGTGGGCATGGGTTTCACGCCGTTCCACGCCGGGCTGATGATGATCCCGATGATCATCGGCAGCATGGGCATGAAACGCATCGTGGTGCAGGTGGTCAACCGCTTTGGCTACCGCAACGTGCTGGTGGCCGCCACGCTGCTGCTGGCGCTGGTCAGCCTGAGCTTCCTGTTGGCGGCGATGCTCGGCTGGCTGTGGCTGCTGCCGGTGGTGCTGTTCTTCCAGGGGATGATCAACTCGCTGCGCTTCTCGGCGATGAACACCCTGACGCTGAAAGACCTGCCGGATCGGCTGGCCAGCAGCGGCAACAGCCTGTTGTCGATGGTCATGCAGCTGTCGATGAGCCTTGGCGTCAGCGTCGCCGGCATCCTGATCGGCAGCTTCGCCCATCACCAGGTGGTGGCCGACAGCCCGGCCATCCACAGCGCATTTATTTACAGCTACTGCTGTATGGCGTTGATTATCGCTCTGCCCGCACTGGCCTTCGCGCGCGTGCCGGCCGATAGCGCGCCCAACCGCACGCTGACCAAAGAGCCGGGTACCGGTTCAACGAGGTTGCAATGAAGATAGGTATTACCGGGAAACTGTTCCTGGCCATTTTCGCCACCTGCATGCTGGTGCTGATCACCATGCATTGGGGGGTGCGCGTCAGCTTTGAACGCGGCTTTATCGACTACATCAAACACAGCAACGAGCAGCGTATCAACATGCTGAGCGAAGCGCTGGAGGAACAGTACAGCCACCACGGCAACTGGGTGTTCCTGCGCAACAACGATCAGGTGATCTACCAGATCATGCGCTCGTTCGAACAGAACAGCGACAGCAGCCACAACCTGCCGCCCAAGGGCTGGCGCACCCAGTTTTGGGTGGTGGACAGCCAGTTCAACCGCCTGGTGGGCCACTCCGGGCCGGTGCCTAAAGAGGGCCCGCGCCACCCGATCCGCTACAACAACGAGATCGTCGGCTGGGTGATCACCACCCCGGTCGAGCGCCTGACGCGCAACACCGACATCAACTTCGATCGCCAGCAGCGGCGCACCAGCTGGATCATCGTCGCGCTCTCTACCTTGCTGGCGGCGGCGGTGACCTGGCTGCTGTCGCGCGGCATGCTGGCCCCGGTCAAGCGCCTGGTGGCGGGCACCCATCGCCTGGCGGCGGGCGATTTCACCACCCGCGTGGCGGTCAGCAGCCAGGATGAACTGGGCCGGCTGGCGCACGACTTCAACCAGTTGGCCACCTCGCTGGAGAAAAACGAACAGATGCGCCGCGCTTTTATGGCCGACGTCTCGCACGAGCTGCGCACGCCGCTGGCGGTGCTGCGCGGCGAGCTGGAGGCGCTGCAGGACGGCGTGCGGCAGCCGACGCCGGCGTCGCTCAGTTCGCTGCAGGCCGAGGTGTCCACCCTGACCAAACTGGTCGACGATCTGCACCAGCTGTCGCTCTCCGATCTCGGCGCGCTGGCCTATCGCAAATCGTCGGTGGACTGCGTGCACCTGCTGCAGATCGCCGTCGCTGCCTTCCACGAACGCTTCCGCGCCAAAGGGCTGGAAATCGTCACCCATTTGCCGACCCAGGCGCCGCTGTTCGGCGATCCCGACCGTTTGAACCAGCTGTTCAATAACCTGCTGGAAAACAGCCTGCGCTACACCGACGCCGGCGGCCGATTGGAAATCAGCGCCGAGCTGCAGCCGGGGCGACTGTTCCTCTACTGGCAGGACAGCGCGCCGGGCATCAGCGATCAGCAGCTGACGCGCATTTTCGAACGTTTCTACCGGGCGGAAGGTTCACGCAACCGCGCCAGCGGCGGTTCCGGGCTGGGGCTGGCGATCTGCCACAACATCGTGGAAGCCCACGACGGGAAAATCCGCGCCGAGCATTCGCCTTTAGGCGGCGTGCGCATTACAGTAGAATTTGCTACCCCGATAAAAAAGTAAGGCGCCCTGATGGACATTCAGAATCACCCCGTGCAGATCATGATTGTTGAAGATGAGCCCAAGCTGGGCCAGCTGCTGGTGGACTATCTGCAGGCGGCGGGTTACGCCACCCGCTGGCTGACCAACGGCAACGAGGTGGTGCCGACCGTGCACCAGCATCCGCCGGCGCTGATTTTGCTCGACCTGATGTTGCCGGGCGCCGACGGTCTGACGGTGTGCCGCGAGCTGCGCCGCTTCAGCGACGTGCCTATCGTGATGGTGACGGCGAAAATCGAAGAGATCGATCGCCTGTTGGGGCTGGAGATCGGCGCCGACGATTACATCTGCAAACCCTACAGCCCACGAGAGGTGGTGGCACGGGTGAAAACCATCCTGCGCCGCAGCTATCGGCCGCAGGAGAATGCGCGGGAAGATGACCTGCTGAACATCGATGAGCCGCGTTTCCAGGCCAGCTATCAGGGGCAGTTGCTGGATCTGACGCCGGCGGAATTCCGCCTGCTGAAAACGCTGGCCAGCCAGCCGGGCAACGTGTTTTCACGCGAGCAGCTGCTGAACAACCTGTATGACGACTATCGGGTGGTCACCGACCGCACCATCGACAGCCACATCAAAAACCTGCGCCGCAAGCTGGAGCTGATCGACGGGCAAAAATCCTTTATCCGCTCGGTATACGGCGTCGGTTACCGCTGGGAAGCCGAGCCCTGCCGGCTGGTGAATGGGATTTAGGGGATCAGCGCGTCCAGTCTTCAACCGCCAACCCGGGCACCATGGCGAATGCGCGATCGTTGGTCACCAGCGTCGCGCCATGGCTCTGCGCGTGAGCGGCGATCAGTTGATCCAGCGCGCCCATGATTTTGCCCTTTCTCTCCATGTTCGCGCGCATTTCACCGTAGCAGCGGGCGGCCTCGCTATCCCATGCATAGACCGTCACCGCGGCAAGAAAGGCCTCGACCATGCTTTGCAACGCCTTGTTCCGCCGTTTAGCCACACCGTAAAGCAGTTCCGCTTCCGTGACGCTGGAAATACATACGGCAGAAGGCGGGAGCTTTTCCATGACGTTAAGCACCTGCGGATGCTGCCGAAACAAGTGGCTGACGGTGTTGGTATCAAACATGTACATCGCCTACTCTTCCTCTGAGAATGGATCGCGGTCTGCAACCCCTTGCTGACGATCTTCCGCGCCAAGAAACTCTTGCGGCACCGGCGTTTGGGCGATAATGCTCAGCAGCGGTGCCCAGCTGTCCGGCTTTGCCGGATATTTGGATAAAATCACGTTGCCCTCCCGATCGCGACGGATATAGACACGATCCGTATCAAATTCAAATTCCACCGGTAACCTCACCGCCTGATTTCTGCCGTTTTTAAACAGCTTTGCGATTCTTTCCATCTCGACACCTCCACAGCAGGCATAGGCCAAAGCATATGCCTGTAGCGTGTCGATGCCAAGATGTATCGCTCATTTTTCATCCACATTGACGATACGGCCAAACCGTAACGCACAATCTCACGGGGTGAAACCCTGTTCCCCTTGTTATGCGGCGCACTGCGCAATCACCACGCCTTCCCTTAGCTTCCCGTGCGGCAGCGGGCTTCTCGGATGAAAACTCCGCGCCGGCGCAAGAAAGCTGCGCATTTTTTAGACTAAGCTGCTGTGAGGTTTAGCCGCCGATTTTCAAGCGATTGGCTACACTTACATCACGAATCGGAACCTACAGGAGAAGAACCATGGCAATCGGTCATTACGAGCTGAAAAAAGCAAAGAACGGACAGTACCACTTCAACCTGAAAGCCAGTAACGGCGAGATCATTCTGGCCAGCGAGATGTATGCCAGCAAAGCGTCGGCGGAGAACGGCATCGCCTCGGTGCAGACCAATGCGCCGCACGAAGCGCAGTTTGAACTGAAGCACAGCACCAGCAATCAGCCCTATTTTGTGCTGAAGGCCAAGAACCATCAGGTGATCGGCGTCAGCGAAATGTACAGCTCCGAAAGCGCAGCCAAAAACGGTATCCAGTCGGTGATGAAAAACGGCCCGACCACCGATATCCGCGATTTGAGCGCCTGATCCCCCGTGTCGCCCGCGCGGTGGCCGCCATCGCGCGTTTTCCGTTTGACCGGGATCAATCTCCCTTGAATAAATCCGGTTAACTGCTGATTTCTTGCTGCGCTGCGGCTACAATCCCCCGCTTTTACTGCGCCATCTGGGGCGCGATATACCCACTGGCTTTCACACGGCAGCTAGGCGGCAAGTTCGTGAGTCTCCAGGAGCTTGGTCAACCAAGTGACTGGAGTGAGCGAATGCAGCCAACAACGCTGCAGTTCGAAAGACAGAGGTATACTGACCTGAAATCAGACCGAGACACACTATGTTTACACCGGAACTTCTCTCCCCGGCCGGAACGCTGAAAAACATGCGTTACGCCTTCGCCTATGGCGCCGATGCGGTTTACGCCGGCCAGCCGCGCTACAGCCTGCGGGTGCGCAACAACGAATTCAACCACGAGAATCTGGCGCAGGGCATCAACGAAGCCCATGCGCTGGG
Organism: Serratia sp. HMSC15F11; assembly: GCF_001808215.1. Taxonomy (NCBI): domain Bacteria; kingdom Pseudomonadati; phylum Pseudomonadota; class Gammaproteobacteria; order Enterobacterales; family Yersiniaceae; genus Serratia; species Serratia sp. HMSC15F11. The sequence continues at coordinate 71,000 of NZ_KV792395.1, forward strand.
CAAAAAATTCTACGTGGTGGTGAACATCGCTCCGCACAACGCCAAGTTGAAAACCTTCCTGCGCGATCTGAAACCGGTTATCGATATGGGCCCGGATGCGCTGATCATGTCCGATCCCGGCCTTATCATGATGGTGCGCGAAGCCTTCCCGCAGATGGACATTCACCTGTCGGTGCAGGCCAACGCCGTTAACTGGGCAACGGTGAAGTTCTGGAAGCAAATGGGCCTGACCCGCGTGATCCTCTCGCGCGAGCTGTCGCTGGAAGAGATCGCCGAGATCCGCGCCGAAGTGCCGGACATGGAGCTGGAAATCTTCGTCCACGGCGCGCTGTGCATGGCCTACTCCGGCCGCTGCCTGCTGTCGGGCTATATCAACAAGCGCGATCCCAACCAGGGCACCTGCACCAACGCCTGTCGCTGGCAGTATAAGGCTGAAGAAGGCAAAGAGGATGACACCGGCAATATCGTGCACCTGCACGAGCCGATCCCGGTGCAAACCGTCGAGCCGACGCTGGGCATCGGCGCACCGACCGACAAGGTGTTCATGCTGTCTGAAGCGCAAAAACCAGGCGAATATATGAGCGCCTTCGAAGACGAGCACGGCACCTATATCATGAACTCCAAGGATCTGCGCGCCATCCAGCACGTGGAGCGTCTGACGCAGCTCGGCGTGCACTCGCTGAAGATCGAAGGCCGCACCAAGTCCTTCTACTACTGCGCCCGCACCGCCCAGGTCTACCGCCGCGCCATCGACGACGCGGCCGCCGGCAAACCCTTCGATCCGACCCTGCTTACCACGCTGGAAGGCCTGGCGCCCCGCGGCTACACCGAAGGCTTCCTGCGCCGCCACGTGCACGAAGCGCAGCAGAATTACGACTACGGCTCCTCGCTCTCCGAGCGCCAGCAGTTTGTCGGCGAATTCACCGGCGTGCGCCGCGATGGCTGGGCAGAGGTCGACGTGAAGAATAAGTTCTCACTCGGCGACAGCGTCGAGATGATGACGCCGGGCGGCAACGTGGTCTTCACCCTCGAAAGCATGCAAAATAAGAAAGGCGAACCGATTGAGGTGGCGCCGGGCAACGGCCATATTGTTTATTTGCCGATCCCACAGGATATCGATCTCAATTATGCGTTGCTGATCCGCAATTTGGCGGAAGAAAATAGCGTCGGGGCATAACAATGAATCGCCGTCATTCGGCGGCGATTTTTAGCAAATATTAGAATTGGATCACATCAATGTGCGCGTAGCTTGGTTACTATCACGCTGCTTAAAACGAACAACGAAAATATTTGCATAGCAATACTAGGAACCACCTCCTTAGCCGGCCCAATCTCCCTTGGGCTGGCTTTTTCTTTTATGGGCACGCCTATTTTTTTCTCTGCGCTTATTTCCATAACTTATTCCCGTTATCCGTTTTAATAATAATAATCACGCCGCTTCGATATATAAATAACGCTACAGCGATTAATCCTCTCGTCTTTAAAACTTGGCTTATTTCCGCGTAAAATTCAGATAAATTCGCCTTGCTTCATATTCACTGAGCGCCGGGGAATAACCAGAATTAGCTGAATATTCTGATGGCTTGGTGGCGGCAGCTGGTTTATCTTGAAGCATTCTTGGTTTTCCGCCGGAGGAGATCGGCAATGCCTCAACACTCACATGCGCCCGCCCTGCTTATTCTCAACGGCAAAGGCGCCGGTAACGAAGAGCTGCGTCAGGCGGTCAAACGCCTGCGTGCAGAGCAAATCACGCTGTACGTGCGCGTGACCTGGGAGCACGGCGACGCCGCGCGCTACGTCGCGGAAGCCGCACAGCTCGGCGTCGGCACCGTCGTCGCCGGCGGCGGTGACGGCACCATCAACGAAGTGGCCGCCGCGCTGATGCAACTGCCGGCGCACAACCGGCCGGTATTGGGCATCCTGCCGCTCGGCACCGCCAACGATTTCGCCATGGCCTGCAATATTCCCCCGTCGCCGGAACAGGCGCTGCAGCTGGCGATCAAGGGCCGCTCGGTGCCGATCGATCTGGCCAAAGTCAACGGCGAACGCTACTTCATCAACATGGCCACCGGCGGCTTCGGCACCCGCATCACCACCGAAACGCCGGAGAAGCTGAAGGCGGCGTTGGGCGGCGTGTCCTACTTCGTGCACGGCTTGCTGCGCATGGATACGCTGCAGGCCGACCGCTGTGAAATTCGCGGGCCTGACTTCCGTTGGGCCGGCGAAGCACTGGTGATCGGCATCGGCAACGGCAAACAGGCCGGCGGCGGCCAGGAGCTGTGCCCCAGTGCGCTGATCAACGACGGCCTGCTGCAGCTGCGCCTGTTGATCGCCGATGAACTGCTGCCGGCGCTGGTCGCCGCCCTGTTCAACGACGAAGAGAGCAACAGCATCCTCAGCGCAGCGCTGCCGTGGCTCGAGATCGACGCGCCGCATGAAATGACCTTCAATCTCGACGGCGAACCGCTCAAAGGCCGTCATTTCCGCATTGAAGTGTTGCCGCAGGCCATCAAATGCCGCCTGCCGCCTAACTGCGCCCTGCTGGGCTGACCTTGTCGGGCGCAGCGTGTTCCTCCGATCGCCCTGCAGAACACCGAGTGGTTCGAGATCGAATAATCAATCGCTTAGCGCGCCGGGGGCGATCGCCCCCGCGTATTTGGCCTCGCAAATGGCATTTCCTCTCAATCGCATCTATTGTTTGTCCTTGCCGGATCCAGTTCGGTAGTATCGCTTTACAGCTTCAATCACCGCTTTTTTACTGCGCCGGTGGTCAAAAACCCTTGCATTGCCGGTGTATGAAGAAGCTTAATCGGGAGTGAATCATGACTGATATTGTGCAGTTGCTAGGAAAGGAAGCGGAAGATCTGCTGCAACACCGCTGTACCACTATCCCCGCCGAGAATCTCTACCTGCCGGGCGCCGACTTCGTCGACCGCGTAATGATCGATAACAACCGTCCCAACAGCGTGCTGCGTTCGATGCAAACCCTGTTCAACCACGGCCGCCTAGCCGGCACCGGCTACCTGTCGATCCTGCCGGTCGATCAGGGCATCGAGCACTCCGCCGCCGCCTCGTTCGCCGCCAACCCGCTGTATTTCGATCCGAAGAACATCGTCGAGCTGGCGATTGAAGCCGGCTGTAACTGCGTCGCCTCCACTTACGGCGTGCTGGCGTCGGTATCGCGCCGCTACGCGCATAAAATTCCGTTCTTGGTCAAACTCAACCACAACGAAACGCTGAGCTACCCGACCCAGTACGACCAGACCCTGTACGCCAGCGTCGAGCAGGCATTCAACATGGGTGCGGTGGCGGTCGGCGCCACCATTTACTTCGGCTCCGAGCAGTCGCGCCGCCAGATCGAAGAGATCTCGATCGCCTTCGAGCGCGCGCATGAGCTGGGCATGGTCACCGTGTTGTGGGCCTATCTGCGCAACCCGGCGTTCAACAAGGATGGCGTGGACTACCACTCCAGCGCCGATCTGACCGGCCAGGCCAACCACATCGCCGCCACCATCGGCGCCGACATCGTCAAACAGAAAATGGCGGAAAACAACGGCGGCTACCGCGCGGTGAAATTCGGCTATACCGACGATCGCGTCTACACCAAGCTGACCACCGATCACCCGATCGATCTGGTGCGCTACCAGCTGGCCAACTGCTACATGGGCCGCGCCGGGCTGATCAACTCCGGCGGCGCCGCCGGTGAGAACGACCTGCAGGAGTCGGTGCGCACCGCGGTGATCAACAAACGCGCCGGGGGCATGGGCCTGATCCTGGGGCGCAAGGCGTTCAAGAAATCGATGAAAGACGGCGTGGCGCTGATCAACGCCGTGCAAGACGCCTACCTGGACAAGAAGGTCACCATCGCCTGATGTGACGGACCACCTGTCCTCAAGCCCGGCTCGCCGGGCTTTTTTGTGCCCGCTTTCTCCCACTCATGCCACAGACCTTCTCTTTCTTTCACTTTAAACTTTCAAAATAAAATATTTATCTTTCAAATTGTGATCTATTTAAAACAAATAGCCCAACAAAGTGACTACTGTAAGGCCCATGGCGACAGAGCCGCCGTTCGCTCCAGGCCATATCAGTCCATTACAGGAGAACATAATGATTGAGCTAATCACCCACGGCGCCGAGTGGTTTATCGGCCTGTTTCAGAAAGGCGGTGAAGTGTTTGTCGGCATGGTGACCGGCATTTTACCTTTGTTGATCAGCCTGTTGGTAATCATGAACGCGCTGATCAAATTTGTTGGCCAGGAACGTATCGAACGATTGGCGCAGCGCTGCGCGGGCAACCCCGTCTCGCGTTATCTGCTGCTGCCGCTGATCGGCACCTTTGTCTTCTGCAACCCGATGACCCTCAGCCTGGGGCGCTTCATGCCGGAGAAATACAAGCCGAGCTACTACGCGGCGGCCTCCTACAGCTGCCACTCGATGAACGGCCTGTTCCCGCACATCAATCCGGGCGAGCTGTTCGTTTACCTCGGTATCGCCAGCGGCCTGACCACCCTCGGCCTGCCGCTCGGCCCGCTGGCGGTGAGCTATTTCCTGGTGGGGCTGTTCACCAACTTCTTCCGCGGCTGGGTCACCGATCTGACCACCAGCCTGTTCGAACGCAAGATGGGCATCCGTCTGGATCGCCAGGTGCAACTTTAATTCGTGGAGTGCAGCATGAGTGCTTATATCCGTATTGAAAAAGGCGCCAGCGGCTGGGGTGGCCCCCTGGAGCTGCCGATAGAGCCCGGCAAGAAAGTGGTGTACATCACCGCCGGCACCCGGCCTTCGATCGTCGATCGCCTCAGCGAATTGACCGGCTGGCCGGCCGTCGACGGTTTCAAAGAGGGCGAGCCGCCGGCAGAAGAGATCGGCGTGGCGGTGATCGACTGCGGCGGCACCCTGCGCTGCGGCCTGTACCCGAAACGCCGTATTCCGACGGTCAACATCCACGCCACCGGCCAGTCCGGCCCGCTGGCGCAGTTTATCCTCGAAGACATCTATGTCTCCGGCGTGCGCGACCACAATATCAGCCGAATCGAAGCGGCAGATAGCCAACCCGCCGCCGTTGCAGCACCGCCCAAGAGGCGCGACTACGACACCAGCAAGAAGATCACCGAGCAAAGCGACGGGCTGCTGGCGAAGGTCGGCATGGGCATGGGATCGGTGGTGGCGGTGTTCTTCCAGGCCGGGCGCGACACCATCGACACCGTGCTGAAGACCATCCTGCCGTTTATGGCGTTCGTCTCGGCCTTGATCGGCATCATCATGGCCTCCGGCCTCGGGGACTTTATCGCTCACGGCCTGACGCCGCTCGCCAACAGCCCGATCGGCCTGGTGACGCTGGCGCTGATCTGCTCATTCCCGCTGCTGTCGCCGTTCCTCGGCCCCGGCGCGGTCATCGCCCAGGTGATCGGCGTGCTGGTCGGGGTGCAGATCGGCCTCGGCCATATTCCGCCGCAGCTGGCGCTGCCCGCGCTGTTCGCCATCAACGTGCAGGCCGCCTGCGACTTCATTCCGGTCGGCCTGTCGCTGGCGGAAGCCAAGCAGGACACCGTGCGGGTCGGCGTGCCCTCGGTGCTGGTCGGCCGCTTCCTGACCGGCGCGCCGACGGTGTTGATCGCCTGGGCCGCCTCGGCCTTCATTTATTAATAAGCTGATTTCCAGGGAGACGTTTATGCACACCATTTTTCACACCACCATCACGCAGATCGGTGGCTGCGCCCGCGACGCGTTGCTGGACAACATGTTGATCACTTTCCGTGAAGGCGCGCCGGCGGATATCGAAGAGTTCTGCTTCATCCACCGCCACGGCGCGACCGCCGGTGAGCTGCAGGTCGGCGGCGTGATGGAGCTGGCGCAGCATCGCTACGCCATCACCGCCGTCGGCAGCGTCGCCACGCAGAACCTGCGCGAACTGGGCCACATCACCGTGCGCTTCGACGGCGAAGCCGAAGCCGAATTCCCCGGCTCGATCCACGTTTCCGGCCCGACGCCGACCGATATCCCGTTGGGCAGCACGCTGTCATTTATCGCATAAGGAGTAGACCATGTCTGAAGTAGCTGTAGTGATTGGCGGCGGCCAAACGTTAGGCGCCTTTTTGTCCCACGGGCTGGCGCAGGCCGGTTATCGGGTGGCGGTGGCCGATCTGAACGCCGACAACGCCAATCAGGTGGCACAGCAGATCAACGAAGCGTTTGGCGCAGGCAGCGCCTGCGGTTTTCAGGCCGACGCCACCGACGAACAGAGCGTGATCGCGCTGGCGGCGGCGGTTGACCGGGCGTTCGGCCAGGCCAACCTGCTGGTGTACAGCGCCGGCATCGCCAAGGCGGCGCCGATCACCGACTTCCCGCTGGGCGACTTCGACCGCTCGCTGCAGGTGAACCTGGTGGGCTATTTCCTCTGCGCCCGCGAGTTCTCGCGCCTGATGATCCGCGACGGCATCGCCGGGCGCATCATTCAGATCAACTCCAAGTCCGGCAAGGTCGGCAGCAAGCACAACTCCGGCTACAGCGCCGCCAAGTTCGGCGGCGTGGGGCTGACGCAGTCGCTGGCGCTCGATCTGGCGGAGTACGGCATTACCGTGCATTCGCTGATGCTCGGCAACCTGCTGAAGTCGCCGATGTTCCAGTCGCTGCTGCCGCAGTACGCGCAAAAACTGGGCATCGCGCCGGACCAGGTGGAGCAGTACTACATCGACAAAGTGCCGCTGAAGCGCGGCTGCGACTACCAGGACGTGCTGAACACCCTGCTGTTCTACGCCAGCGACAAGGCCTCTTACTGCACCGGCCAATCGATCAACATCACCGGCGGCCAGGTGATGTTCTGACGCCATCGACGCCCCCTTCCACGGAAGGGGGCCTAAGGAGACCCCCATGACTCAAGCTCTGATCGCCTTCGCGCTGCTGGCCTGGCTGCTGCAAATCGCCTTCGGCTGGTGGCAACTGCAGCGCTTCAACCGCGCCTTCGACGGCCTGTGCCGGCTGGGCGCCGTCGGCGTCGGCCGTTCCGGCGGCCGCTTCCGCCCGCGAGTGGTGCTGGCGCTGGCCTTCGACGCCGATCGGCGGGTGTGCGGCAGCCTGTTACTGCGCGGCCTGACCGTTTTCGCCCGGCCCCGCCCGCTGCCTCGTTTGCACGGTTTGCATCAGCGGGATTTACGCCCGGATGTGATCTTCCCCGAGGATCGCGCATGCCAGTCTGCACTATCGTTAGCGATTGCGCCCAAATCGTGATATTTTCACATTAAAAGACATTACCTTTCATAGTGAATTATTCAGCGAGAGGAAATGCCCAACTCTTGTGAACGGGAATCGCGATGAAACCAAAGCAGCGGCAGGCCGCTATCCTTGAATATCTGCAGCGGCATGGCAAAACGGCAGTGGACGCCCTGGCCGAGCATTTCTCCACCACCGGCACCACCATCCGCAAGGATCTCACCCTGCTGGAAGAAGAAGGTGAGGTGATCCGTACCTACGGCGGCGTGGTGCTCAGCCGCGACGACGGCGATCAGCCGATCGACCGCAAAACCCATATCAACACCGAGAAAAAACGCCACATCGCCAGCGCCGCCGTGGCGCTGATCGCCGACGGCGACTCGCTGATCTTCGACGCCGGCAGCACGGTGCTGCAGATGGTGCCGCACCTGGCGCAGTTCAATAACATCACGGTGATGACCAACAGCCTGACCATCGTCAACGCGCTGGTGGAGCTGGACAACGATCAGACCATCCTGATGCCCGGCGGCACCTACCGCAAAAAATCGGCCTCGTTCCACGGCAGCCTGGCCGAATCGGCGTTTCAGCAATTCAGCTTCGACAAGCTGTTTATCGGCGCGGACGGCGTCGATCTCAACGCCGGCGTCACCACCTTCAACGAAGTGCACAACGTCAGCAAAGCGATGTGCGAAGCCGCCGGCCGCATTATTCTGTTGGTAGACTCCTCGAAATTCGGCCGCAAGAGCCCGAACGTGGTGTGCGAACTCAGCGCCGTCGATACGCTGATCACCGACCGAGACATCAACCCCGATTACCTCGCCGCCCTGCAGGCGAAAGGCATCAATATCCTTCTGGTAGGAGACCCTGATGAGTAACGCCAACGCCCTGCTCGCCTTCGCCCGCGAAACGCTGGAGATCGAGCTGACCGAAGCGCAACGCCTGCTGGCGCGCCTGGACGACAACTTCGTCTGCGCCTGCGAACTGCTGCTGAACTGCCGTGGCAAAGCGGTGATTTCCGGCATCGGCAAATCCGGCCATATCGGCAAGAAAATCGCCGCGTCGCTGGCCAGCACCGGCACGCCGTCGTTCTTCGTGCACCCGGCCGAGGCGCTGCACGGCGATCTCGGCATGATCGGCGCCGACGACGTGGTGGTGTTCATCTCCTACTCCGGCCGCGCCAAAGAGCTGGATCTGATCCTGCCGCTGCTGGCGGAGAACGGCATTCCGGTGATCGCCATCACCGGCGGCAAAGAGTCGCCGCTGGCGCTGGCCGCGGCCTGCGTGTTGGATATCGGCGTCGAGCGCGAAGCCTGCCCGATGGGGCTGGCGCCGACCTCCAGCGCGGTCAACACCCTGATGATGGGCGATGCTCTGGCGATGGCGCTGATGCGCCAGCGCGGTTTCAACGCGGAAGATTTCGCCCGCTCGCACCCGGGCGGCAGCCTGGGGGCGCGCCTGTTGAACCGCGTGCATCACCTGATGCGCACCGGCGATCGCCTGCCGCGCGTGAGCGAAAGCGCCAACGTGATGGAAGCGATGCTGGAGCTGAGCCGCACCGGGCTCGGGTTAGTGGCGGTCTGCGACGCGCAGCAGCGGGTGGTGGGCGTGTTTACCGACGGCGACCTGCGCCGCTGGCTGGTGAAGGGCAACAGCCTGCAGGATCCGCTCAGCCCGGCGATCACCCGCCCCGGTTATCGGCTGCCGGAGCAGTGGCGCGCCGGCGAGGCGCTGGAAGCGCTGCACGAACAGCACATCAGCGCGGCCCCGGTGGTCGATATGAACGGCGTGCTGGTGGGGGCGCTCAACCTGCACGATCTGCATCAGGCCGGCATCGGCTGATCAACGCCGGGGGCGCCATCACCGGCGCCCCCGGTCAGATCATTTCCAGTCGGGATTGTTCTCGAACTGCTGCTTCAGCAGCGCTTTCATGTCGTCATTCGGCTTGCCGAGCCACTGGTACTTGGCATACTTCTTCGGATGATCGACGGCTTCCGGCCGATCTTCCACTTCCACCCGCACGCCCCAGGCCTGGGATTTGTCCGCGCTGAACGCCACGATCAAAAAGTTGTTGCCGCAGTCGTGCGGCTTGCACAGATTGCCGACCAGATACTCTTTGCCCTTCCAGTTCAGATTCTGCGCCGGCGTTGAGGTGCCGACGCCCTTACGCGCCCAGCCCGGCATCCGCGCCTGGCCTTTCACCATGTTTTGCCAGCTGGCCTGATACCCCGGCTGCTGAATCAAATCCGACGTGGTGACGATCTGCTGGGCAAAGCTGCCCGCGCTGAAGCTGAGCAGTGCGCCGAAGAGGGCGCAACGCAGCGCCTGGTGTCCCGTCATAGTCCTTCTCCCTAGGTTAAATCAGGTTTCGCCCATAAAACCGGGCCTGAACCAGTCAGACCACGGTTGTGGCAAAAAGTTGACTCACCACCAGGCATGGAAATGATGCACCGGCCCGATACCGTGCCCCACTTCCAGCGTGCCCGCCTGTTGCAGCGCTTGTTGCAGGTAGTCCTTGGCGGCGGCCACTGTAGCCGCCCAGTCGGCATGGCGCGGGCGCAGCGCCGCCAGCGCGGCCGAGAGCGTGCAACCGGTGCCGTGGGTGTGGCGGGTAGCGACGCGCGGCGCGGTAAAGCGCTGCTCGCCTTCTGCGCTAAACAGCCAGTCCGGGCTCTCGTTTTCGCTCAGGTGGCCGCCCTTCATCAGCACCGCCCGGCAGCCCATCGCCAGCAGCGCCCGCCCCTGCTCGCGCATCTGCGCTTCATCTTCCGCCGGCGCGCACGCCAGCAGCGCCGCCGCTTCCGGCAGGTTCGGCGTAATGATCGACACCAGCGGCAACAGCTCGCGCCGAATAGATGCCACCGCCTCCGGCGCCAGCAACGGATCGCCGCTTTTCGCCAGCATCACGGTGTCCAGCACCACGAACTCCGGCCGGTAATGGCGCAGCCGTTCGGCCACCGCCTGCACGATGTCGGCGTTGGCCAGCATGCCGATCTTGACGCTGTCGATGCGCACGTCGCTGAACACCGAGTCCAGCTGCGCGGCGACGAACGCCGGATCGATGTAATACACCGACTGCACGCCGCGGGTATTCTGCGCCACCAGCGCGGTGATCACCGAGGTGCCGTAGGTGCCAAGCGCCGAGAAAGCCTTCAAATCGGCCTGAATGCCGGCGCCGCCGCTGGGATCGGTGCCGGCGATGGTCAGGGCGTTAATGCGTTTCATCACAGATCCTCCCCGCGCAGCTGATACAGGGCATCGAGGAACGCCGGCGTAAAGCTGCCCGGCCCGCCGGCCTGTCTGGCCGCGAGGCCGCCGCAGTGGGACATCACCCGGCAGGCGGTCGCCGCGTTGTCCAGGCGATCGCCCGGCAGGGCGCAAAACGCCGCCACGACCGCCGACAGCGCGCAGCCGGTGCCCACCACCCGCGTCATCAGCGGGGAACCGCCTTCGATCGCCCAATCGCGTTGGCCGTCGGTGACGTAATCCACCGCGCCGGTGACCGCCACCACCGCGCCGCTGCGCTGTGCCAGCTCACGCGCGGCGGGCAAGGCCGCCAGCGAATCGTCGCCGCTGTCAACCCCGCGGCCGCTGGCCAACAACCCGCTGAGCGCCATAATTTCCGAGGCGTTGCCGCGTATCGCCGCCGGTTTCTCGTCCAGCAGCTGTTTGGCGAAGGCGGTGCGGTAGGAGAGCGCGCCGACCGCCACCGGATCCAGCGTCCAGGGCTTGCCGGCCTGATTGGCGGCGGCCACCGCCGCCCGCATCGATTCGGCGCGCAGCGCATTGAGGGTACCGACGTTGATCAGCAGGCCATCGGCCAGCGCGCTGAACTGCGCCGCCTCTTGCGGCTCCACCACCATCGCCGGGGAGGCGCCGAGCGCCAGCAGCACGTTGGCGGTCAGCGATTGCACCACTTCGTTGGTCAGGCAGTGGATCAGCGGAGGCCGCTGTTGGAATTGGGTCAGACAGGCCGCGGCGCGCGCGCCGGGTAGTGCATCAGGTCGAGCGATCATATTCCTCCCAACCGGCGTTCAAGAAGGCGGCGCCGGCTGGGCGGCCGTGACTTCCCTACGCTGGCATTATCCAGATCAGGTAATACGGGTATTTCTCAGCCTTCACGTAGAAGGGCACCCCGAGTCATGAAAATCAATAGGTTGTGATCAACGTTGCGTTAATCCCTGCAGGGGATCATGCCAGCGGCGGCGCGGACAAACAAGCGAATAAATCGGCTCGGCAGGCATACGCCGCGCAATGCGCTATAGTGAGCACAAACCACCGGGAGATGCCATGCAGATAAGACCCTACCAAGAGACCGATCGCCCCTTCCTGCGCACGCTGTACCTGGCGTCGCGCAAGGCGGCGTTCGGCTGGCGCGATACCTCAAACTATCAGTTGGAAGATTTCGACGGCGCGACGCTGGGCGAAGCGATTTGGGTAGCAGAAGACGGCGGCACGCTGCTGGGATTCGTCTCCGTCTATCGCGAAGACAACTTCATTCATAACCTGTATGTCGATCCCCATCAGCCGCCGCGCGGCGCCGGCAGTGCGCTGCTGCAGGCGGCGGAAGCCACCTTCACCGCCACCGGCTCGCTGAAATGCCTGGTGAAGAATGAAAAGGCGCTGGCGTTCTACCGCAAACACGGCTGGCGCATCATCTCTACCGGCAACGACGGCGAAGAAGATTATTACCTGATGCATTCGCCGGCCCGCTAGCCCTTACCCGCGGCATCCGGCATCCCGCACAGCGTCAGCCGCCAAAACAGCAGCGCGCTCAGGCTGACGCCCGCCCCCAGCCAGCAGACGCCGCTCCACCCCGCCCAGGCGTACATATGGGTGCCGGCAAAGGCGCCCAGCCCGCTGCCGACGGCGTAAAACAGCATGTAGCAGCCCACCAGCCGGCTGTGCGACTGCGGGTGGGCACTGAAGATCATGCTCTGGTTCAGCACGTGGATCGCCTGGCCCGCCAGATCCAGCAGCACGATGCCCGCCACCAGCCAAACCAGGCCGCTGCCGAGCAAACCGAGCGGCAGCCAGGCCAGCGTCAACAGCAGCAGACACACGCCGCTGGCCGCCTGCCCCAGCCCGCGATCCGCCAGATGCCCGGCGCGCACCGCCGCCAGCGCGCCCACCGCGCCGACCAGGCCGAACGCCCCCACCGCGGCATGGGTGAAGTTGAACGGCGCCTGGCTCAGCGGCAACACCAGCGAACTCCAAAAGAGGCTGAAAGCGCCGAACATCAGCAGCGCCAACATGCCGCGAATTTGCAGCGTGCGGTCATGCAGCAGCAGGGTCAGCATTGAACGCAGCAGCGCGAGATAGCTCAGCGTACTGGGGGCGGTGCGCGGCGCAGGCAGCAGGCGCGACAGGATCGGCAGCAATACCAGCGTCACCCCGGCAGAGAAGAAGTACACCGTGCGCCAGCCGCCGACGTCCGCCAGCGCGCCGGACAGGGTGCGCGCCAGCAGCAACCCCAATACCACTCCGCCCTGCGCCGCACCAACCACCCGCCCGCGCTCCTGCGGCGCCGCCAGGGCTGCGGCGTAAGCGATCAGCCCCTGCGTCATGGCGGTGCCCAGTAGCCCCACCAGCAGCATCCCCGCCAGCAGCCAGGGCGCGCTGTGCGCCCAGCCCACCAGCAGCAGCGCGCCGATCAGCCCCAGCTGTTGCCCCGCCAGCAACCGATGCCGATTCAGCCGATCCCCCAGCGGCACCACCAACAGCAGCGCCAGCGCGCAGCCCAGTTGGGTCACGGTGATCACCATGCCGACCGCCGCCAGACTGATGGAAAAATCATGGGCGATGGCGTCCAGCAGCGGCTGCGCATAGTAAACGTTGGCCACGCTAAAGGCGCTGGCGGCGGCCAACAGCAGCACCAGGGTGGCCGGCAGGCGCCCCAGCGCCGCGCAGGGAGGATCCAACAGTTTGTCGCTCATCGCATACCTCAATCTGGTTTCATTATTAAACCCAATGCACTTTAGGCGTAGAGGTTTTATAATGCAACCAGAATGTGCAGCTGGAGATAAACGCCGTGAAACGTAAAAGCCTGGAAGACGCGCCGTGCCCGGTGGCGCGCACGCTGGATGTGATTGGCGACTGGTGGTCGCTGCTGATCGTGCGCGACGCCTTCGACGGCGTCACCCGCTTCAGCGAATTTCAAAAAGGGCTGGGGATGGCGAAGAATATCCTTGCCACCCGCCTGCGCGCCCTGGTGACGCACGGCGTGCTGGAGATCGTGCCCGCCGCAGACGGCAGCGCCTATCAGGAATATGTGCTGACCGAGAAAGGCCGCGCGCTGTTTCCGGTGATCGTCGGCCTGCGCCAGTGGGGGGAAGATCATCTGTTCGCCGAGGGAGAGGCGCACTCAACGCTGGTGGAAAGCGACAGCGGCCGCCCCGTCCCGCGCCTGACGCCGATCGGCAGCGCCGGGCAGACGCTCACCCCGCTGAATACCCGGGTGGTGAAGGTGGAGGAACGGTGATGAGAGTTAGTGGCGGTGCCCGCAGCTCACCCGCTGAAAAACCTGGCGGATAAAGAGCCATTCCAGACACCCAGCCAGCAGATAAACCGCGCCAAAAACGAGCGCACCAAACCATTCCGTATCGTTAAAATGGAAAAACCCACTGGCGTCAATCAGCCAAGCGGTTTGATTCTGGTTTAGCCTGGGTACAGGAAAAAGCTTTATTGTCAGCACTGCCAGCCCAACAACAGCCAATACGTTAGCGAGCAACAGGGCAAGTTTTTTCATAGCCTTTCACCTCGATAGTCCCATATGCCTGTAATGTCGTTCCCGGAACTCTGGCTGTTTTCGATTTCAGCAATGCAGCTCGCAGACGATTGAATTCGTTTTGGGAATAAAAGGTTACACATCCTTCGGATAATCCAAGTGGGCCGATTGGATGCAACCTGAATTGTCCACGCATAATGCCGTTAATCCATGTTCTATCGTTAACTGTTCCATCATCTCTGTATAAAGCAAACCAACTATTGTGATCTACATTGGTCACAATATCTTTTATGAAAGTAATAGTCTGCGACTTTAAACCACCGGACGGCCGATCCACAATCCAGTAAGTACCGGCTGGTATAGCCCCGTGATTGGGAACATCTGTGCATCCTGGTTGATTTGCATACTGTTTATTACCAGAAAACACAGAGAACATCCCAACCCCTTGACACAACAGAGTGTTTATTTTGTTTCCATTATGAACTAAAAAGCAGCGAAGCATTTTATTTCCCCCATCCTTTGGCTGAGCACCGATAATATCCAGCAAATAAAATTCTATCTATCTTATTGATTTTGTGAATATTGTTAACTCGTAATGATAGAATAAGCAATGAGTAAGGCCCAATCAGCATTGATGGCGCATGCATCACCTTGCGCTATTGCATCTATTCTCGAACAGCTTCCGTAATCCCCTGCGGGTAATGTATAGTCCGCGTTTTACGGAGATCCCATGCTGACTAACTCATCCATTCGTTTGAACAAATACATTAGCGAGAGCGGTATCTGCTCACGCCGCGACGCCGATCGATACATCGAACAGGGCAACGTTTTCATCAACGGTAAACGCGCCACCGTCGGCGCTCAGGTATTTGCCGGCGATGTGGTGAAGGTTAACGGTCAGTTGATCGAACCGCGCAATGAAGAAGATCTGGTGCTGATCGCGCTGAACAAACCGGTCGGCATCGTCACCACCACCGAAGACGGCGAGCGCGACAACATCGCCGACTTCGTCAACCACAGCAAACGCATCTTCCCGATCGGCCGTTTGGACAAGGATTCGCAGGGGCTGATCTTTCTGACCAACCACGGTGACCTGGTCAACAAGATCCTGCGCGCCGGCAACAATCACGAGAAAGAGTATCTGGTGACGGTCAACAAGCCGGTGACCGACGAGTTTATTCGCGGTATGGGCGCCGGCGTGCCGATGCTGGGCACGGTGACCAAAAAGTGCAAGGTGAAGAAAGAGGCGCCTTTCGTGTTCCGCATCACGCTGGTGCAGGGGCTGAACCGCCAGATCCGCCGCATGTGCGAACACTTCGGCTACGAGGTCACCAAGCTGGAACGCACGCGCATCATGAACGTCAGCCTGAAAGGCTTGCCGCTGGGCGAATGGCGCGATCTGACCGATGACGAGCTGATTGAACTGTTCAAACTGATTGAAGGCTCTTCGTCCGAGGCCAAGCCGGCGAAGAAGGCCCCGGCCAAATCCGCCGCGGCGAAAAAGCCGAGCACCGGCGGGCCGAAAGGCGCCGACAAAGCCGCTGCGCCGGCCGGCCGCAAACGCTTTGCCCAGCCAGGGCGTAAGAAAAAAGGGCGTTAAACGCCCTTCGCCCTCGCCAAGCCCGCCGTTGTGCGGGCTTGGCGAGGGCGAAAGCCTAAGCACCACTTAGACGAGTCTGATTGAAAGCGAGGAAAAACTCAGAGGGTAAGAGTCACTATTTTTTTAACAGCGTGGTCTTACCGTCACGCTCTTGAGCGAAAGTCTTCCCATCCAGACTGATAAAAACTCTTTTATTAACATCACCATTAATAATCATCGCTATATCCTTATAGATACATTTATTCTTGGCATCACCCTCGCTAAGACAATGATAGTCATCAATACTTCCATCATTGCTGCCAGTCGGAGCGGCAACATAGCCGTCAAAATTCATTACGGCAACGGTAAAATGATTCTCGTCTTTGATAATATGATACTTATCCTGAAGTTTATCTTTATTATCATTCCACCAAGATATTTTACCTTCCGTGGTCAGCGGAAGGTATTGAACATAAACAGCAGCACCATCAACCCGCACAACATTAGCAGGTCTGACAAGCACCCAAACCAACCAAAGAGCCGCTACGGCGACCAAAGAAAAGAACGCAACCTTTTTTTTGTTAAGCATAGTTTTCACCTGTCACTATTATTTTCGCGCCAAAGTTGGTGAAAAAGGGTCTAAACGCGAACTCTTTATACCTTTGAAGTACAAACCAAATCCTGAAAAACCCAATAGAACTAAACTTTAATTTACTAATATCTTCTTTATCTAACCCAAAATGATCCTGAGCTTTATAGCTAATCACAGCAGTATATTTATTATCTTGAAAAAAAAAGAATCAATACTGATCTCTGTACTATTGACCTCATGTACACTGACTCCCATTCCATTTATGCAATCTTCCCAGCGAACATACTTTGGCAAACGGCTCTGTGATAACTGAAGAGTAAATGCATCTTTATTCAACTGATATGAGTTAAAATCAAAGGTATCGAGAACCACTTTTAATTCGAATTAGCGTACTATTTTCTGATTTATCGCTCAGTATCAACCTTTTATAGGCTAAGTCCATTTGAACATCTTGAAAGTCAGTTCCGTTATTGTACTGCATATGATTGAAAAGTTTAACTATCAGCCCTTGATAAACGCCAGTAAAAGAAAAGTATCTCGATGCAGCTCTCAGCTCATCAAAAAGCATTGCAACCGCCTTTTCTTTTCCAGCTGCCGGAATATTTCGCGTTGCCGGATGATCATAAGGCGATTTATAAGTACTCCAATCGATAAACGTTGATACTTGCCCCAAACGGTACCGTTGCTTAAGTGTACGTTCATCCATATCGCCATATTGCATATCATCAGCAAAACGGTCGTTAAAAGGCTTCTTGCTGGTGAAAATCGTTAACGGCCTTGTCAAGTCACGCATTGGAAAATCAGTCCCTTGCCCATGCTAAGAAGAACATTAATCATACAGGCAATCCCGCCCTGCTCATATCGGGAAATGTCTTAGCGCCCCCTTACGCAGGCTCACGGGAAACTTAATGTTCACCATAAAAAAGGCCCGCATCAAGCGGGCCTGCAAGTACCAGAGAAGTCTAGAGGAAAAATCAGAACGACCAGCGCAGGTTGGCGTTGACCGAATTAACGCGGGTATCGGCGCCGAATTGCCCCTGATAGCCGACATCCAGCGTCGCGGCGCGCGACAGTTTCACGCTCACGCCGATATCGCCCACCATCACGTTGTCATCCACGGCCTGGCCCTGAGTGACGAACGCGTCACTGCCGGCAAACGCCATGCGCGATGAGGTGTTCTTATCGCCGTAGGCGTGCTGCCAGCCGAGCGAGCCGTAGAGGCTGACGTTCTTCGGCAGCTCGGTCACGCCGCGCACCCCGAGCGTGGAGTAGAAGGTGTTCATCGTTTCATTGCGCACGCTCAGCGCCGCCGCGCCACCCGACTCCTGGAAGCTGTCGGTATGCAGGCGGATATAGCTCAGGTTAATGAACGGTTCGACGTTCATCTCCGGCTGGCCGAAACGGTAACCCGCTTCGGTGAACGCCAGCAGCGAGTTGGCGTCGTAATCCGACTTCAGCCGATCCGAGAAGCCGCTGAAATCGACGTTGCGCTTGCCTTCGATCTTGTGCCAGGTGTAACCCAGCGCGCCGCGCAGCGAGAACGCATCCTGCTGCCCCGCCGCATACAGGCCGAGGTGGTAGTTGTCGGTATCGGCCTTGGAACGGCGGCTGTCGACGTCGTAGTCACCGCGGCTGTAACCGAAGTAGCCGCCGATGCGCACGTTATGGTCCGCCAGCTTGCGATCCGCCCCCAACAGGAAGCCGGTGGTGTTACCATCCAGCTTGCCCACGTTGCCGTTGCCGCTGTTTCTGCCCCAGGAACTGAAGGTCTGCCCCCAGACGCCGCTGTTTTGCGCCTGCGCCGGTTG
Organism: Serratia sp. HMSC15F11; assembly: GCF_001808215.1. Taxonomy (NCBI): domain Bacteria; kingdom Pseudomonadati; phylum Pseudomonadota; class Gammaproteobacteria; order Enterobacterales; family Yersiniaceae; genus Serratia; species Serratia sp. HMSC15F11. Next base: position 88,912 of record NZ_KV792395.1, read on the forward strand.
CACCAGCGACATCGCCAACGGCGGTATCGGCAGGCTGTCGTTGTCGAACAGGCGCAGCATGCGCTGGTTCAGCACGTTGAACAGCTGGGTGCTGCCGGCAATCAGGTTAGACTGCATCGACGGATAGACTTCGCCGGACAGCTGATTGAACGCCTCGCGCGCTTCCGGCGCGCTCAGCAGCAGCAGCGAGTTGTACAGCGCCAGCGAAGGGCCGTTCTGCACCAACGTCGAGAGCGCACCGGCGGTATTCCACTGGTTGCCGCTCTCGGCCACCGTTTGGAAAATGCCCGGCTTGCCGCTGCCTGGGTTCTCGCCCCCCGGATTTTCACCGCCTGGGTTTTCCCCGCCCGGATTCTCGCCCCCCGGATTTTCACCGCCAGGGTTTTCCCCACCCGGATTCTCGCCCCCTGGATTCTCACCGCCTGGGTTTTCCCCACCCGGATTCTCACCGCCTGGGTTTTCACCGCCCGTGTCTTTCTGCGCGATGGTCAGATCCACGGCGTTGGCGCTGTGGTTTAACGCCACATCGAGGAAGGCAGACTTGGAGACCGCCGCCGCGAATTGGCCGTCAATGCCGCCGTCCGAGGTCAGAATGCGGTAGCTCTGGCCGGTTTTATAGCTGGTTTGCGGATCCAGCGCCGTGACCTGCACCTTGGCCCGATCGCTGATGGTGGTTTTGCCCGCCACCAGCAACTGGTCGCTGCGGCCGTCGCCGGCGATATCGACGTCATAGAAGGATTCGCCGATAAAATTCAGGTAGCGTTTCAGCGTCAGCGTGCCGATATTGCCGTCGCCGGGCGAGATATGGCCGCCGGACTGGATCTCGGTCTGGCCCAGCGTGCCGTTGCCGCCCAATGTGCCACCGGCCTTGATCGACGCGGCGCTGCTGTAGCCCTGCCCGTTATTGACGTCGGAACCCGCCGTCGCGTTGAGGATCAGCGTGCCGCCGTTTTCGGCGCTGAGGGTTTGGATCTCGAAGATATCGTCTTCTTTCTGGGTATTGATATCGCTGGCGATGATGAGCTTACCGCCACGCGCGGTAACGTTGGCCTGCAGCCCAGTGAGATCGCCGTTTAGCGTCGTGTGCCCGGCGGTGTTGATCACCTCGCCTTCGCCGCTCATCTTGTTGCTGAAGACGTAATTGCCGTCGGTATGGTTAAAGTACACATAGCTGCCGAACAGCCCGCCCCGCAGGGCGATCGCCGTCTGGGCATCGATAGTGCCTGCGGCGCCCGCCGCGCCGAGCGTCGGCTCGGTCAACCCGGTGCCGGTATCCATATTGCCGCGGCTGCCGATAATCAGCGCGCCGCGGTTCGAGCCGGAGCCGGTCTTGCCCAGCACCACTTCGTTGCCGCTGGCGGAGAATGTTCCGCCATCCATGACCGCCAACACGCCATTGCCGTAATCACCGACGTTGACGCTGCTGCCGCTGGTCACGCGCGAGCCGCTGCCGGCGATCGTCAGCTCGGCGGTTTTACGCGCGCCGGAGACGCCCGCCACCTGAATATTACCGACGTTGACCGCGCCGCCGTTCAGCACGTCCAGATCGCCGTAAAGCGTGAGCGCGCGGCCAACGTTCCATTGGGAATTGGCCCCTGTGACCGTGGCCTTCGGGCTCAGCGTATCGGTCTCGCCCGGCCCGCTGCCATTACCGATGCGCGCGTCAAAGGCGGTATTCAACACCGCGCCGTCTTCAATCGCCAGCGTGGATCGCGCCCCTAAGTCGGTGCCGACACTGAGAAAATTGCTGGTGACGCGGGAACCGGCGCCGGTGGCGATCAGGTGGCTGTCATAGCCGCGCGTGGTGCCGACCACGATCTCTTTTGCGCTGGCCAGCGCGCCGTCTTCAACCCGCAGGGTGCCCCGCCCCAGATTCAGGCCGCCGCGCAGCACGAACTGATCGTTCACCGCGTTCAGCTCAGCGTTCGGCCCGCGAACCGTGACCAGGCTGTCATGAATTTGGCCGTTGAACATCCGGCCGATATTGATGTTATAGGCGCTGATCTTGCCATTCTCGATCAGCAGATTGCCGCTTTGATTGCGGCCGACGTAAACGTCCCCGGTGTAGGCCAATGATTCGGTAATTTTTGAGTCGCCGTCAAAAATAGCATCGTCTGCGCGAGCGATATCGGCGGGTGCCAACATCAGCAGCGGCGCGGAAAATAGAGCGAGGTAAAGTTTGGAAAGCGGTGTTTTAACCGCTAAAGGGTGCGATGTCTTGTCATTCACGGGCTATCTCCGTACTCGTTGGCATGATGGCGCGAAATTTATTGTTATGGGTAAACTCACTGCGCTAGAGGAAATGTGAGGCGTTATTTCGCGCACGCCGGTTTAGTGATCGTCGAAGCAAAAGCTTATTGCCCCCCGGCGCTGACGCTCCGACGATGGAAAACCAGGAAGCGGAAATACCGCCCCCAAAGCAAATTATTTATGCGTGACCACCGGCGTACAGGTCGGCGCGCTCAACGACGGCGACGAACCTAAAATTCCCGGCATCATCAGCGACGAGCAATCGAAAATACGGCCTTTTTCCGTGGTGGCGCGATATGAAAGTTTTTGGCCGCCCAGCGCATCCGGCTGCGCGCCATTGACGTTGGTCACGGTAATTTCGTCCGATGAGCCCAGGCCCAACATTTTGGCGGTTTCCGCCTGCAGCAGTGGAATGGCCTGATCGGTTTTCAGGGTGGAACAACCGGCTATCATCATCGTCACGGTTAAAGCGATAAGTGGTTTCTTCATAAATTATCCTTTATAACCAATCAGTTAAAATTATCGATTGGCTTTATGTTTTCTCTTATCCAAATCCTCGAATAATATATTTCCCTTTCCTAAACGAAAAAACCCTCCTAAAGTAGGGAGGGTTGATAATAATTCATCAGACTTATCTGAACTGTGAAGGCGAAAGGAGAATCCTTTGGGGCAGGATTATGCGTTGGTCGTTGATGACCATCCATTGGTAGCAAGCGGCATCGCTAATTTTCTCAGCACGCATTGCCGATTCAAACAGGCGCATGTGGTGACCAATGAAGAGAATTGCTACCGTCATATTAGGGAAAATGGCCCACCGCGATTACTGGTGATCGATTTCTGGCTCTCCTCCGGTACCGCATTGATATTACTCAAAGAAGTAAAACAGCGTTATCCGCAGGTACGGATTTTAGTGGTCAGCGGCGACGAGAATAACGATATCTGGCAGAAAGTGCACACTGCCGGCGGGCACGGATTCGTATTAAAAAACGAGCCACCTGAATTATTCTCCAGGGCGGTTTTTGCGCTAAACAATAATCAGGAGTGGTTCCCGGAGGGAAATGAATCCGCTATTAAAAGCAGCCATGACCATTTAAATAAATTCAATTTAACGCCGAGACAAATCGACGTATTAACCATGATGTTGCGCGGCTTACCAAATAAAAGAATCGCGACGCAACTCTCTATTTCCGAACCTACCGTCAAAGAACATATCAGCAATATATTGAAAAAGATCGGCGTCAACAGCCGGGTAGAGGCCATCACGCTGTTGCACGGCAAACGGGATCCGTCGTCATGAGGTTTTTCCAGAATTTACAAAATGATGGTATCTCCCCACGCGCGCAGATCCGCCTGCTGGACAACACCTTCATGCGGCTGGTGTTCAGTTTCACCGCCGTGCCTTTCGTCGGCATCCCGTTCGCCATCTGGATTTATTTGCTGGGTGATGAACTCGGCCCAACCATTACCTGGATCATCGTTTACCTGCTATGCGCCGTGGCGATCCGAATATGGCACCGTCGCTACCTGCATGAGGCCAAAGAAAATGATGAAGACGCCGTGCTGCGCCGCTGGCTGCCGCGCATTAATAAGGTGGCGTTTATTCACGGGTTGGGGATCTCATCACTCTATTTAATTACGCCGCAGACCCATAACTTTGACTTTTTTCTGCTGCTCAATATCAGCATCGCCGCGATCGTCGCCGCCAACGCAACGCATCTGACGCCGGTTATCAGCACCTTTACCCGCTTTTTCTTCGCTTCCTGGGGGCTGCTGAACCTCGGCATCATCTGCCGGCTGGAAGACGTGATGTTCATCGTGCTGATGCTGAACTTGCTGTACGGCTTCGCCATTTACCGCCACGCGTTAACCTCACATGCGTTCTTTATTCAGCAGGCGTTGCTCGAGGAACAAAGCTCGCGCCTGGCGGAGCAGTTCCGCCAGGCTAAAGAGGAAGCGGAACAGGCGCTGCTGGACAAGAACCAGTTCCTGACCACCGCCAGCCACGATCTGCGCCAGCCGGTGCACGCCATGGGCTTTCTGATCGAAGCCATCATCCACAAAAACCGCGACGACAGCCTGACGCCGCAGCTGCTGGATCTGCAGCAGAGCGTGCGTTCGGTGCATTTGATGTTCAATTCACTGCTCGATCTCAGCAAGATCGAATCCGGCAACGTGCGCACCGCCGCCACCCATGTGGATATCGGCGCCCTGCTCGACTCGGTGATCACCCTGTTCCGCGAAGAGGCCAACAGCCGCGCCCTGGCGCTGCGCACCTGGCGGCCCAAACGGCGCATCAGCGTGATGGGCGACCCGCTGCTGGTGCGGCAATCGTTGATTAACCTGATCCAAAACGCCCTGCGCTACACGCAACAGGGCGGCGTGCTGATCGCCATCCGCCCGCGCGGCGCCGAGTGCCTGGTGGAAGTGTGGGACACCGGCGTGGGCATCGCCGACGAAGAGAAAAGCAAAATCTTCTCCCCTTACTACCGCCCCGAGCTGGCGTGGAAAATCGACAGCGCCGGCCACGGGCTGGGGCTGGCAGTGGTGGCGCGCTGCGCCAAGCTGATGAAGGTGAAGTACGGCATGCACTCCGTCGAAGGCAAAGGCTCACGCTTCTGGATGCGCTTCACGCAATACATCGGCGAAGACAAAGCGCCGGAAACCGCGGCCGCCTACGATAACACCGCCACGCCCATCCGCTATGCGCCGCTGCGCGGCGCCTGCCTGGTGGTGGACGACGATCCCTTGGTGACCTCCGCCTGGGAGAGCCTGATGAGCACCTGGGGCATCACCGTGCGCTGCGCGGCCTCCGCCGAGGAAGCCTTCGCCATCGTCAACGACGGCTTTACGCCGTTCGCCGTGCTGTGCGACCAGCGCCTGCGTTCCGGCGAGAGCGGTTTCGACATCCTCAAAGCGCTGTTCGAACGCCTGCCGGACGTGAGCGGCGCCAT
>NZ_KV792395.1:94132-154824 GCF_001808215.1 Serratia sp. HMSC15F11
CTGGAACCGGCCAGGCTGCATGCGCTGTTGACACAGTGGGGGGCCGGCTAGCGCATATTGAGGGCGATCAGGCCATGATCAGACGCTTAAACAGCAGCTGCTGAATGTCCTGCCGATGTGACAAAATCGCATGTGCTGTTACCACCCTTCCGTCGACAGAATACAAAACCCGGTAACCTTCAGGGTGGTTAAACTCCCGGTACTTTGCGCAGCCGATTTTCAGCAGCTCGGGGCAAATCTGGCATCCCTGTGGAAACTGGCCAACGATGCGCTCAAACTGAGTGAGAATATCTGCAATCACTGGGCGTGGTTCGACATCAACGCGACGGAGATGGTTCACTATTGTGTCGATACAGTGCCTTACCGTAAGCGTGTACTCAAAGGTCACCTGCTGTTCCATTGCAATCCTTTAATGTTGAGCACTGTAATGCTTAAAGCCCATCCAACAGCTGTTCCTTTGAGAACACGCGCCCTTCCGCTTTATCTTTCTCTGACAGCGTCAGCAATTTCAACAGAGCAATGGCGTTCTCTCGCTCCTGCTGCTGCTCATAGGATTCTATCACGTAGGCGGGAACCCCATTTTGCGTGACCAGGATAGGTTCAGAGAGATCGAGCGTGGCCGCGTTTTTTTTAACGTAGCTGATGGTCTCTACTTTCATCGTGCCCCCAAGCGCTACCAATCATATTAAGGTCTGAATATAGTCTATATTTAGACCAAAAACAATAATCTGCTTCAAACCTCATGATTGAAGCGAGGCAGAAAATAGCATAGCCATATAAAGAAAAATCCTCTGTGAAAACAAAAGATGGTATAGGCAAGCGAGACGAATCCGCCCTATCTACCAGCGCCCCCTTTTCGTCATCAGTTACCCTGACCTTATTCGAACGCCTGCCGGACGTGAGCGGCGCCATGGTCAGCGGCGAGTTCAACTCGCAAGTTCTGCAAGAGGCCGAGCAGGAAGGCTATCTGGTGCTGCGCAAGCCGCTGGAACCGGCCAGGCTGCATGCGCTGTTGACGCAGTGGGGGGCAAGTTAACTACACAGATGGCGCAGGTTATCCGCCAGCAATAAGGCAGGCTCAATGAATAAAACATTAAGCCTGCCGCATTTTACGTGGCGTTATCTAAATACGATTAATCGCATTTAGGCGGTTCTGGTTTGCAAACCGGCGGCTCAGGTTTACATACCGGCGGTTTTGGCGTGCAATCGCCCCAGGCATTATTCCACGCGTTTCCCCAGCTGTTAATCACTTTGCCGATAATAGCCAGACCCAGGCCAATCGTTGCGCCGTTCACCTGCTGAACTTCTGTTGAATTTAATTCTCTCATTTTTCATCTCCATTCACTAAAAAGAATCAATTTAAAATACTGCTTTTTATGAACCGTCGGTTCACGCTTTAGGTATAAGGCGCTCGATAAATTAATTCAATAACGAAAATCTTAATTAAAGATGAAATAAATATAAAATTTTATATTTCATCAAACAATTACGCCATTGCATTTACAGGCTGCAAAGTAATTACCCGATCTGCCGATGCAATCGTCGATGGCCGATGAGCAATGATAACGCGGGTCATTTTCAACGAGGATATGGCTTCGTTCACCCTTTTTTCATTGTCCAGATCCAAATGACTGGTGGCTTCGTCCATAAACAGAATACTGGGCCTTCGATATAACGCGCGGGCGATAAGAACCCGCTGTTTTTGCCCGCCGGAAAGGCTCCCCCCCAATTCGCCCACCAAGGTTTCATATCCCATCGGCATTTTCATAATATCGTCGTGAATATTGCAATGCTTGGCGCATTCAACGATAAATTCCGTATCGGGATGAGCATCAAAACTGCATATGTTCTCGGCAATTGAACCGGCAAGCAGTTTATCTTCTTGCAATACACATGCGATGCACTCCCGATAATTATTAATGCCGATATCATGAATGTTAATGCCGTTGATAAACAAGCGCCCTTCCGTCGGTTCCAACAGCCCGCACATCAGCTTCATCAACGTGGTTTTGCCAACGCCTGAAGGCCCGACGATCGCCACGCTTTCTCCCGCCGCGATCTGCAGGCTGAGCCCGGGGATCACTGGGCGCGAAAGGCTGTCATATTGATAAAGCAGATCGCGCACTTCAAAAGTCACCGCCTCGTTGGGATTGCATATCTTGCGATAGGGCTTTTCTTCCTCTGTCGTAGAAAGCACGATGTCCGCCAGCCTTTCATTATGCAAATTCAGCATTCGCAGCCGAATGACCATATCGATAAGATTTGACGCGCGATCGGAGAATTGCCCCCGATAGGCATTAAAGGCGACAAACATGCCTAATGTCATTTGACTGTCGATCACTAAAGACGCGCCCAACCACAAGATAACGATTTGATCGCAGGCCGCAAGAAACGCATTCACGCCGCCAAAGAACATATCGAGCTTCGTTACCCGAATATTGGCGTTTGCCGTATCGATATTTAAATTTAACCAGAACTGCGAACGCGTTCCCGCCAACCCCAACGACTTCAGCGTCGCGATGCTGTACAGCGTCTCCATAAAATGTGAGCTGGCTTTCGCCGACTTCACCAATTGCTCCTCGGACGCTTGCCGATAATAGCGATAGGTCGAAAGGCGCAGCAGAACATATAAGACCGTAAAGCCGGAGGCTACCCACACCAGCCAGCCGCCGTACATGAACATCATGATAAATACGCCGACCGACATGATGCCATCAATGATGCTGGAAACGATACTGGTGGTAAACGTGGTGCGAATGGCGTCCAACGAGCCAAAGCGCGATTGAATATCACCCAGCTTGCGCTTTTCAAAATAGGCAAGCGGGAGCTTCATCAGATGATCAAACAGCCCTGATTTCCACTGTATATCGATCAGCGCGCCCATCACGATGGAGATCCACGAGCGAAACATCGAAACGCAGGTGCGGAACAAGATAAAAAACAGTAAACCGACGCAAATAATGACCAATAAATTATGGTCGCCGGCCTGGATGACGTGGTCCATCACCAACTGAGTCCCGACGGGCATCAGCAGGTTGACGGCCTCAATGACCAGCGACAGCGCGAAAATTTTTACCAGCGCGCTTTTAAGACCGGTGACATTGCTGAGCAGTTTTCTAAAGTGCAGGCGATTTTTCTGCACCACAGGCGTGAATTCACTGCTTGGCCATACCTCTAAAGCGATTCCGGTAAAATGAAGGGAAAACTCCTGCAGGCCGATAACCCGGCGGCCAAATGCCGGATCGTGCAGGGTTATCCGTCCACCGCGAATGTTGACCAGGACCACAAAGTGATTCATATCCCAGTGCAATATGCAGGGCCTTTTCACCTGGTGAATCTCATCCAGGCTCAAGGATAGAGCCCGCGTTTTCAAATTGAGATTCTCGGCGATCGCGATCAGCGAGCTCAGGGTGGCGCCGCGGGCCGAGATATCAAACTTCTGGCGCATCGACAGCATATCGATGTGCATGCCGTAATAGCCGCACACCATCGCTAAACTGGCCAGCCCGCATTCGGCGGCCTCCGTTTGCAAGACCTGCGGCACTTTTCTTCTGAGCGACAGGTTCAGCTTGCCAACGATATTCTCATAAACTTTATTCACGAAGTGGCCCCGACACACTGTTTTTCATGTCATAAAATGGCGCGAACATCCATTGGTAGATAGGTCTTTTTTCCAGGAAAAGCGTGGCTTGCGCCTTCATGCCGCTTGAAAGGTTCAGCTTCTTTCCCTGATAGCCAAACTGCGTGTTATCGATAGCCACCAGCACTTTGTAGTACGACTCAACCAGTTCAGCCGATTGTCGAGTTGGCGAACTGCTGTAAGTGGACATTTCCTGAATCGATGCGGGAACATAAGCGATGCTTTCGATCACGCCGGGAAACTGACCAAATTTTTCATACGGGAAGGCGTCATAGCGAACGTTGATGTGATCGCCTCGGCTCACGTAAGGCACGCTGCTGTTGGGCAACCATAAAACCAAATAATAGATGGCATGATTACTGGGGATTAATTGCGCCAGGCTGTCTCCCGTATTGACCATTTGCCCAGGCGTCACGCTGAGCGATTCAACGCGCCCGTCCGCCGGCGCATTGACAATCAACGAGCCGCTGGCGTCCGCTTCGGCCAGCTGCCGCAGGAGATCATTGCGCTGAAATTGATATTGTGAGATTTGATTATCGAAATCGGACGCTCTTGTCGCGAGATCGCTATTCAGGTTAGTTATCTGCAAAGACTCTTGAATGCTTTGGTTATAGAGACTGTGGAACGTACTCTGCTGCTGATAGTAGAGGTAAACCTGGTTATTCAGCTGATCCCGATTAATGAGCCCCTTACTGCGATACTCATCGTAATTTTTCATGGTTTCGCGCATGAAGTTAACGCCGTTGCGTGAATTTTCGACCATCTGTTTGGACTGGCTGTGCGCCAGTTTATATTGGTCAATCTGCGCTTGCAGATTGACCAGGGTCGTTTTCTTGTTCGCCTCCAATTTGGCGATGATGCTATCGACCTGCGCCAGTTGATTTTCTATCGCCTGCCGCGTGCTTGCGCTGACGGTGCCGGAATCCGTCACCCTGCTGACGTCTATCTGATAAAGATGCTGCCCTTTTTTTACCTGATCGCCCACATTGACAAAGCGTTGTGCAATGAATCCCTGCTGAGTAGCAAATATGTTGACCGATCTTGGCAGCGTCGTGACCTCTCCGCCCACGCTGATACGCCGGGTATAACCGCCATAGGTCACGAAAATGATCAGCACAGAAACGAATGAAAGTGAAATGCCCGCGATGACCCAGGCCGGCAACCCTGCAATTAACAATGCTTTTCCTGCCCATTTAGAACGACTGTGCGATAAGGCCTCTTCCCTAAACAAATTCTGACCTCTCCATATATAACGACACCGTTCATTTTTATCTTTTCCCTGGCCCAACACGGCGCTTATTTAGATTTAGTCTTTGTTGGCAAAACCCACAAGTAATAATAATCTTAAAAAAACACAAAACTGCTGAAACGTCACAAAAAGTGCGACCCTAATATTAGCGACGGCGTTATGAGTTGCATATTTCAACGCCGACCTCTTTAATCTAAGCGTATTCTCATCAAGCCGTCATTCACAGAGGCTGCGAGAATTAAGCGGCGAAACGCTTTACGTTTCGTTCCTGAGGCATAGGGATAAAGTTGAAAGGATTTACTATGAAAGAGCTAAATACTGCAGAGATCGAAATCGTTTCTGGTGCGGGGATTATTTCCGATACGGCAAGCTTTGTATCAGGATTTGCCGGCGATGTTATCATTGATACCGTAAAATTGGCCAATGATGCGCTTAATACCCGATTGATCTCTTCCGTAGGCCAAGGGTTCAACGCGATCGGTTTTGGCTTGGGCGCCGTTCATAATGTCGCGGACTCGCTTGGCTATGCGGCATTTAAAAGCGTTGCAGCCGTAGGCTCCCTGCTGGGCGGGGATGCAAGCCGTATCGAATATCATTACGAGAAAGAATGGGGTGCTTGAAAACAAGCGGCTCCCTCTGAAAGGTTAATGATGCTAACCACCTGCCCAATCAGGTGGTTATTTCAATTACGCACTCACTAACTCTTCTGTTTGAAAACCGCTTTGGTCAATGGAGAGGAGAACACGTTGTGCGGATCGTACTTATTCAGCACGTTGCAGGCATGATTCCAACTGTCATTGTTCCCTGCCCCTGCATTAAAGCTGCGCGGAATGTTTTCTTCGAGTACGGTTTTATCCTGCCACGCGGCCTGTGACGTATAACCCCAGCCTTTACTCCACTCTACGCGAACCGTCGCATAGTCGCCCGCATAGTGGCTAAAAATCCATTTTTCCATTTCACTGTAGAATTTATTGGCATCCGGCGTATCGGGCATGGTCAGAATATCCAACCAGATCGCGACATCCCATTCCGGATGGGATTCAACGGGGCGAATGGCCGAAAGATCGGGAGCAATGGCATTGGCCACCGCGCTCTCTTTTGCATTGTCCAATCCGGTGACGCGAATTTCAATCGGGCCATTCATCGGAAATGAATTCTTGCTCTGGTAATCGGCCACCATTTCTTCATATTTTTTCGTGAAATCGTGCAATACGTTTTGAATATTGCTCCGCTTCGTGATTATCGCGTAACCATTGGCCGTCACGCGCAGCGTTGTCGGCTTCACATACAACAGCAGATCCTTGCTCCACCCCCACAGATCCGCCGACACGGTGGCCCCTAAACCAATGCTGACCAACTCCATCTGCGCCTTGCCGAGTGTCGGGGTCAGCTCCGGATGACCATTATTGATTTTTTTAATGATATCGGAAATTTTAACCGGCAAATTATCCGAGAACGGATAGTTAAATGGACCATTAACCGGTTTTGACACTTTTGGGAAGCTGTCTTCTTGCTTCCACACTTTCAGCCATGGTTTTTCCGTGAACGGGAACCAAATGACTTCAACGCGCCCGCACAGATCCAAGAAATGGCTGAAGGTATTTTTTGTCGTGCTTGCAGTGGAAAAAAGATCCGCCGCGGTGACATTAACATAACTTTGACAGCGTAAACGCCGGTTGCGCGGCACCTGCAGCGTCACTTCGCTGATAAAAGCCCGGCCGACATGCACCAGGAATGCCGAGCTCTCCGCATTATCACGCGTAAACTCCTTTAATTCATACTTCGACCGCGCCTGATCCCAGACGACAGCTTTTAGCGACACCACGCTATTGCTCACGGAACCAAAGCTGGCAAACTCAGCCAGAGGCTCATCTTTTGCCGGAATGCAGGTTCCATGGCCGCCGATGGCGAGCACGCCGCCCAGGGTCAGATCGCCAGGCGCCGGCGTCGCGTAAAAGCCGGGTTTCTTTTTTTCTAATTCAGTGAGCAAAGCCTGCATTGTCACCCCCGTTTGCGCGGTGACGTATCCATGCTCTCCCACTTTATTGATTGAGATGTTTTTGAATTTCCTGGTGAGGTCGATCAGCACGACATTGCTGTTATCCTCCCCGTTTGCAATAACGAGCGGGGACCAGTTGTGCTTGATGCCAACCGGACGCACGCAATATTTATTCTCATGCGCCCAGTTAATTACGGCCAAGAGCTCATCCGTATTTTGTGGATAGCAGGTCAGAATATGATTGCCGGAGATTTCTTTTGACCAATTAACAAAATTGACATACTCATAGCCCACAGGGAACGTGTTCAAACTAGAACTAGTCATAACTGACTTCCTTTTAAAATTAAAATAGATAGAGATAAAAACGGCAACAGCCCGAGCGCTAATTGATCACCCTGATAAGCACCTCCTTTTCCTTGGGATAATCCCTCTGTTTTACTGCCCGAATAGCGTCAAGACTTGCCAATATAAATCAACACTTTGACGTTAATTTCCGCGTATTGAAAATTCTTTTCTTTATGCAACTCAATTAAAAAGCCGTTTCTTATTCGCACGCCAAGCAAAGGAAGATAGGCGTCATAGATGCTGTCAAAAAAAACCAGGTATTCGTTCAACCTGCCGTTAAACTCGAACAACAAATACTGCCCTCTTATCAACGTCAGATTGCGTGTCTCGTAGTACCCTTTGCTGAGCGTTACTTCCCAACCGGATGAAGCCAACTTTACCGTGCGCATTGACGTATCGGTATTTTTCCCTGTGCGGCTGCCGTATTTCTGTCGCTCCTCTCCTCCAGAACTGGAAGCATTCATCGAATGATAGAGAAAAAACTTATATCCCTTAAGCAGGTATATGTTCTTGGGCATTTCGATAAAATGATATGCTGACGGATTTTGTATTAAAAAGGGAGGGAGATGTTTGGAAAAGTCCCATTCCTGGCTCGTTCTAAAGTCCTTTGGGCTTTCACCGAAAAAGCGTTGAAAGGCGCGGCTAAAAGCCTGCTGGGAGCTAAAGCCGATAGCAGTAGCCACTTCCAATACTTTTAAATCAGACTGTTTGAGCATGACGGCAGACTTGCTCAGACGCCTATTTCTAATATACGTCGCTATTTTCATTCCCGTATAACGCTGAAACATTCTTTGCAAGTGCCATTTCGAATAACCAGACAAATCCGATAACTTTTCTATCGAGAGATCATGCTGTATATTCATCTCGATCAAATTAACTAGCTCGACCACAATACTATGCTGGTAACTCATAATGACATCCATGCCCTAACAAAACCCACCCTCAAACAACCTGCTCATTGGGCTTTTATCCATTAAAATGAAAAACAAAGCGCTGCCGCAATCATGCAATTAGGATTAGAATGTGAAAAACGATGAACCTTTTATAATTGATTGACAGAGAGATACTTCTTTTTGGGTAGACATCCTCCTTATGACGTTATTGGTATAATTCTTATAAAGCTTTTCCCTGGTGAAGGCTTTTCCTGTCTCTTTCATCTTGACCAATATCCATCCTGACGTTGTGCAACTAAGCAGTCAAAAGAAAGCATGTCCTGGCATCCGTTGATAAATCGTTTGCCTCCCTCTCGGCGGTGCATTTTAATACCCTTACATTTAGAGTAGCCTATGTAGATAGCTTAGAAAATATCAAATGCCAGATAATTACACAGTTCGCACTTTATGTTACGACAATAATTAAAAGACAAGAGAAATCATATAATTAGAATTTCAACTCCAAGCAATGAATGCCGATAAAACGTAGGAATCGCCCTTGAGAAGGGTTATTAAATACAATAAAACCGCTGATTTCCTCAATAAAAACAGAAGGAAAGATTTATAAAATAAGAAATAGACTAATTCATCGCATCCTTCTGATATATTTATTCGTCAGACCAAGTCTTTCAGAAAAATCCCATAAAAGGGCGCACGGAGTCCTTTTATTTTCGCAGAGGATTAATTAGCTACGCCATCGCCCGATGCCGATGAGTCGACGCGCCTCAATACGGCAATTCATTATGCCGCGGCCCGGCGGATACGGTGAATAAAGCCCCGTTATCCGACGACATCATCGCACCGGCGAAGTGCGCGTGGTTGCAGAATACCGTTCTGCGGATAGGCGCAAAGCCGAGATGGAAAACGCCGCGCCTCAGAAAATGAGCCGTAAGCAAAGCGCAGGCGGCTCCGTGCGGGCTGTCCTCTCCATTCGCGCCTCTCTCAACCCAGCCCTCTTGCGGATCGGAGGCCGTCTACGGCACAGGGCGCCAAACATCGGGCATAAAAAAACCCGCCGTTAAGCGGGTTTGGTTCTCATGTGCGGTTCACTGACGCCAGCCTACGCCGGACGCGGGATTACTCCCACTCGATCGTCGCCGGCGGCTTGCCGCTGATGTCGTACACCACGCGGGAGATGCCGTCCACTTCGTTGATGATGCGGTTGGACACGCGGCCGAGGAAGTCATACGGCAGATGCGCCCAGTGCGCGGTCATGAAGTCGATGGTTTCCACCGCACGCAGGGAGACCACCCAGTCGTATTTGCGGCCGTCGCCCATCACGCCGACCGAGCGCACCGGCAGGAACACGGTGAACGCCTGGCTGACTTTGTTGTACAGGTCGGCTTTGTGCAGCTCTTCGATGAAGATGGCATCGGCGCGGCGCAGCAGATCGCAGTACTCTTTCTTCACTTCGCCCAGCACGCGCACGCCCAGACCCGGGCCCGGGAACGGGTGACGGTACAGCATGTCGTACGGCAGGCCCAGTTCCAGGCCAATTTTGCGCACTTCGTCTTTGAACAGCTCTTTCAGCGGCTCGACCAGGCCCAGCTTCATCTCTTTCGGCAGGCCGCCCACGTTGTGGTGCGACTTGATCACGTGCGCTTTGCCGGTGGCGGAAGCGGCGGATTCAATTACGTCCGGGTAGATGGTGCCCTGCGCCAGCCATTTCACCTGCTCTTGCTTGCAGGCTTCTTCGTCGAACACTTCAACGAACACGCGGCCGATGATTTTACGCTTGGCTTCCGGCTCGTCGACGCCCGCCAGCGCGGTCAGGAAGCGGTTTTCCGCCTCGACGTGCACGATGTTCAGGCCGAAGTGGTCGCCGAACATTTCCATCACCTGCTTGGCTTCGTTCAAGCGCAGCAGGCCGTTGTCGACGAACACGCAGGTCAGACGCTTGCCGATGGCGCGGTGCAGCAGCATCGCGGTCACGGAGGAGTCAACGCCGCCGGACAGGCCGAGGATCACGTGGTCTTCACCCACCTGCTCGCGGATGCGCTCGACCGCATCTTCGATGATGGTGGCCGGGGTCCACAGGGCTTCACACTGGCAGATGTCCAGTACGAAACGCTCCAGCATGCGCTGGCCCTGACGGGTGTGGGTCACTTCCGGGTGGAACTGCACGCCGTAGAAGCGTTTTTCTTCGTTGGCCATAATGGCGAACGGGCAAGTGTCGGTGCTGGCGACGGTCACGAAGTCGGATGGGATCGCGGTCACTTTGTCGCCGTGGCTCATCCACACGTCCAGCAGCGGTTTGCCGGCCGGGCTGATGGCGTCTTCGATGTCGCGCAGCAGCGCGCTCTCGTTGACGATTTCCACCTGCGCGTAGCCGAACTCGCGTTCGTTGGAGCCCTGCACATGGCCACCCAGCTGCATCGCCATGGTCTGCATGCCGTAGCACACGCCCAGTACCGGCACGCCGGCGTTGAACACGTAGTCAGGGGCGCGCGGGCTGCCGGCTTCGGTGGTGCTTTCCGGGCCGCCGGACAGGATGATGCCGCTTGGGTTGAATTCGCGGATCTGCTCTTCGCTAACGTCCCAGGCCCACAGTTCGCAGTAAACGCCGATTTCGCGCACGCGGCGGGCGACCAGTTGGGTGTATTGCGAACCGAAGTCCAGTATGAGGATGCGATGCTTATGGATATTTTGTGTCATGTGAGGCGAATTCCAGCAACAAGAGAAAAAGAGCGAAAATGTATGTTTTCGGGATGGGGCTTAGCGCCCCACCCCGGCCTCTCACTCAGGAGAGGTTAAGGCATTAGCCCATGCGGTAGTTCGGCGACTCTTTGGTGATGGTCACGTCGTGCACGTGGCTTTCCTGAATGCCGGCGCCGCTGATGCGCACGAACTCCGCCTTGGTGCGCAGATCGTCGATGGTGGCGCAGCCGGTCAGGCCCATGCAGGAGCGCAGGCCGCCCATCTGCTGGTGCACGATGGCTTTCAGCATGCCTTTATAGGCCACGCGGCCTTCGATACCTTCCGGCACCAGTTTGTCGGCGGCGTTATCGGTCTGGAAGTAACGGTCGGAAGAGCCTTTGGACATCGCGCCCAGTGAGCCCATGCCGCGGTAAGATTTGAACGAACGGCCCTGATACAGCTCGATTTCGCCCGGGGATTCTTCGGTGCCCGCCAGCATGGAGCCGACCATCACGCAGGATGCGCCCGCGGCGATCGCTTTGGCGATGTCGCCGGAGAAACGGATGCCGCCGTCGGCGATAACCGGGATGCCGGTGCCTTCCAGCGCTTCCACCGCGTCGGCGATGGCGGTGATCTGCGGTACGCCCACGCCGGTCACGATGCGGGTGGTACAGATAGAGCCAGGGCCGATACCCACTTTCACCGCGCTCACGCCGGCTTCAGCCAGCGCTTTGGCGCCCGCTGCGGTCGCGACGTTGCCGCCGACGATCTGCAGATCCGGGTATTTGGCGCGGGTTTCGCGGATGCGCTGCAGCACGCCTTCGGAGTGGCCGTGCGAGGAGTCGATCAGCAGAACGTCAACGCCTGCCGCCACCAGCGCGTCAACTCGCTCTTCGTTGCCGGCGCCGGCGCCGACCGCCGCGCCCACGCGCAGACGGCCGTGCTCGTCTTTACAGGCGTTCGGTTTGCGTTCCGCTTTCTGGAAGTCTTTAACGGTGATCATGCCCAGCAGGTGGAAGCTGTCGTCCACCACCAGCGCTTTTTCTACGCGCTTCTCGTGCATCTTCTGCAGCACCACGTCGCGCGCTTCACCTTCTTTCACGGTGACCAGGCGATCTTTCGGCGTCATGACCGCGGTGACCGGCTGGCTCAGATCGGTCACGAAGCGCACGTCGCGGCCGGTGATGATGCCGACCAGTTCGTTGTCTTCGGTGACGACCGGGTAACCGGCGAAGCCGTTGCGCGCGGTCAGCTCTTTCACTTCCTGCAGCGTGGTGGCCGGGGTAACGGTCTGCGGGTCGGTGACTACGCCGCTTTCATGCTTCTTCACGCGGCTGACTTCTTCAGCCTGGCGCTCGATAGACATGTTTTTGTGGATGAAGCCCAGGCCGCCTTCCTGCGCCAGCGCGATGGCCAGGCCGGATTCGGTAACGGTATCCATGGCTGCGGACAGCATAGGGATGTTCAGGCGGATGGTTTTGGTCAGTTGGGTGCCGAGCTCTGCGGTGTTAGGCAGAACCGTGGAGTGGGCTGGAACCAGGAGGACGTCGTCAAACGTCAGAGCTTCTTTAGCGATACGTAGCATGGGCAATATCTCACCAGGGTGGGCTGTGAAAAAGATAAAATATTGCCGCGGCATTATACAGAGCGGAATCGGTTGCCTCCAGCACTTTCTTACAAAAAGTCTTGATTACCTTTTTCAGCCATGTAGTATCGACCAATTAAGTGATTGTTTTGAAATTTGATCTGGGTCACATGACGCTACCTGTTTCGCCTTCCATTTTTACCGTAAGCCGCCTCAATCAGACGGTTCGCCAACTGCTGGAAATGGAAATGGGGCAGATTTGGCTCTCCGCCGAGATCTCCAACCTCTCCCAGCCCGCCTCCGGCCACTGGTATTTCACGCTGAAAGACGACCGCGCCCAGGTGCGCTGCGCGATGTTCCGCAACAGCAACCGCCGCGTCACCTTCCGGCCGCAAAACGGCCAGCAGGTTCTGGTGCGCGCCAGCATCACGCTGTATGAACCGCGTGGCGACTACCAGCTGATCGCCGAGAGCATGCAGCCCGCCGGCGACGGCCTGCTACAGCAACAGTTCGAGCAGTTGAAACAGCGCCTGAGCGCCGAAGGGCTGTTCGATCAGCAATTCAAGCAGCCGCTGCCCGCACCGGCCAAACGCGTCGGGGTGATCACCTCCGCCAGCGGCGCGGCGCTGCACGATATTCTGCAGGTATTGCAGCGGCGCGATCCGTCGCTGCCGATCGTCATCTACCCCACCTCGGTGCAGGGCGCGGAAGCGCCGATGCAGATCGTGCGCGCCATCGAGACCGCCAACCGCCGCGACGAATGCGACGTGCTGATCGTCGGCCGCGGTGGCGGTTCGCTGGAGGATCTGTGGAGCTTCAACGACGAACGCGTGGCGCGGGCGATCTTCGCCAGCCGCATTCCGATCGTCAGTGCAGTCGGCCATGAAACCGACGTCACCATCGCCGATTTCGTCGCCGATCTGCGCGCGCCGACCCCTTCCGCCGCCGCCGAACTGGTCAGCCGCAATCAGCTTGAGTTGTTGCGCCAGCTGCAGTCACAGCAGCAGCGGCTGGAGATGGCGATGGATTACTACCTGGCGCAGCGCCAGCAGCAGTTCACCCGCATTCACCACCGTTTACAGCAGCAGCATCCGCATCTGCGCCTGGCGCGCCAGCAGACGCTGCTGTTCAAGCTGCAGCGCCGGATGGAAGACGGCATGCAGCAACAGCTGCGCCTGGCCGCCCGCCGCAGCGAACGCGCCCAGCAGCGGCTGGCGCAGGTGCAGCCGCAGGGCCGCATTCACCGCTACCAACAGCGCGTACAGCAGCAGGAATACCGTCTGCAGCAGGCGATGGAGCGGCAGCTCAACGCCTACCGCCAGCGCTTCGGCGTGGCCTGCAGCCAGCTGGAAACCGTCAGCCCGCTGGCGACGCTGGCGCGCGGCTACAGCGTGACGCAAACCCCGCGCGGCGAGCTGCTGAAAACCACCAAACAGGCGCAGGTCGGCGAACTGCTGAAAACCCGCCTGCAGGACGGCTGGGTGGAAAGCGAGGTGAAAACCATCACCGTCGCCAAGAAGCCGCGCAAGAAACGCGCGGCCGAGTAGCCCCTACTCCAGCGTAAAACGCTCGCCCGGTTCGCCGTTCACCCACAGCGCGCGCGTTTCGCCTTCCGGCAGGCTGAGCGCCAGCGTGCGCCAGGCCGGGCGGAAACGCCCTTCCGTCGTGATATCCAGCATGATGCGCTGATTGTCGCAGCGCATTTCCCAGCGCAGCCACAGCGCATCGCCCTGCCGCCAGCCTTCACTTTCACCGTCGTCCTCAAACAGCAGCCCGCTGCTTGCGCCGCAGCCCTTGAGCGGAAACAGCCGCAGCTCGCGCCGATCGTCGGCGGCCACATCCACATGCGCCAGCCGCTGCGACAGCGGCAGCGCCGCCCCGGCGCGCACCAGCAGCGGCAGACGCTCCAGCGGCGCTGCCAGCGTCACCGTCTGGCCGCCGCCGAACCATTGGCCGCTGTAGAAGCAGTACCAGCCTTCGCCGTTGTCCGGCAGATACACCGAACGCCGGCGCTGCCCCGGCTCCACCACGCTGGCCACCAGCAGATCGCGGCCGATCAGAAAATCGTCGTTCTCGCCGAAGGTGCGCGCATCCAGTTCATGATCGAGGAAGGTCGGGCGCAGCATCGGCTCGTCGTCGGCGCAGGCCTGCCATAGCAGGGTGTAGAAATACGGCAGCAGCCGGTAGCGCAGGTTGATCGCCTCACGCACCGCCGGGGTGGCGGCCGGGTACATCCAGGGCTCGTTGACCGTGGCGTCGTCGTTCCAGGAATGAATGGTGAAACGCGGATGCATCACGCCGTTTTGCACCCAGCGCACCAGCAGCTCCGCGTCCGGCTTGTCGCCGGAGAAACCGCCGACGTCGTGGCCGAGGTTATACAGCCCGGACAGGCTCATGCCCAGCCCCATGCGGATGTTGTAGCGCAGCGTCTGCCAGCTGGTGCGGTTGTCGCCGCTCCAGGTCTGCACGTAGCGCTGCATGCCGGCGCAGCCGGAGCGCGAGATCAGGTACGGCCGCTTCTGCGGCGAGAAGCGCTGCTGGGCCTCCATCGAGGCTCGCATCATCAGCAGTGGCATCACCGGGCGGATGTGCTTGATGGCGATCGGCCGTCCGAAACCGTGGCAGCGCGCTTCGCCGTCCCACACTTCGTACTCGTTGTTGTCGTTCCAGGTCGAGTCGATGCCCATCTCCAGCAGCTGCTGCGTGACGCCTTGCTGCCACCAGCGCACCGCCGCCGGGTTGGTGAAGTCGAGGTGCGATCCCTCGTCATCCCAGAAGCTGGAGCGCTCGGGTGCGTCGCTTTGCGAATCGCGGATAAACAGCCCCTGCGCCGCCACCGCCTGATACTGCGGGTGATCCTGCAGCAGGCACGGCTTGATGTTGGCCGCCAGCCTGAGACCGGCGTCGTGAAACGCCTGGCTCAATTGCTTGGGCTGCGGCACCTTGTCGTAATTCCAGTTGAACACGTAGCGCTTGTTGTTGATCGAGGTGTAGCCCGACGACAGCTGGAAGGAGTCGCAGGGAATGGCGTGTTGACGGCACAGCGCGATGAACTGCTGCAGCTGCTGCTGGGCGTCCGGCGCGTCGGTATAGTGCATGGTCGAACCGCTGTAGCCCAGGCTCCACTTCGGCCCGAAGTGGGTGCGGCCGGTCAGGCGCACGAAGGCCTTGGTGACGTCCAATACCTTCGGCCCGAGGAACAGGTAGTAATCCAGATCGCCCGCTTCGGCCAGATAGCGGCGATAGGCCGCGTGGTAGTTGTCGATCTCATTGCCCAGATCCAGCCAGCAGCTGCTCAGGTTGTCGTAAAACAGGCCGAAGCTCGCCTCCGGCCCACGGGTAATGGTGAACGGAATGTGTTTGTACAGCGGATCGGTGCTGGCGGCGTTGTAGCCCATGGCGTCCAGGTTACGCATCTCGAAGCGGCGGCCGGTGCGCTCCAGATCGCCGGCTTTCTCCCCCAGGCCGTAATAGCGCTCATCGGCAAAACGCCGCTGGTAGTGCGCCACGCCGTCGCCGTGCGCATTGAGCAGGTAGGCGCTGGTCGGCCGGTCCGCCGCCAGCGGCCGCCATTCGCCGGCGGCGTTGCAGTGCTCCCATTCCAGCCACAGCGGCTGATGCACCGTCACGCGCAGCCGCGGCGTGCTGACCACCAGCCGATCGCCCTCCTGGCGCAGCTGATAGCCCGGCAGGCTGAAACCGGCGACGCTGAGCCGATCGCGCCCCTCCCAGGGCACATCCTCCTGCGGCGCGATGCTCCAGGTGCGATCCAGCGCCAGCCCGCCCTCACGTTTGATCAACACGCGGAACAGATCGTTTTCCAGCACGTACAGGCAGAAACGGTGGCGTTCATCGACCAGCAGCTCAACGTGGTCGGCATGCTGCGCCGCCAACGTCCAGTTTTTCAAGGTTTTCATAAGCATTCCACTTAGCTGTGTGAAGGTGTTTTCTTACCGCCGCGTTCGGCGATCAGGGCAATCAGGAACAGGGCGCCAATCAGGTCAAAGAAACCCATGGCGATGAACAGCGGGTTGAAGCCGATGGTGTCGGATACCGCGCCGATCAGCAGCGTGAACAGGAAGCTGGCGATCCAGGCGCTGGAGCCGCGCATGCCGTTGACCGTCGCCATCTGGTTTTTATCGAACGATTCCACCACCAAGGCGCTGAGCATGCAGGAGATCACCTGGTGGCCGAAGCCGCCGATCGAGATCAGCGCGATCGCCACATAGGGATCTTGAGCGATCGCCACGAACGCCAGCGACACCATCAGGAAAGCGCCGGTCACCGAGCTGGCAACCACCGAGTTGACGCGGCTGCAGCCGAACCATTTGCGGTACAGGGTGGTGAGATAGCCGCTGGCGACGCTGCCGATATCCGCCGCCAGGAACGGTAACCAGGCGAACATCGCAATCTGTTTCAGATCCATGCCGCGTTCGGTGGCCAGGTACAGCGGCACCCAGAAGCTGAACACCGCCCAGGCCGGTTCGGCGAGAAAGGCCGGGATGGCGATGCCGTAGAACTTCTTGTTCTTGCACAGGCTGGCCAGCGAGGTGAGGAACGGCAGCTTCGGCAGCACCGGCTCGTTGTCTTCGCGGATCAGATCCAGCTCTTGCTGGCTGAGGTTCGGGTGCTGCTGCGGCGAGTGGTAGAACAGCCACCACAGCACCACCCAGATCAGCGCCAGCCCGCCGGAGAACAGGAAGGCGCCCTGCCAGCCGAAGGAGACGTGAGCGATGACGATGATCGGCGGCGCCAGCATGGCGCCGATGGAGAAACCGACGCCCGCCCAGCCGGCGGCGATCGGCCGCTCCTTCTTCGGGAACCAGTCGGAGATCGCCTTGGCGTTGGCCGGGGTGGCCGCCGCCTCCGCGCCCCCCATGAAGAAGCGCAGAATGGCCAGTTGCAGCCAGCTGCCGGCGCCGGCGTGCAGCATGCATACCACCGCCCAAATGCCGGCGCAGATCAGAAAGCCCATCTTCAGGCCGATAACGTCGATCAGCCAGCCGCAGATCGGCTGAAACACCGTGTAGGCCAGCTGGAACGACGCCACCACCCAGGCATATTGCTCGGTGCTCATGTTCAGGCTGGTTTTCAGCTCCGGCGCCAAAATGCCCAGCGAGTTGCGGGTGATGTAGTTGACCGTGACGCCCAGCAAGAACAGCGCCAGCATCCACCAGCGCAGCGATTTGAACTTGCGCCGGCCGCTCTGCGCGACCGCCTGATTGATCTCCACACTCATCGGTTCTCTCCCCGCGGCCGCCGGCGACGGCAACGCGCGTTTTGGTAGGGTACGTTGTGCTATCAAACCAGGGACGGTGAAAACGGGTCGGCGCCGTATCATTGACCGACAGACAATCACAACCCCATGATTTATTTTTTGTTTTCTTTTTCGCACACCGTTAAAATTGGACTGACAGGTCGCTAAAATTGGTGTACCAATGCAGACTACTCAGCGAGAGCGCGCAGCGAAACGGGGTTTTTTGCAAAGATTTTCACAGGCGGGTGAAAAAATAGTCATAATGGGTATGAAAGCCGGTCAAGACGCTGAAAACCCGCGGTGAAAATATTCTCATGGACGAATTTGAAGGAGATCACAGAATGAACGGAAAGCTGAAAATTCAGGAGATCGCTCGCCAAACCGGGTTGTCGATCAGCACCGTTTCCCGCGTGCTGGCGGGCAAGGCCAACACCAGCGCCGAGGCGCGCCGCAAGGTGCTGGACTGTGCGCAGCAAAACGGCATTCTGCAGGGTATTTCCAGCGGCCGGCTGATGCTGAACAACGTGATGGTGTTCGCGCCGCAGCGCGCGTTCGACGTGCGCACCGACATCTTCTACTACAAGGTCATTCAGGGTATCGCCGCCGCGCTGATGGAGCACGAGGTGCGCATCCGCTACTGCGGGCTGGAAGAGCAACACAGCGACGGTGCGCTGTTTCTGGAAAAGATAAGCGACCCGCACACCGAAGCGGCGCTGATCATCGGCATCGACGACGCGCATATCCACACCCTGGCCGCCGATCTGCACAAGCCCTGCGTACTGATCAACTGCAGCGATCGGCAGATGCGGCTGGACAGCGTCTCGCCGGATCATCAGCTGATCGGTGATTACTCCGCCAGCTACCTGTTCCAGCAGGGGCACAGCCATATCCTCAACCTGCAGTGTCTGCGCCGCCACACCATGGAGCTGCGGCTGGCGGGCATCCGGCAGGCCTACGCCCGGCATCATTTGCCGTTCGACGACGGCCGCCATCTGGTCACCACCTCCGGCTTCGGCAGTGAAGAGGCTGAGCAGGCGCTGACCACCTATCTCGATGGCCTCCACGGCCACTCCCCGCTGCCGACGGCGATCCTGGCCGGCGGCGACTACATGGCGGTCGGGGCGGTCAAGGCGCTCAACAAGCGGGGGCTGAACGTGCCGGGCGACGTCTCGGTGATGAGCACCGACGGCTTCAACCTGGCGGAAATCCACGATGTGCCGCTGACCTCGGTGCAGGTTCCGCGCGATGAGCTGGGCTACGAGGCGATCCAACTGCTGCAGCGGCGCATGCTGCGCGCCGACGCGCCGCCGTGCAATCTGCTGCTGCACGGCCGGCTGGCGGTACGCGCCTCGGTGCGGCGCATCAGCCCGCACAAGACCGCGCCGGCGGTGAGCACGCATGACCACAGGCTTTATGACGAGTAGGCTACACTTAGGCACAGTGCATTCATTCGATGAGGTAAAATTTTTGCCTAAGGAGAGCCACTATGCCAGCCCAGCGCATGCGTTCCGTCATTCCTCCCTACATGCTGCGCCGCATCATTGAACACGGCAACGCCCCGCAGCGCGACTGCGCGCTGCACACGCTGAACCACGTGCAAAGCCTGCTCGGCAATAAGCCGCTGCGTTCGCCGACCGAGAAAAACGCCCGAGCCGGTGAAGCGCTCCGCGATATCTACGACGCCCAGAACGGCACCCAGCTGCCCGGCAAACAGGTGCGCAAAGAGGGCCAGCCCAGCAACCACGACGTGGCGGTGGACGAAGCCTACGACTATCTCGGCGTCACCTACGATTTCTTCTGGCAGGCCTACCGCCGCAATTCACTGGATAATAAAGGGCTGCCGCTGGTTGGCAGCGTGCACTACGGCAAGGAGTACCAGAACGCTTTCTGGAACGGCCAGCAGATGGTGTTCGGCGACGGCGACGGCGAGATCTTCAACCGTTTCACCATCGCCATCGACGTGGTCGGCCACGAGCTGGCGCACGGCGTGACCGAGAGCGAAGCCGGGCTGATCTACTACCAGCAGTCCGGGGCGCTCAACGAGTCGTTGTCCGACGTGTTCGGCTCGTTGGTCAAGCAGTTCCACCTGCAGCAAACCGCCGATAAAGCCGACTGGCTGATCGGCGCCGGGCTGCTCGCCAAGGGCATCAAAGGCAAAGGGCTGCGCTCGATGTCGGCACCCGGCACCGCCTACGACGATCCGCTGCTGGGCAAAGACCCGCAGCCCGCCAGCATGAAGGATTATATCCAGACCAAGGAAGACAACGGCGGCGTACACCTCAACTCCGGCATCCCCAACCGCGCCTTCTACCTGGCGGCGACGGCGCTGGGCGGCTTCGCCTGGGAGAAAGCCGGCTACGTCTGGGATGACACGGTGTGCGACAAAGCGCTGCCGCAAAACGCCGACTTCGCCACCTTCGCCCGCGCCACGGTGAAACATGCGCAAGCGCGTTTCGACCAGAGCGTGGCAGACAAGGTGCAGCAAGCCTGGCATCAGGTGGGGGTGGAATAATGAAACCGCTGCCGACGCTCAATCAGGATACGGTCATTGAGCTGGCGCGCGAGGGAGGCTTCGCCTACATTCCCAAACTGGCGGGCCAGCGCCGCATCGCGCTGGCCGATATCACGCCGGAGCAGCGGCAGCGCCTGAATCAGTTGCTGAACCAGACGCTGCCCTATGCGCAGGAAGAAGGCCAGCCCACCTCCCCCGGCTGCGGCGACCAGCGCTACTACCGCGTGCAAATCAACTACACCAGCCCCACCCTGAGCACTGAGATCGTACTGTTAATCCCGGAAAGCAGCGCGCCGCAGGCGCTGGTGGATCTGTGGAAAACCGGCCAGGTGGATGAATGAGGGCTTACAGCGGCTGATAGCTGAAATTCACCCTTTTTTTGGAGATCAGCCCGTGCCCGTTCTGGCACAGGTAATCCACCGCCCCGCAGGCTTTCAATTCTTGCAGCGGCTGCCCGCACTCCGGGCAGCTCGCCAGCTGCCGATAATCGCGGAGGCAGGCTTCACAATGGTAGTGACCCGCTACCCACTTCATGGTCTGACTGCATTGCGGACAGTGCGCTTCCATAACGACTCCAGGTTAAATCGCGCCCCATGAGCGCAAGAAATAGATCCCCAACGCGGTGGTAAAGAACGAACCGACGGTGGTGATGGCAATAATGTTGGCCGCCAGCGTGGCGTTACCGCCCATGGCACGCGTCATCACATAGCTGCCCGAAGCGGTCGGCGTGGCGGAAAACAGGAAGATAATGCCGAGCGCCGCCCCCTGAAACCCGCACAGCCAGCCGGCCAGCGTCATCAGGCACGGCACCAGAAACAGCTTGGCCGCCGACGACAGCGCCGCCACGTTGGACGAGCGGAACATGGCGCGAAAATCCAGGCTGGCGCCGGTGCACAGCAGCGCCAGCGGCAACGACAGCGCGGAGATATAGCTGCCGGTCTGGCGGATCACGGTCGGGATGCCCAGCCCGGTTTGCGCATACAGCAGCCCGCACACCAGGCCGATGATCAGCGGGTTGGTAACGATGCTGCGCAGCAGCGACAGGTGGCTGATTTTCTTGCCCTGCCCGCCCTGCAGGCTGCGCGTGAGGGTGATGACCGACAGCACGTTGAACAGGATCACCGTCACCGTCAGGTACAGCGAGGCGAGCGCAATGCCTTCGCTGCCGTAGGCGGTCATGGCGTAGGCCAGGCCGACGATGGCGGTATTGGCGCGGAAACCGCCCTGCACGAACACCCCGCGCTCACGCGGTTCTTTCACCAACCACTTGGCGGCCAGCTCCAAGAGCAGGAAGGTCGCCAGCGTGCCAACCGCGCCGAACAACACCAGCGGCAGGTTGTCGAGCAGCTGCGGGTGGTTGGTGGCGATGCTGAAAAACAGCAGGCACGGCAGCGCCAGATTGAACACCAGGCGGGTCGCGCCGTCGACAAAGCGGTCATCCATCAGGCGCCAATGGCGCAGCAGGATCCCCAGCAGCATCATCAATAAATTCGGCACGGTGACGTTGAACGCAAAACTCCAGGTTTCCCAGGACATGGTGTTCCTTCAGGTAGGCGAGGTAATCTTCAGATAATAAAACGATTTCGGGCCAATAAAAAAGGGGCGCGGCATCACTGCCGCGCCCCTCATGAGCGATTACTTGCTCTTTTTCAGGTGGCTCATCAGGCGCTTGCGCTTGCGCATCTGGGTCGGCGTCAGCAGGTTGCGTTTGCCGGCGAACGGGTTGTCCCCCTCTTTGAACTGGATGCGGATCGGCGTCCCCATCACGTTCAGCGAGCGGCGGAAGTAGTTCATCAGGTAGCGTTTGTACGAATCGGCCAGATCGCTGACCTGGTTGCCGTGGATCACCACGATCGGCGGGTTGTAACCGCCGGCGTGGGCATATTTCAGCTTCACGCGGCGGCCGCGCACCAACGGCGGCTGGTGATCGTCAACCGCCATCTGCATGATTTTGGTCAGCATCGAGGTGTTTACGCGACGGGTTGCGCACTCGTAGGCTTCCTGTACCGATTCGAACAGGTTGCCGACGCCGCTGCCGTGCAGCGCGGAAATGAAGTGCACGCGCGCGAAGTCGACGAAGCCCAGACGCAGATCGAGCATCTCTTTCACGTGCTCGCGATCTTCTTCGCTCATGCCGTCCCACTTGTTGACCGCAATCACCAGTGAGCGCCCACTATTGAGGATAAAGCCGAGCAGCGAAAGATCCTGATCGGAGATGCCTTCACGCGCGTCGATCACCAGCAGCACGACGTTGGCGTCTTCAATCGCCTGCAGGGTTTTGATCACCGAGAACTTCTCGACGGTTTCAGTCACCTTGCCGCGTTTACGCACCCCGGCGGTGTCGATCAGCACATATTCGCGTTCGTCGCGCACCATCGGAATGTAGATGCTGTCGCGGGTGGTGCCCGGCATGTCGTACACCACCACGCGCTCCTCGCCGAGGATACGGTTAGTGAGCGTAGACTTACCAACGTTCGGGCGACCGACGATCGCCAGTTTGATCGGCAGATCCTGCGGGTTAAACTCTTCTTCCGGCTCTTCGTCTTCTTCGCCTTCCAGCGTTTCGCCGTTTTGCTCGGCCCAGTAAGCGGCGTTGGCCTCTTCCTCGGTCAGCTCGACGTCTTCCGGTTTTTCCGGCACGAACGGCACCAGCACGTGTTCGATCAGCTGGGTCACGCCGCGGCCGTGGGAAGCGGCGATAGCGAACACTTCACCCAGGCCGAGCGAGTAGAAATCGGCGGTGGCGGTATCCGGATCCAGCCCGTCGGTCTTGTTGGCCACCAGGAAGGTCGCTTTCTGGCGGCTGCGCAGGTGTTGGGCGATGCCCTGATCCGCCGGCATCAGGCCGGCGCGGGCGTCGACCATGAACAGCACGATGTCCGCTTCTTCGATCGCCAGCAGCGACTGACCGGCCATGCGCGTTTCAACGCCGTCTTCGGTGCCGTCGATACCGCCGGTATCGACGATGATGAATTCATTGCCTTCGATTTCAGCACGACCATACTTGCGGTCACGCGTCAGCCCCGGGAAATCCGCCACCAGCGCATCACGCGTATGGGTTAAACGGTTGAACAAGGTGGATTTACCCACATTCGGGCGCCCGACCAGCGCGACGACAGGTATCATTGTTGAAGCCTCATTACTTAATAATCAATGCGTTACTGCACTGTGGATAGACACCAGCGGTGCAGCTTATAAAATACGAAACGGCCCCTGAACATTCAGGAGCCGTTTTCCCCTTCATCTTTCGCGCCACAGCGACCTTGTCTGCGCACCTTCGCCTCGGTCACTTAGTTCACTAAGCTCCCGAGGGCTCATGCGCTTGCCGCCTGGCTGCAACCCGAAATCTTTCGGGCGCAAGAAGGGTCACGACGAGCGGCGTTAGCGGGTGAAAGCGTAAACTTTCCCGCCGCGAGCCTGGATGACCAGCTTGTCGCCGGCCACCATCGGCGCAGACAGGAAGCCGGAGCTGTCCACTTCCTGCTGGGCGACAAAACGGCCATCGGTGGTGTTGATCCAGTGCAGATAGCCTTCGGCGTCACCGGTCACCAGATAACCATTATACATCACCGGCGGCGTCAGGTTGCGGTGCAGCAGATCGCTCTGCGTCCATACGGTCACGCCGCCTTCGGTGCTGAGCGCGACTACGCGATCGTTCTGGTCGATCAGGTAGATGCGGCCCGCGTCGACGATGAAATCGTTCACCGAACCCAGCTCGCGTTTCCAGATAATCTGGCCGGAACGCAGATCCAGCGCCGTCAGGTTGCCGTTGTAACCCAGCGCGTAGACCACGCCATCAACGATCACCGGCGTGGTATCCACGTCGTTCAGGCGATCGATTTCGGTTGCGCCGCTCGGCTGGGAAATGCGCTGTTGCCAGATAATCTGACCCTGCTGCATCAACACGGCGCTGACGCGGCCGTTGTCACCGCCGACGATGGCGGCGCCAAAGGCGACGGCCGGCGCGGATTCACCGCGCAGCGACAGCGAAGGCATGTCCAGGTTAACCGTCCACTTCACCGCGCCATCGGCTTCGTTCAGCGCCTGCAGCATGCCGTTGGAGGTGTGCACCAACACCATGCCGTCGCTGACAACCGGACGGGAGATCGCTTCACCGGCCACTTTGGTCTGCCAGGCGATGGCACCGTCGGCGGTGTTCAATGCGTAAACCACCGCTTTTTCGCTGCCGACGTAAACCTTGTCACCCGCGACCGTCAGGCCGCCCGACAGCAGCGCAGACAGGTTGCTGGAGAAGAAGCCGGTCTTCTCTGAGAGATTGACCTTCCACTTCTCGTTGCCGCTGTCGGCGTCCATCGCTTTCACGATGCCGAAGCGATCGGCGGCGTAAATGGTGCTGTCCTGATAGGCCGGACGCAGGTGGGAGTAATACTCACCGATACCGTCGCCCACCGAGGTGCTCCACGCCTTGTTCGGCGTAAACTGATTTTCAACTTTCGGCAACGGCGACATGGTAACCACGTCTTCTTCGCTGTTAAACAGCGAGCAACCACTCAGCAAGGCAGCGGAAACCAGTCCGACCAAGAGTGTTTTACGCAATTGCATGGGAATTCCCCTTAGCTGGACAAGTTATTCAATTTCATGCGCAGCAGAACCTGCAGCGCCTGAGAAGCGTTGGACTCAATGCCTTTGCTGTAAGCTTCGCGCGCGCCCTTGGCGTCGCCCTTGGCCAGCAGCACATCGCCGCGCACATCCTGCATCATCGCCGCCCAGCCTTCGCCTTTCACGCCATCCAGCGTTTTCAGCGCTTCATCCAGCTTTTTCTCCTGCAGCTGGACGCGCGCCAGACGCAGATCGATCATCGCCAACAGGTTGTCGTCTTTGGTCTGGCCCTGCGCCAGCGCCAGTTGTTGTTCCGCCTTGGCGAAATCATTCTGTTCGACAAAGTGCTTGGCCAACTGCAGCGCGGCCAATACGCCGTAGCTGTTGCCGTTAGCCTGGACAAATTTCTCCGCGGCAGCCACGTCATCCGGCTTGCCGGCCGCCAGACGATCGCTGGCTTCCTGATAGGATTGCGACGCAGCCATCATGTTGGAGTTTTCATGGCTCTGCCAGTAACGCCAGCCAACCAGGGCACCAATTCCGAGCACCACGCCCACCGCCAGCGCTTTGCCGTTCTCGGCAAAGAACCGACGCAGTGCGTCGACTTGTTCGTTTTCAGTGGTATAGACTTCCACGGTGTCCTTCTCCTTAACCTAACATCAAAGCCAGACGCGCAGCGACTTCGCTTTGCGCCAGCGTTTCTTGTTCACCACTGCGCAGGTCTTTCACCACCACCTGCTGCGCCGCCACTTCGCTCTCACCCAGGATCAGCGCGATGCGCGCGCCCCATTTGTCCGCACGAGTGATCTGCTTCTTGAAGTTGCCGCCGCCGTAATTGGTCATCAGCTTCAGCTGCGGCGCCGCATCGCGCACCTGTTCAGCCAGCTGCATCGCCGCGCTCTGGGTGCCCGCGCCGGAAGAGATGACGTACACGTCGATAGCCGACGGCGCCTTGAATTCCGGGTTAACCGCCTGCACCAGCAACACCAGGCGCTCGAGGCCCATGGCGAAACCGACCGCCGGGGTGGCACGGCCGCCCAATTGCTCGACCAGGCCGTCGTAACGGCCGCCCGCGCAGACGGTGCCCTGCGCGCCCAGGCTGGTGGTTACCCACTCAAACACGGTGCGGTTGTAGTAATCCAGACCGCGCACCAGGCGCTCGTTAACGGTATATGGGATACCTGCCTGCGCCAAAAGTTCACACAGACCGGCGAAGTGAGCACGGGATTCTTCGTCCAGGTACTCGGACAGGCGCGGCGCGTCGTTCAACAGCGCCTGCACCTCAGGATTCTTGGAGTCCAGCACGCGCAGCGGGTTGCTGTACATGCGGCGTTTGCAGTCTTCGTCCAGCACCTCGACGTGCTGCTCCAGGAACGCCACCAGCGCGTCGCGGTAGTTGGCGCGTGCCTCCAGCGAACCGATGGAGTTCAGCTCCAGCTTGACGTGCTCGGCGATGCCCAGCGCTTT
Organism: Serratia sp. HMSC15F11; assembly: GCF_001808215.1. Taxonomy (NCBI): domain Bacteria; kingdom Pseudomonadati; phylum Pseudomonadota; class Gammaproteobacteria; order Enterobacterales; family Yersiniaceae; genus Serratia; species Serratia sp. HMSC15F11. The sequence continues at coordinate 120,316 of NZ_KV792395.1, forward strand.
CCACCAGCGGGCCGTCAGCAAGATCAGCTCGGCGTCGATGTCCGGGCCTTGCAGGCCGAACACTTCCGCACCCAGCTGATGGAACTGACGGTAGCGGCCCTTCTGCGGGCGCTCGTAGCGGAACATCGGGCCGATGTACCACAGACGCTGTTCCTGATTGTACAGCAGACCATGTTCGATGCCGGCGCGCACGCAGCCAGCCGTCCCTTCCGGACGCAGCGTCAGGCTTTCGCCGTTGCGGTCTTCGAAGGTATACATCTCTTTTTCCACGACGTCGGTCACTTCGCCGATCGCGCGTTTGAATAACGGGGTCTGCTCTACAATCGGCAACCGGATTTCGCTGTAACCGTAGCTGCCCAGCACCTGCTTGAGGGTGCCTTCAATACGCTGCCATAATGCCGTTTCTTCCGGCAGGTAGTCGTTCATGCCGCGAATGGCTTGAATGTTCTTTGCCACGTGAGTTCTCTGTCCGTTGTCTGTAAAAATGAACCCGATTATAGGGACTTTGCCGCCCGGTATTCAACGCGGATGCGGTTTTCTGCCCTTCAGGTTCATAAACAAGCGGGCCAACAGGCCCGCCGCGTAGCGATAACGCTTATTTTTCCAGCAGGTTGACCGTGATGCGGTTGCTTTCGTCCATCATCGCGGCCTTGGCGCGAATTTTCGCTTCCAGCTGGTCGATCATCTGTTCGTTGTCGAAACGCTCTTTCTGGCGCACGCCGTCTTCATAGAAGCCGCTCTTCTTGTGGCCGCCGGTCACGCCCATGGTGGACACCAGCGCTTCGCCCGGGCCGTTCACCACGCAGCCGATGATCGAAACGTCCATCGGCGTGATGATGTCTTCCAGGCGCTGCTCCAGCGCGTTCACCGTGCCGATCACGTCGAACTCCTGACGCGAACAGGTCGGGCAGGCGATGAAGTTGATGCCGCGCGCGCGGATGCGCAGCGACTTCAGGATATCGAAACCGACCTTCACTTCTTCGACCGGATCCGCCGCCAGCGAGATGCGCAGGGTGTCGCCGATGCCTTCAGACAGCAGCATGCCCAGGCCGATGGCCGATTTGACCGACCCGCTGCGTGCGCCGCCGGCTTCGGTGATGCCCAGATGCAGCGGCTGATCGATGCGCGAGGCCAGCAGGCGGTAAGATTGCACCGCCAGGAACACGTCCGACGCCTTGACGCTGACCTTGAACTGGTCGAAGTTGAGGCGATCGAGGATGTCCACGTGGCGCATGGCAGATTCCAGCAGCGCTTCCGGCGTCGGTTCGCCGTACTTTTCCTGCAGATCTTTCTCCAGCGAGCCGCCGTTGACGCCGATGCGAATCGGGATGTTCTTGTCGCGGGCGCAGTCCACCACCGAGCGAATGCGCGATTCGTTACCGATGTTGCCCGGGTTGATGCGCAGGCAGTCTACGCCGTATTCGGCAACCTGCAGCGCGATGCGATAATCGAAATGGATATCGGCGACCAGCGGCACGTTGACCTGCTGCTTGATCAGCTTGAACGCCTCGGCGGCGTCCATGGTAGGAACCGAAACGCGGACGATGTCGACGCCCACGCGCTCCAGCGCTTTGATCTGATTAACCGTTGCTTCAACATCGGTGGTACGGGTGTTGGTCATCGACTGCACGGCAATCGGCGCGCCATCACCAATAGGCACCTTGCCGACGTAAATGCGTGTAGATTTTCGACGGTTGATGGGCGCTTGGTTATGCATTACTTACTCTCCATTGCTGCTCTGACATCACGACCGGGGCCGCGCGATTACTGCGCGGCGACGGTCAGGCGAGCAACACGGTTTGACTTAACGAACCGGCTTAAATCAACCGGTTTACCCTGATACTGGATCTGTACTGCCGCCGGCGCGCCGATGGTCAGTTTATACGGCGCGGTGCCGGCCAGGTTCAGCTTGCCGCCCTTCTTCTGGGTGCCGCTGAACAGCGTTTTACCACTCGCGTCGCTCACCTGCAGCCAGCAGTCGGCGGAGAAGTCCATTACCAGCGCATTTGGATCGGCTGCGGGCGCAGCCACGCCCGCATCGGCGGTCGGCAGCGGCGCTTGTGCCGCCGGGGTGGTTTCCGGCAGGGTAGTCTGGCTTGGCGACACCACGGCAGGCTGCTGCTGAGCCGTGCCCGGCACCTGAGCGGTAGCCGCCGGTGCCTGAGCCGCTGCGCCGGCATCGGCCGGCGCAGCGCTGTTGTCGGTCAACGGCACGTTGGTGCCGGCGTCGGCGTTGCCGTCGGTCAGCGGCACGGACTGCCCTTCGTTATTCTGTGAAAGCTGCGCGGAGGACTGATCGGCCATGGTGGCGATCTCTTCCTGCTGGGCCTTGTGGTTTTGCCACCACCAGGCGCCGGTCAGGCCGATCACCACGAACACGATAAGCCAGGTGAAGCTCATCAGCCAGCCGTCGCGTTTCTTGCGGCGCTTGCCCAGCGAGAAGCTTTGCATCGGCGCCACTTTCGCCATCTTCAACGGCGCCTGCTTGGCCAGCATCGGCAGCAGTTCGTCTTCCGGCAAATGCACCAGCTTGGCGTAGGAACGGATGTAGCCGCGCACGAAGGTGGACGCGAGGTCAGCAGACACGCTGTCTTCCTCGATATCGCGCACGGTGGACATTTTGAGACACAGGCGTTCTGCAACGGTCTGTTGGCTCAGCCCGAGTTGCTCACGGGCCTGACGCAGGCGCTGGCCCGTCGTCATGGATACGGTTTTATCTTGGGAGGCTTCAGTATTCATTAGCTAAGAACTGCTGGTACTGTTTGGATTGTGGAAAACTTCGCGCTAGCTGCTTGCCATAGCGTTGAACGCTATCCTGACGGCCGGCTAACGCGGCGAAACGAATCTGTAACCATAAGCTGCTGGCGCTGGCCGGCAGAACATGCTGATAAACATCCAATAAAAGTTGCGACTGGGCGCGCTTCCCTTCTCCAAATTGCTTTTCGGCCTCCGCCAACAGCGGAGTGCCTTTGTCCGGATCGACCTTCAGCGCGCGGCTTAACAGCGTGCGCGCCTCATCGTTTTGTCCGGCCTTGAGAAAACAGTAACCTGCGTTTTCCAGGCTGTCGGCGACCTGGCCATAATCGGGCGCCAGCGCCGCAGCGCTAAACTGCTGTTGCGCCGGTACATACTGCCCTAAACCGCAAAGAAACGCACCGTAATTATTCAATACGGTGCCATTGCCTGGCGCAAGTTTGAGCGCTTGTCGATAACGTTGTTCGGCTGCGGCATTTTCACCGATCCGCTGCTCATAGAGCGCCATGCCCAACTGCGTGCGGTAATCCTGCGGGGCCGCGTCCAGCGCCTTTTCCAGGTTCTGGCGCGCGGCGTCCATGTCGCCTTGCTGCAGGTACTCCAGGCCCAGTTGCAACCGCGTCTGGCCCGCCTCAGAGACTTGTGCTTCCTTTTCCGGCGCTGAACCGGAACACCCGGCCAACAACCCGGCCGCCAGCCACACACCCCACAGTTTCAGCTTCATGCCCGCATTCATTTCCTTATCGGCCGTCAGCTAACGCCCACCAGCGACATGCTTGCGCATAACAGGCTGTTAGATAACAAAAAATGGTGTTATAGGATTCAGACCGCCCGTACGTTGATAGGTTCCCCAGCCATTTTCTTCTTCAGGGTACGCTTGGTACGGTCGATCACTTCACCCGCCAGTTGCCCGCAGGCGGCGTCGATATCGTCACCACGGGTTTTACGAACAATAGTCGTAAAGCCGTATTCCATCAACACCTTGGAGAAACGATCCACCCGGCTGTTGGAGCTGCGGCCGTAGGGGGCGCCCGGGAACGGGTTCCATGGGATCAGGTTGATCTTGCACGGCGTGTCTTTCAGCACTTCCGCCAGTTGATGCGCATCGTCGGTGCTGTCGTTGATATGATCCAGCATCACGTACTCGACGGTCACGCGGCCCTGATTGGCGTTGGATTTCTCCAGATAGCGACGCACCGCGGACAGGAAGGTCTCGATGTTGTACTTGCGGTTGATCGGCACGATCTCATCGCGGATGGTGTCGTTCGGCGCGTGCAGCGAAATCGCCAGCGCCACGTCGATCATGTCGCCCAGCTTGTCCAGCGCCGGCACCACGCCGGAGGTAGACAGGGTCACGCGGCGTTTGGACAGGCCAAAGCCGAAGTCGTCCAGCATGATTTCCATCGCCGGCACCACGTTGTTCAGGTTGAGCAGCGGCTCGCCCATCCCCATCATCACCACGTTGGTGATCGGACGTTGGCCGGTCACCTTCAGCGCGCCGATGATTTTCGCCGCGCGCCACACCTGGCCAATGATTTCCGACACGCGCAGGTTGCGGTTGAAGCCCTGCTGCGCCGTCGAACAGAATTTACACTCCAGCGCGCAGCCTACCTGCGAGGAGACGCACAGCGTCGCGCGGTCGGCTTCCGGGATGTACACGGTTTCGACCTGCTGATCGCCGACTTTAATCGCCCACTTGATGGTGCCGTCGGCCGAACGCTGTTCTTCCGCCACTTCCGGCGCGCGGATTTCCGCCACGCGCTGCAGCTTGCCGCGCAGGACTTTGTTGATGTCGGTCATCTGCTCGAAATCGTCACAGCAGTAGTGGTAAATCCACTTCATCACCTGATCGGCGCGGAACGGTTTCTCGCCCATTTCGGCGAAGAACTCGCGCATTTGCTGGCGGTTCAGGTCCAGCAGGTTGATTTTGGCCGCAGCCGGTTGCTCCACGTTAACGGAGGGAGTAGTCAGCGAATTATTTTCAGACACGGTGTGCTCGGACGTGATGGGTTCTAACATAATGATCTCTGGCCTCGTTATTACACGTTATGGCGCTAAAGAATGGACAGTAAGTTGTGCATTTCAGCCCGCATGGTTCGGGTGGCGGCACTAAAAACACGCCCCTGACAAGTCGTCTTATCAGGGGCGCGGCATTGTACAAATTTTAGTAGCGGGTGGCTACGGCTGAAAGGCATTCAGGGCATTTTTATTGTTTCAGCCGGTGAATGCCTGGTTATCAGCTAAGAAACGGCACGATTAACGTGCGCAGATTTCGCTTTCGTTGAAGAAGTAAGCGATTTCGCGCTGTGCGGATTCAACGGAGTCGGAACCGTGAACGGCGTTAGCGGTGAAGCTGTCCGCGTAGTCGGCACGCAGGGTGCCGGCCAGGGCGTTGTCCGGGTTGGTTGCGCCCATGATGTCACGGTTGCGCTGCACGGCGTTTTCAGATTCCAGAACCTGCACCATGATTGGGCCGGAGGTCATGAACTCAACCAGACCGTCGAAGAATGGACGGCCTTTGTGCTCAGCGTAGAAGCCTTCAGCTTGTTCGCGAGTCAGACGCAGCATTTTAGCGGCGATGATTTTGAAACCGGCGCGCTCGAAACGAGCATAGATAGCGCCGATGTCGTTGTTGGCTACAGCGTTTGGTTTAACGATGGAAAAGGTACGTTCTACGGTCATGATGGCCTCTGTATGACTTCCAAAACAGGCCGGTCTGCAATGTTGCCGGCCTTCTCAAGTGGCGCAGATTATATGTGCGCCGTTAACGCTTGCCTACGGGAAAATCAACATTTCATTAAAAAAATATGATCTTCATGGGCCATTTTCGACAACGTGGTGGCGCTACTGGGTCTTGTCGGTAGACGGGATCAAATTGCGCAGCCAGCTGCCCCAGCGGCGCTGATAAAACGGCTGCGTATGGGAGATCAGATAGTGGCTGATGCCGCGCTCCTTCTCCGACACCAGGCAGAAATCCACCGGTTCGTCGTTCGGCGCCGTTTCGCTGGCGACGCTGCCGGCCTCGTTGATCAACGCCTCGATCTCCGCCGGCTCGGCGTCCACTTCCAGCCCGATCAGCAAATTCGGCTTCTCATCCGCCGCCTGGTCGTGCATCAGCGCCAGAAACGCGCGGCGCACCGGCTTGCGCTGGCTGAACAGCGTGGTCAACGCATCCACCATCGCCGACGGGTACTCTTCGGGCTGCCCCAGCAGGATTTGGGTCTCTTTGTCGACGTAATGCTCCACCGGTTTGACGACGCCGCCGGTCGCCAGCAGCATCGCCACCTCTTCCGGATAGAACTCCTTGCCGTACTCCGCCTTCGGGTTGAGGAACAGATCCGCGCCCTGGGTGATTTCGAACAGCACCCGTGCCGGCATGGCGATAAATGGCTGTTCGTCCTCAACGGCCTTCTGCAGCGCTTCCAGCGAGGTGAAGAACGGAATGATGCTGCCGCCGTCCTGCTTCTCCCAATGCTGGATATTGACCGGCGTATCCGCGTTCAGCGCGATGTCGCCGTCCTGCTGCACCTGCTCGCTGTCGCCGAGGATCAGCACCGTGGCGTCGAGCAATTCACGGAAGAACGCCGGGCGGTGGGCCGGCTCCGTCACCGCCAGCTTCAGCAGGCGTTCAAGTTCGTTCTCGCTCGGGGCGGCATCGTGATGATGGGCACTCATGGCAAACTCCAGGGATCAAATAGCGAGGCCCAGCATGCTGGGCCCCGAAGATAATGCGCATTCTAGCGCCCGACGCGGCGGGCGTTCAATTATTTGGCTTTGCTCAGCAGCAGATTGGCCAGGGTACGCACGCCCAAACCGGTCGCGCCGGCCGACCACTGCTCCACCGCGCCTTTGCGGTAGGTGGCGGAACAGTCGATGTGCAGCCAGCCTTGCTGGTAATTCTTGACGAAGTGCGACAGGAAGGCCGCCGCGGTGCTGGCGCCGGCGGTGTAGGCCGGGCCGGCCACGTTGTTCAGCTCGGCGAAGTTGGACGGCAGCTGGCTGCGGTGGAACTCGGCCAGCGGCAGACGCCAGAACGGCTCTTGCTCGGCGGCGGCGCTGCTCAGCAGCTCCTGCGCCAGCGCGTCGTCGAAGCTGAACAGCGCATGGTAGTCGTTGCCGACTGCGGTTTTGGCCGCGCCGGTCAGGGTGGCGCAGTCGATAATCAGCTGCGGGTTCTGCTCAGAAGCGTCGATCAGGCCGTCGGCCAGCACCAGGCGCCCTTCCGCATCGGTGTTCATCACCTCAACGGTTTTGCCGTTGCGGTAGCGAATGATGTCGCCCAGTTTGAAAGCGTTGCCGCTGACCATGTTGTCGGCGCAGCACAGGTACAGCTTCACGCGCTGCTTCAGGCCGCGCGCCGCCGCCAGCGCCAGGGCGCCGGTGATGGTGGCCGCACCGCCCATGTCAGCCTTCATCGAATCCATAAAGGCGCTCTGCTTCAGGCTATAACCGCCGGTATCGAAGGTGATGCCCTTGCCGACCAGGCAGGCAAACACCGGCGCGTCCGGGTTACCGGTCGGGTTGAAGTCGAGCGCCAGCAGCACCGGTGGGCGCTCGGAGCCGCGGCCGACGGTGTGGATGCCGGCATAGTTCTGCTCGCGCAGATCTTCGCCCTTGGTGATGCGGTAGCTGACGGCATCGCAGCCGACGTCGCACATCAGATCAACGGCGCGGGTCGCCAGCTGCTCTGGCCCCAGCTCTTCCGCCGGCATGTTGATGGTGTCGCGCACCCAGTCTACGATCTTCAGGCGCTTATCCAACTCCTGACGCGCGGCTTCCGGCAGTTCGGCCCATTCGACGTTGCGTTTCCCTTTCGGCCCGCGGTAACCCTGCCAAAACGCCCAGCTGTTTTCCAAGTCCCAACCGTCGCCGGCGAGTTTGACATTTTTGATGCCCTGACCGTCAATTTTGCGGCCCGCGCGCTGGATCGCGCCCAGCTTGTCGGCCCCGGTCAGGTGGATGGTCATCCCTTCGCCGTTGGTGCTCAGCAGCGCTTTCTCGCCCCAGCGGGCGTCGGCAGGTTGTTGCGACAGCGTGACCTGCATGAATTCTGTTGTCATAGCCTTCTTACTCCGGATGTTCCCTTTATTATTTCATTAGGGCTTTATTGCATACCCTATGGATTTCAAATTGCAGCTAGGCGCCCAGCGATCGCATCCCCAGGAGCTTACTCAGGTAAGTGACTGGGGTGTGATCGTGCAGGTAACAACGCTGCGGTTTGAAAGACGACGGGTATGTCGGATACAAAATAAACGGGCCGCCCATGGCAGCCCGTTACGCTATTTACTCCGCTTCATCTAACCAGACCAGCAGGATCGCTTCCAGTATTTTTTCGTTGGAAGCCTGCGGATCGTCGTCGAACTCTTCCAGATCGCAGATCCACTGATGCATGTCGGTAAAACGCACGGTTTTCGGATCGGTGTCCGGGTATTGGTCGTACAGGGCTTCGCCGATTTCTCGGCTGTCGGTCCACTTCAGTCCCATTATGATCTCCGGATTGGCGCTGCGGCTAACAATTAATGCTCACGCGCGTGGTTGACGGTGTAGCGCGGCATTTCGACCACCAGATCTTCGTCGGCGACCAGCGCCTGGCAGCTCAGACGGCTTTCCGGCTCCAGCCCCCACGCTTTGTCCAGCATGTCGTCTTCCAGCTCGCTGCTCTCTTCCAGCGAATCGAAGCCTTCACGCACGATGCAGTGGCAGGTGGTGCAGGCGCAGGATTTCTCGCAGGCGTGCTCGATTTCAATGCCGTTGCGCAGCGCAACGTTGAGGATCGACTCCCCTTTTTCGGCTTCCAGAACCGCCCCTTCCGGGCAAAGATCTTGATGGGGCAGGAAAACAATTTTAGGCATGGTTAAACCTCATCCACAGAATGGCCAGCCAGCGCGCGGCGAATGGAAGCGTCCATGCGGCGCGCGGCAAAATCTTGCGTTTGTGCATCTAATGTTTTGATGGCGTCTTCGATAGCGGCGGGATCTTCCCCCTGCACCGCCTGCTGCAGCGCCTGGGTCGCGGCGGCGATCGCCTGGCTTTCCGCCTCGCTCAGCAGCGCGGCGTCGGTGGCCAGCGCGCCCTGCAGGCTTTCCAGCACCCGTGCGGCTTCCACGCGTTGCTCCGCCAGCTTGCGCGCGCCCACGTCGCTTTGCGCGTTGGCCATCGAATCCTTGATCATGCCGGCGATTTCGCTGTCCGACAGGCCGTACGACGGCTTGACCTGGATCGACGCTTCAACGCCGGTGGATTTCTCCATCGCGGTGACGCTCAGCAGACCGTCGGCATCCACCTGGAAGGTGACGCGAATGTGCGCCCCCCCGGCAGGCAGCGGCGGCAGGCCGCGCAGCGTGAAGCGCGCCAGCGAACGGCAATCCTGTACCAGCTCGCGCTCGCCCTGCAGTACGTGGATCATCATCGCGCTCTGGCCGTCTTTGAAGGTAGTGAACTCCTGCGCGCGCGCCACCGGAATGGTGGTGTTGCGCGGGATCACTTTCTCCACCAGGCCGCCCATGGTTTCGAGGCCCAGCGACAGCGGGATCACGTCCAGCAGCAGCATGTCGCTGTCCGGCTTGTTGCCCACCAGAATGTCGGCCTGGATCGCGGCGCCGATGGCGACCACTTTATCCGGATCAATAGACGTCAGCGGCGTACGGCCGAAGAAGGCGCCCACCTGCTCACGCACCAGCGGCACGCGGGTGGAACCGCCAACCATCACCGCTTCCAGCACCTCGTCGGCGGCGACGCCGGCGTCTTTCAGCGCACGGCGGCAGGCCATCAGCGTGCGTTTCACCAGTGGAGCGATCAGCGCTTCGAACTGGGTGCGGGTCACCTCGCCCTGCCAGCCGGCCACTTCAACGCGTACGCTGTCGGCATCGCTCAACGCGATTTTAGCGGCGATGGCGGCATCCAGCAGTTGGCGCTGCACGCCATGGTCGCTGCGATCGGCCACGCCGGCCTGCTCGCGCAGCCAGTCGGCCAGCAGGTGATCGAAGTCGTCGCCGCCCAGCGCAGAATCGCCGCCGGTGGCCAGCACTTCGAACACGCCGCGACTGAGGCGCAGAATGGAGATATCAAAGGTGCCGCCGCCCAGATCGTAAACCGCGATCACCCCTTCCTGACCGGAATCCAGCCCGTAGGCGATCGCCGCCGCGGTCGGTTCGTTCAGCAGGCGCAGGACGTGCAGGCCGGCCAGACGCGCCGCGTCTTTGGTGCCCTGGCGCTGCGCGTCGTCGAAGTAGGCGGGAACGGTGATCACCACGCCGTCCAGATCGCCTTCCAGCGCCGCTTGCGCGCGCGCGGACAGGGCCCGCAGGATATCGGCGGAGACGCCGACCGGGTTAACCGGGCCGGCGGCGGTGACGATCAGCGGCAGGCCGTTGTCGCTGGCCTGGAATTGATAAGGCAGGTTCGGGTAACGTTGCTGCACGTCCGCCAACGAGCGGCCCATCATGCGTTTGATGGAGCTGACGGTATTGGCCGGATCCTGCGCCGCCTGTTGGCGCGCCTCCCAACCGACGCGCTGCGCGTCCGCCTGATAATGCACCACCGAAGGCAGCAAATGGCGGCCCTGTTCGTCGGCCAGCGTTTCCGCTTGCCCGCTGCGCACCGTGGCGACCAGCGAGTTGGTGGTGCCTAAGTCGATGCCGGCGGCCAGACGTCGCTGGTGCGGCGCGGCGCTGAGGCCAGGCTCACTAATTTGTAATAAGGCCATGTTGAAGCTTCCACAATCAGAATCAGAAGGTGTTACTCAAAACCCAGCAGTTTTTCTTCGAGTTGTTCAACCTGTTGCTGGAGTTTGTCCAAAAAGCGCAGCTTGCGCACGGTGTCGGCGGCGTCCGCCCATTGCTCGCCATCCAGCTGCTGCAGCATCAGCGCACTGCGCTGTTTGATGGAGACGGCCAGCCGCGCGCCAAAATCGGCCAGCAGGCGCTCGGCCTCCGGCTTGCGCTCAATGGCGTCGAGCTCTTCGCGCAGTTCCAGCTGTTCCATCAGGAACGCGGTGTCGCGCATCGTATGCTGTTCGTTGCCCAGATCGAAGCCGTGCAAAGATAGCATATACTCCGCGCGTTTTAACGGGTGCTTCAGCGCCTGGTAGGCTTCATTGATGGTCGCCGCCTGCTGCAACGCCATCAGGCGTTCGCGCTCCGGCTGGTTGGCGAAACGATCGGGGTGGAATTGGCGCTGCAGATCCTGGAAGCGGGACGCAAGCAGGCTGCCGTCCACGGTGTAGCGAACTGGCAGCCCGAATAAAGTAAAGTAATCCATAGCGTGCTCTGGGCGTTAGCGGATGAAGTTCCCCCGCCGAAACGGGGGAGCACGATGGACTGTCAGACGTTGAAACTCTCGCCGCAGCCGCATTCGCTTGAGACGTTCGGGTTGTTGAACTTGAAGCCTTCGTTCAGGCCTTCCTTAACGAAATCAAGCTCGGTGCCGTCAAGGTAGACCAGGCTCTTGCCGTCGATGATCACCTTGATGCCTTTGTCTTCAAACACGATGTCGTCATCGTTGGCTTCGTCAACAAATTCCAGCACGTACGCCATCCCGGAGCAGCCGGAAGTTCGCACTCCCAGACGCAGGCCGAGACCTTTGCCGCGGTTCGTCAAAAACGCCTGAACACGCTGCGCAGCGCTGTCGCTCATGGTAATAGACATCACAACCTCACACTTCACATCAAAGCCCGGCGCGGCCGGGCCGACTCAGACAAATTACTTGGCGCTATGCTTGCTCTTATAGTCGGCAATCGCTGCTTTGATGGCGTCTTCAGCCAGGATCGAGCAGTGAATTTTGACCGGCGGCAATTCCAGCTCTTCGGCGATCTGGGTGTTTTTGATCGCTTCTGCCTGATCCAGCGATTTGCCCTTCATCCATTCGGTCACCAGCGAGCTGGAGGCGATGGCGGAACCGCAGCCGTAAGTTTTAAAGCGCGCGTCTTCGATGATGCCTTCATCGTTAACCTTGATTTGCAGCTTCATGACGTCGCCGCAGGCCGGCGCCCCTACCATGCCGCTGCCGACGGTAGGATCTTCGTTGTCGAAAGAACCCACGTTACGCGGGTTTTCATAATGATCGATTACTTTTTCGCTGTAAGCCATGACCTTGCTCCTGAAACCTGAGAATTAATGATGCGCCCATTCGATGCTGTTGATGTCCACGCCCTGCTTGAACATCTCCCACAGCGGGGACAGATCGCGCAGACGGCCGATGGATTTACGCACCAGTTGAATGGTGTAGTCGATCTCTTCTTCCGTGGTGAAACGCCCCAGGGAGAAACGGATCGAGCTGTGCGCCAATTCATCGCTCATGCCCAGCGCGCGCAGCACGTAGGACGGCTCGAGGCTGGCGGAGGTACAGGCTGAACCGGAGGAAACGGCCAGGTCTTTCAGCGCCATGATCAGCGACTCGCCTTCAACATAGTTGAAGCTGACGTTCAGGATGTTCGGTGCGCCGTGCTCCAGATCGCCGTTCAGATACACTTCTTCCATATCTTTCACGCCGTTCCACAGACGATCGCGCAGGGTGCGCAGACGCGCCATCTCTTCGGTCATCTCTTCTTTGGCGATGCGGTAAGCTTCGCCCATGCCGACGATCTGGTGGACAGGCAGGGTGCCGGAACGCATGCCGCGCTCGTGACCGCCGCCGTGTACCTGCGCTTCGATGCGGATGCGCGGCTTGCGGCGCACGTACAGCGCGCCGATGCCTTTCGGGCCATAGATTTTGTGGCCGGAGAACGACATCAGGTCGACTTTCAGCTTGCTCAGATCGATAGGCAGTTTGCCCACGCTCTGGGTGGCGTCAACGTGGTAGATGATACCGCGCGCGCGGCACATTTCACCGATCGCTTCGATATCCTGCACCACGCCGATTTCGTTGTTGACGTGCATGATGGAGACCAGAATGGTGTCATCACGCAGCGCCGCTTCGAGATCCTGCAGGCTGATGATGCCGTTGCTCTGCGGCGCCAGGTAGGTCACTTCAAACCCTTCGCGCTCCAGCTGACGGCAGGTGTCCAGCACGGCTTTGTGTTCGGTTTTGCTGGTGATGATGTGCTTGCCTTTTTTCTGGTAGAAATTGGCAGCGCCTTTGATCGCCAGGTTGTCGGATTCGGTCGCCCCGGAGGTGAAGACGATTTCGCGTGGGTCGGCGCCCACCAGTTCGGCGATTTGGTTACGGGCGATGTCTACCGCCTCTTCCGCCTGCCAACCGAAACGGTGGGAACGGGAAGCCGGGTTGCCGAAAGTGCCGTCCAGGGTCAAAAACTGCATCATCTTCTCAGCAACGCGCGGGTCGACCGGCGTCGTTGCTGAGTAATCCAGATAAATCGGTAATTTCATTGCTCTTGTGCTCCGTACATCACTTCCAAAAACTAAAAAAATTTCGCCAGCTGCTTATGCGCGCAGATTAACGTTGATAGTTTCTTGCGGACGACCGTTGGCCGTGCGGCGCGTATCGTTGTTTTGACGATCCGCCACCACCAGCACTTCCTGGTTATTGACCAGTTCTGCCAGCGTAATGTTGTTCAGGAACCCGCTGATGCGCTCGCTCAGATCGCGCCACAGGGCGTGGGTCAAGCAGCGATCGCCGCCCTGACAGCCTTCTTTGCCCTGGCAACGGGTTGCATCTACCGATTCATCGACGGCAGTGATGACAGCGCCAACGGCGATCTCACCCGCGTCTTTACCCAGCAGATAACCCCCGCCCGGACCGCGCACGCTGGCCACCAGGCCATTCTTGCGCAGACGGGAGAATAATTGTTCCAGATAAGAGAGCGAAATACCCTGGCGTTCGGAAATGTCCGCCAGTGGCACCGGCCCTTCCTGGGAATGCAGCGCTACGTCGAGCATAGCGGTTACGGCATAACGGCCTTTGGATGTCAGTCTCATAGCTCAATGGTTACCTGTTGGTCAAATATGGCCGAAAGTCTGACATTCCTGAGTAAAACAGTCAACTATTTAACCCAGTAATTGACTCAAGTATTAGCACGTTTTGAACTTAGCAAGAACAAAGGTATATAAAATACATGTTATAACCTTTGGATAACTAATACTATTGTCGCCCACCGTTATGCCACATCAATTAATTACCTTGATGTTTATCCTGTTTCTCGATCGACGTCAGCATGCCGCGCAGGATATTCAGCTCCTGTCCTTCCGGGCGCGCGCGGGTGAACAGCCGACGCAGGCGGCTCATCACCTGCCCCGGATGGGACGGGCGAATAAAGCCGGTGCGCTGCAGCGTCTGCTCCAGGTGCTGATAGAAACGCTCGAGGTCGTCCACCAGCGGATACGGCGTCTCTTCCAGCTGCGGCGCGCCCGCCTGTTGGCGATCGAGGTAAGCCACGCGCACTTCATACGCCAGGATCTGCACCGCCATCGCCAGGTTCAGCGAGCTGTAGTCCGGGTTGGCCGGAATGGCGACGTGGTAGTGGCACTTCTGCAGTTCATCGTTGGTCAACCCGACGCGTTCGCGGCCGAACACCAGCGCCACCGGCGCGTGTTCGCCTTCGTGTACCGCGCGCACGCCGCATTCACGCGGCTCCAGCATCGGCCACGGCAAGGTGCGAGAACGTGCGCTGGTGCCCACCACCAGGCTACAGCCGGCGATGGCGTCATCGAGGGTGTCGACGATAGTGGCGTTGCCGATCACGTCGCTGGCACCGGCGGCCAGGGCGATGGCCTGAGAATCGGGTTTGATCAGCGGATTAACCAGATAAAGGTTGGTTAAACCCATGGTTTTCATGGCTCTGGCGGTCGAGCCCATGTTGCCGGTATGTGAAGTCTCTACCAGAACAATGCGGATATTGTGCAGCATACAAACTCTGAGCGTGGCGGAAAATCGCAGCATCTTAACACAGCCATAGGCAATTTGCCGAACAGCTGCTATACTTCGCGCCGTTTCCTGTTCTTTAACATCCTAGTTGGAAGATACCCATGCATCCGATGCTGACTATCGCCGTGCGCGCTGCGCGCAAGGCCGGTAACCTGATTGCCAAAAACTACGAAACCCCGGACGCTGTAGAAGCGAGCCAGAAAGGGACCAATGACTTCGTCACCAACGTCGATCGCGATGCAGAGCATCTGATCATCGACGTCATCCGCAAGTCTTATCCGCAACACAGTATCGTGAGCGAAGAACGCGGTGAGCTGATCGGCGAAGATCGCGATGTGCAATGGGTGATCGATCCACTGGATGGCACTGCAAACTTCATCAAACGTTTCCCTCATTTCTCCGTTTCCATCGCCGTACGCATCAAAGGCCGTACTGAAGTGGCCGTGGTCTACGATCCGATGCGCAACGAACTGTTCACCGCCACTCGCGGCCAGGGCGCACAGCTCAACGGTTACCGCCTGCGCGGCACCAACGCCAAAGATCTGGATGGCACCATCCTGGCGACCGGCTTCCCGTTCAAGGTCAAACAGCACGCCACGCCTTACATCAACATCGTCGGCAAGCTGTTCACCCAGTGCGCAGACTTCCGCCGCACCGGTTCCGCCGCGCTGGATCTGGCCTATGTGGCCGCCGGTCGCGTAGACGGGTTCTTCGAAATCGGCCTGAAGCCGTGGGATTTCGCCGCGGGCGAACTGCTGGTGCGTGAAGCCGGCGGCCTGGTGACCGACTTCGTCGGTGGCCACAACCACTTCAGCTCCGGCAACGTGGTTGCAGGCAACCCGCGCGTAGTGAAAGCCATGCTGGCCACCATGCGTGAAGAGCTGAGCGAAGCGCTGAAGCGTTAATCGCCAGAAGCGAATCGAAAAAAAGCGCTGCCGATGCAGCGCTTTTTTTATGCCCGTTAGCGGGAGAAGGGCCGGATGCCACCGCCGAATTCCGGCTGCGCGCTGACGTACAGCAACAGCCCCGCAGCCAGCAGGATCAGGCCGCCGGCCAGCGCCAACGCCCCCCAGGCCACCGCGCTCCAGGCCGCGGGCGCGCGCGAACGGCTGAGGCGCACCGCCAGCCGGCGGCTGTAATGCACCAGCAGTGCCAGCATCGAGATGGTCAACGAGGTGCCGAACGCCATCGCCAGCGCGGAGATCACTCCCCAGCCGAACACGCCGATCACCTTGGAGAACAGCAGCACCAAAATCGCCCCCGAACAGGGGCGCATGCCCATCGCCAGCACGATGGCGGCCTGAGTGCGCCAGTCGCTTCCCGCCTGCAGCTCGCTGTCGCTCGGCAGATGCCGGTGGCCACAGCCGCAGTGGGCGCTGTGCACATGATCCGCCGCCAGCGGCGTCAGGCTGTTGATGCGCAGCGCCGGTGCCGGGCGCATCGCCTTGATCGCCGCAAACAGGCGTTTCAGCGCGCGCCAACTCAGCAGCACGCCAAGCAGCATCACCAGAATAAAACTGCCCTTTTCCAGCCAGAAGCTGCTTTGGTGCAGCTGGCGCGAAGAGAGCTGCAATACCACCAGCATCAACGTGACCAGCGCGATCGCTACCCCGCCTTGCACCAACGAGGCGGCGAAGGTCAGCTTCAGGCTGCTTTTCAACCGCGCCGGATGGGTAGCCAGGTAGGTGGCGATCACCACTTTGCCGTGGCCGGGGCCGAGCGCATGCAAGATGCCATAGCCGAGGCTGAACAGCATCAGCGCCAGCCCGGCCTGCTGCGGCGCAGCCTTCACCTGCTGTAACAGCCCCGCCATCTGCTGGTGCAGCGCTTTTTGCCATACCACGCTCTGCATCAGCAGCTGCGGCCAATAGTGCCACGCCAGCAGCGCGGCGGCCGCCAGCGCCAGCGTGAACGGCAGTAGCGGCCACAGGCCGAAGACCCAGTGGCGTCGGCTCGTCGTCGGTGGTGAGAAATTTAACGACATTGCAGCGTCACCCGCTGGGCGAACTGCTGCCCCAGCGCCAGGTCCTCACCGGGCGAGTCGTTCTTGTCGAGCGACAGCGCATAGGCCTGCAGCGACGCATTCGGCTTCGGCGTCATCAGCTTGTAGCTGCACAGCTGCGCCATCTCCGGCGGCAGATGCAGCGCATTTTGGTCTTTATAGGTCATATCCACGAAATAAGTCGGATCGTAAGTAGAAAGTTCGAACGGCTTGCCCGCCAGCGGCTGCGGTTCGGCCAACGGCAGCACGAACTCCAGCACCGCCTGATTACCCTGGCGCGACAGGTGATATTCGCTGGGCAAGTTCAGGTATTTCACCGGCTTGCCGTCGCGGTAAAGATCGGTGAAATAGTGCTGCCCCAGCACGTTGGCCATCACTTCCGCCGCCAGCTTTTTCCACACTTCCGAATCGCTCTTGGCGTTTTTCGCATCGTAGAGCAAATCCGCCGAGGTGATTTCATCCATCACCCACACCATTTTCAGGCCGACCAGCCGCTGGTCTTTGGCGACGAAGGTGGTATTCATGTCGATAAAGCTGTGCGGATGCGCGATCGCACCGGCGCTGAACACGGCGCCGAAGGCAGCCAAAAGACGACGTAACTTCATCATTATCCTGTCTTACCTGCATTTGTTATAACGTAACATAAATAAATACCGAACGGCCCGCCTCTCCCGGCGATATTTGTGACGAAAGTTGTAAGCCGAAGTAAAAGCCACGCAGTAACCCTGCCATTACAAAGCCTTTTGCTATGCTTAGGCATAATCGCAACCTTTTATGCCGGAAGGTGATAATGAGCCTGGACACCTCTCCCGTGCCCGAGCTCTCCGGACAACAACGGCGCTGCCATCTGCTGCTGATGCTGTACACGCCGGAGCCCGAGTTGCAGCTGGAGACCCTGAGCCGAATCAACGGCGTCGCCCCCCCGATAACCCGGCAAGATATAGCCGAGGTGGCCAGTGAAATCCAGCGTTTCCACCACCTGGAGATCGCCGTCGGTCCCGATCGCGGTTACCAGCTGCGGGGCAGCGCGCTCGACCAGCGCCTGTGCCTGATCCATTGGCTGCGGCGGGCCCTGCGCTGCAGCCCGCAATTCGTTGAAGGCGATTTCGCCCCGCGCCTGCGGCACGCATTGGCGGCCGATGCCGCCCCGGCGTCTGCGCTGGCAGAGGCGATCGATGCTTGCGAACCGCTGCTCAACCGCCGCTTCGATGCGCGCGACCGCCAATTCCTGCAGCATTATCTGCTCTACTGCGCCTGGCAAAATCGCCTGCGGCAGCATCCGCGTTTCGACGCCGTTCAGCGCGACTGGCTGCGGCAAAAGCCGGAGCAGCAGGCCGCCGCCTGGCTGCATCAGGCCTGCAACCGGCTGTTTAACCAGCCGCCGCAGGCAGACGAGCGCGATTTTTTGGCGCTGACGTTTACCATGTTGAAAAATCACAGCTACCACAGCAACGACTCCGCGCAGGAACAGCGGCTGATGGCGGCCATCGACAGCATGGTCGAGCGCTTCCAGCAGCTTTCCGGCATGGCCTTCAGCAGCAAGGCGGAGCTGGTCAGCCAGCTGTTCGCCCACCTGGCGCCGGCGCTGGAGCGCTGCCGTTTCGCCATCGGCATCGACAATATGCTGCTGGAAGAAGTGGTGCGCAAATACCCGCGGCTAATGCGCACCACACAGGAAGCGTTGAAACCGCTGGAACAGGAGTACGGCGTGCATTTTTCCAACGAGGAGGCGGGCCTGGTGGCCATCAGCTTCGGCGCCTGGCTGATGCAGGACAACGCGCTGCAGGAAAAACAGGTGCTGCTGCTGACGCTGGACAACCCGCAGTTGGAAGAAGAAGTGGAATACCAGATCCGCGAGCTCACGCTGCTGCCGCTGAACATCAAGTATCTGCCGCTGAGCGACTATCTGCGCGGCGGAGCACCGCAGGGCATCATGCTGGTGATCACCCCTTATGCGGCGGTGCACAGCGATCCGCACCCGCCGCTGATCTATACCGAACTGCCGCTGGAAACCCGGCAGCGCCAGGCGATCCGCGCGCTGCTGGAAGCCCCTTAATCAGCGGCTGACGCTGACCGCCGGCGGCCGGATGAACAAGGCCGGCACCGCGACCGCCGCCATCACCCAGAATACCCCGCCCTGCCAATGTTCGAACAGGAACCCGGCAATGACCGTCATGACGGCGATACCACCGCCCATCGCCAGCGCCGAATACACCGCCTGCAACCGGATCACCTCTTGCCCCTGGCGCGCGGCGATAAAGCGCATCGCCGCCAGATGGCAGACGGTGAAGGTGCCGCAGTGCAGGATCTGGATCAGCAGCAACCAGCCCAGTTCGGTGCTGTAGGCCATCAGGCTCCAGCGCAACACGCCGCAGCAGGCGGAAAGCAGCAACAGGTTGCGCGCATTCCAGCGGCGAAACAGCACGTTGCTGCTGGCGAAAATAATCACCTCCGCTACCACGCCCAGCGACCACAGATAGCCGATAGTCGAGGCCGAATAGCCCGCCTCCTGCCAGTAAATGGAGCCGAAGCTGTAGTAGCCGGCATGCGCCCCCTGCAGCAGCGTGACGCACAGCAGGAAGCGCCAGACCGGCCCCTCTTTCAACAGTGCCCACAGCGAGCGCTCGGCTCCGCTGTGCGTGCGCGCTTCGCCCTGTGGCATGACGCTCGGCTTCAGCAACATGCCCAGCAGCATCGCCAACACGCTGAAGATCAGGCTGTAGAGAATCGCGTTATGGCCCCACACCGCCACCAGCTGCCCGGTCAGCGCCGAGCCGATGACGAACGCCAGCGAGCCCCACAGCCGCACCCGCCCGTAGTCCATGCGGATCTGCTTTTGCCAGGTGCCGGCCAGCGCGTCGGTCAGCGGCACCAGCGGCGAGAAGAACAGGTTGAAACCCGCTATCACCAGCATCAGCCAGCCCCAGCCGTTGCCGAAGCAAAAGCCGACCGCGAAGGCCAGGGTCAGCAGCGCCAGCAGGCGCAGGGCGGAGACTAAATGAGAGGGATCTTTAACGCGGGGTGCAATCAGTAAACTGCCGAGGAAGCGGGCCACCAAGCCGGCACCGAGCAACATGCCGATGGTTTCGGGCGCGATGCCCTCACCTTTCAGCCATACGCCCCAGAACGGTAAGAAGATGCCATAGGAAAAGAAGTAGGTGAAATAACTGAGAGCGAGCCAACGCGTTGATTGCAGAACCATGATCCCTCCGGAGTGAGGGCAATACTTTGACAGAGCTCACACCGCCCCGCAATCGTCATTCCACTTCAATACGTTAGAGTGCCATACAGTTCACAGTTTGCTGCTAGCGGGCATAAAAAAACCCGCCGCAGCGGGTTTTGTCAGGCGAAAGCGGGATTATGCGTAAACCGGCAGGCGGGCGCAGATATCCAGCACTTTCTTCTTGGTGCGTTCGATGGTGGCTTCATCGTTGATGTTGTCCAGCACATCGCAGATCCAACCGGCCAGTTCGCGCACGTCGGCCTCTTTGAAGCCGCGACGGGTCACGGCCGGGGTGCCGATACGCACGCCGGAGGTGACGAACGGGCTCTTCGGATCGTTCGGCACGCTGTTTTTGTTGACGGTGATGTTGGCGCGGCCCAGGGCAGCGTCCGCTTCTTTACCGGTCAGGTTTTTGTCGACCAGATCCAGCAGGAACAGGTGGTTATGGGTGCCGCCGGAGACCACTTTGTAGCCACGCTGCAGGAACACGTCCACCATCGCCTTGGCGTTGACCGCCACTTGCTGCTGGTAAACCTTGAACTCAGGCTCCATCGCTTCTTTCAGCGCCACCGCCTTGCCGGCGATCACGTGCATCAGCGGGCCGCCCTGGCCGCCAGGGAACACGGCGGAGTTCAGCTTTTTGTACAGCTCTTCGTCGCCGCCCTTCGCCAGGATCAGGCCGCCGCGCGGGCCCGCCAGGGTTTTGTGGGTGGTGGTGGTGACGATGTGCGCGTGCGGTACCGGGTTCGGGTACACGCCGGCGGCGATCAGGCCCGCCACGTGCGCCATGTCGACGAACAGGTAAGCACCGATGCTGTCGGCGATTTCGCGCATTTTGGCCCAGTCAACCACGCCGGAGTAAGCGGAGAAGCCGCCGATGATCATTTTCGGCTTGTGGGTTTGCGCCTGCTTGGCCAGATCGTCATAGTCGATTTGGCCTTTGTCGTCGATGCCGTAAGGCACCACGTTATACAGTTTGCCGGACAGGTTGACCGGAGAACCGTGGGTCAGGTGGCCGCCGTGCGCCAGGTTCATGCCCAGAATGGTGTCGCCCGGCTGCAGCAGCGCGGTGTACACGGCGAAGTTAGCCTGGGAGCCGGAGTGCGGCTGCACGTTGGCGTAATCGGCGCCGAACAATTCTTTGGCGCGATCGATAGCCAGCTGTTCAACGATATCCACGTATTCGCAGCCGCCGTAGTAACGCTTGCCCGGATAGCCTTCAGCGTATTTGTTGGTCAGCTGGGAACCTTGAGCCTGCATCACGCGCGGGCTGGTGTAGTTCTCAGACGCGATCAGCTCGATGTGCTCTTCCTGACGCACCACTTCCTGCTCCATGGCACGCCACAGTTCCGCATCGTAATCGGCAATGTTCATTTCACGCTTTAACATCCGGCATCTCCTGACTTAAATCAGCTAACTAAAAAATCACCAAATAACTACCCGTTTGGGTTCTGGGCCACAGTGTAAACCGTTTCGCCCCACCGAAGATAGGTCTTGACAGAGGTTTTTACGCAAACGATTGGCATAAGGTGGCGCAAGGCTTTGATCCGCGAAACACCGCCGTTTATCAACGGACATTTCCTCATGCGAACAATGCGCTTTTTTCATGTTCTGTGAGCGCGATCGACGCCCGAAGAACACCGCAACGAAAACAAGGGTATTTACAAGCGACGCGGAACCCAATAAGATGCATTTAAAATACATCATTAAAATTCTCGTCAAGATCTCAACCCAAGGAGCGCTTCCATGCTGGATAGCCAAACCATCGCCACCGTGAAATCCACTATTCCCCTGCTGGCTGCGACCGGGCCGAAGCTGACCGCCCACTTTTACGATCGCATGTTCGCGCACAACCCGGAATTGAAAGACATTTTCAACATGAGCAACCAGCGCAACGGCGATCAGCGTCAGGCGCTGTTCGACGCCATCTGCGCCTATGCCGCCAACATCGAGAACCTGGCGGCGCTGTTGCCGGCGGTGGAGCGCATCGCGCAGAAGCACACCAGCTTCAATATCCAGCCGGAGCAGTACAACATCGTCGGTGGTCATCTGCTGGCGACGCTGGACGAAATGTTCAGCCCAGGCCAGGAAGTCCTGGACGCCTGGGGCAAAGCCTACGGCGTGCTGGCCAACGTATTTATCCAGCGTGAAGAGCAGATTTATCAGCAGAGCGAAACCGACAACGGCGGCTGGCGCGATCTGCGCGCGTTCCGCATCCTGAAGAAACAGCCGCAGAGCGACGTGATCTGCAGCTTCGTGCTGGCGCCGGTGGACGGCGGCCGGGTGGCGGACTTCAAACCGGGGCAATACCTGGCGGTCTACATCAAGCACGACAGCCTGGAGCATCAGGAAATTCGCCAGTACTCGCTGACCACCTCGCCGAACGGCGAGTTCTACCGCATCGCGGTGAAGCGCGAAGATCTGGGGAAAGTATCCAACTACCTGCACCAGCAGGCGCAGGAAGGCGACGTGATCTACATCGCCCCGCCGCACGGCGACTTCTTCCTCGACGTGGCACCGACCACGCCGGTGGCGCTGGTCTCCGCCGGCGTCGGCCAAACCCCGATGCTCGGCATGCTCAACACCCTGCACGACAACCAGCATCAGGCGCAGGTCCACTGGCTGCACGCGGCGGAAAACGGCAGCGTGCACGCCTTTGCCGATGAGGTAGCGGATATTGCCGGGCGTATGCCGAATCTGAGCCGCCATGTGTGGTACCGCGAGCCGGGTGCCGATGACGTGGAAGGCCGCGACTACCACAGCCGCGGATTGATGGATTTGAGCGCGCTGCAAGGCAGCCTGGCCGATCCGCAGATGCACTATTACTTCTGCGGCCCGGTGGCCTTCATGCAGTTCGTGGGCAAACAGCTGCTGGAGATGGGCGTAGAGGCCGAACGCATCCACTACGAATGTTTCGGCCCGCATAAGGTGCTGTAATGCTTGCGGAGCGCGGCCGTCAGACCGCGCTCCCCTCTCATTTCGCCTGCAGTTGGCGCGCGTCCTGCACCTGCTGCACCGTCACCGGTGCCGCCTGGTTGCCCCAGCTTCCCCGCAGATAGCTCATCAGATCCGCCGCCTGCCGATCGTTCAACGCCCAGCCGTAAGCCGGCATATCGAACGCCATCGCGTGCTGCGTGGCTGGCGTATGCGCCCCCTCCAGCACCACCCGCAGCGCGGTCAGCGGATTGTCCGCCGTTACCGTGGCATTGCCCGCCAGCGCCGGAATGGCAAAATCGGTGCCTTCGCCCTTGTTGCCGTGGCAGGTCGAGCAGTACATCGCGTAGGTCGCCTTGCCGCCCGGATTATTCGCCTGCACGGCAGGCGCAGCGGCTTTGGCGGCGGTTTCCGGCGCCAGGCTGCGCAGGTACACCGCAATGGTGTTCAGATCGCCGTCGCTGAGATACTGCGTACTGTGGGTCACCACCTCGCTCATCGGCCCGGCGACCGCCGCATGGCGGCTGCGGCCGGTTTTCAGCAGCGCCGTCACCTCTTCCGGCGGCAGGCCGCGTAGATTGGAGGCATACCAGCCGTCCAGCTCGGCGCCGCTCAGGAATACCGGCGCCTTACCGTCCAGCCCCTTCTCCTGCATCGCCCAGCCGCGCGGCGTGTGGCAGCTGCCGCAATGGCCCGCGCCCTGCACCAGGTAGGCGCCGCGGTTCCACTCGGCGCTTTGCTGCGGATCGGCCTGATACGGCTGGTCGTCGTGGAACAGCTGGTTCCACACCGCCAGCGGCCAACGCATCGACAGCGGCCAGCTGATGTCGCTGTCCCGGTTGGCGACGTTCTGCGCCGGCACTTCATTCATCAGATAGTCATACAGCGCGCGCATGTCTTCCGCGCTCATTTTAGCGTACGAGGTGTACGGCATCGCCGGGTAAAGCCGGTGACCATCTTTGGCCACCCCCTGGCGCATGGCGCGATCGAACTCTTCGAACGAATAGGCGCCGATGCCGTGCAGCTTGTCCGGCGTGATGTTGGTGGCGTAGATAGCCCCGAGCGGCGTCGGGAACTTCATGCCTCCCGCCAGTTCAGCGCCGCCCGGCGCGGTGTGGCAGGCGGTGCAGTCGCCGGCTTTGGCGACATATTCCCCGGCCGACATCGCCTGGGCCGAGCCGCCGGCAGCCAGCAGGCTCAACAGGTACAGCGAACGCAGACTCATGCTCCCTCCTTGGCGGCAACCTTGCCGTAGGCCAGTTCGTTCACCGCGCGCCACGCCTGATCGATCGCCGAGTTGGCGTACGGGCTCCAGTCAGAATCGGAGTTAGCGATAACGATCTTACCGATCGGCTGCCGCGCCGTTTCGATGATTTTCTTGGCTTCTTCTTCATCGTCAAACAGCCCGTTGAGGAAGTAGGAATAACCGTGCGACCAGCGGTTGACGGTGATCG
The DNA here is from genome assembly GCF_001808215.1 of Serratia sp. HMSC15F11. NCBI lineage: Bacteria > Pseudomonadati > Pseudomonadota > Gammaproteobacteria > Enterobacterales > Yersiniaceae > Serratia > Serratia sp. HMSC15F11. The sequence continues at coordinate 144,503 of NZ_KV792395.1, forward strand.
CCTGAATGTCGCGCTGATGGTCGAAACCCGCCTCGCCCAGCATGCCCTGCAGCTGTTCGCGGATCATCTGCTCGTGCACCTCGAACGGCGTGCCCAGCAGCAGCGCGCGCCCTTTGCGCGACTGCTCGCGCGGGCTGAGGCCGCTGCCCGGCAGCGTCGGCACGTACACCATATGCAGACCGATTGGCCGATCCGGATCGCGCGGGTGCTGATACCCGCCCATGCTCACCGGGTAGTCCAGCTTCACGCGGCTGTACGGCGCGGCCGGCGAATAAATTTCGTGCACGCCCAGCTTGATGAACGGCTGCCAGTTGCGGATCACCACCTTGCTGTACACCAGCGGCGCCTTGACGTTCTGCTTGAGCGCCTCCTGCTGCTCGTGCGACATCTCCGGCACCAGGTACGGGATCATCATGTTGTAGCCGGCCATCACCACCTGCCCGGCGCGCACCTTGGTCATCTTCTCACCGGTCATATAGGTGACTTCCACCTTGTCGCCGACGTTGGCCGCGTGGAGCCCGGTGCTGTTCAAACGCAGCTTCACCGGCGACTCCGGCCGATCGAGCTGGCTGTAGTCAAATTTGGCCAGCACCACGTCGTTCATGTCTTTTCCGGCCGGCGCCACCGCCGGGATCAGCTTGCGCACCATCAGGCGCGTCAGCGTGGCGTTGCCGTCCGGGAAGTGGAACACATAAGGATCATCGAGGTCCGCCTGCGACTCTTCGTCCAGCGGCGGCAGATTCATGCCGTTCAGGCCCGGCAGATCGCAAATGCGCGCATCGCTGCACGACGTGCCGTCGATGCCCACCGCCTGGAAATCGTTGGTGGTCTGCTGGAAATAACGGATCGCCAGTTCGCTCAGGCCCACTTTTTCACGCAGGAACTGGGTGTAGCTGTGGGTATCGAGCCATTCGACCTTCTGCTCCAGCGTCATCTCCGGCAGATAATCTTTCTCCACCGTATGCAGCGCGATCAGCGCCTGGCGATCGCTTTCCGGCAGCGGGAAATCGCCGATGAACGCTTCATAAGAGCGGCCGTTGAGGCGATCGCGCGGAATGTCGTCCGCCACCGTGCGGCCCGGATCGCCGCTCACCACCTTGTCGACGCCGAAGTTCTTGCGATCGAAGTAAACCCCGCGGCTCAGGTTCAGATCCGGGTAGAAGGTGGTGTCAAACGCCTGCTCCAGTTGGTCGATATCGACGCCGAGCTTGCGCAGCAGCCCCATCGCCACCGGGCTGAAGTTGGAGCGCGGCGACTGCAGCGATTCGCTGCCGCCGTAGCCGAGCAGCATGCCGTCGTCGGTGTTGAATTCGTTGCGCTTGGCGTGGCCGCCGAAGTCGTCATGGTTGTCGATCAGCAAAATGCGCTGCTGCTCGCCTTTCAGCTGCTGCCAGAAGCAGGCGGCCGCCAGCCCGCTGATGCCGGCGCCCACCACCACCAGATCGAACTCTTCAACGGCGGGCACGCTGCCGAAATCAAAGGTTTTACCGTCGCGCCCCAGCTGGTGCGCATGCTCGAACGAGCCCGGATGGTTGCCCCGCAGCCCGGTCAGCGCCGGCGGATAGTACAGGGTTTGATTGGCGGTTTGCGGCGACGCGCGCAAGATTTGCAGCGGCGTCAACCCGGCGGCGATGGTGATCGCCACCCCGTTGAGAAAATCGCGTCTGGTGATACCCATATAGGCTTCCTTTCAATTTTTATTATCATCGGCCGGCCGGGGCCGGCCCGAAGGCCGCGCTATTGTGCGGATAATTATTGTAAAATCAATGTTTGAACATCACATGACGAATGGCGGTGTAATCCTCCAACCCGTACATCGACATGTCCTTGCCGTAGCCGGACAGTTTCTGGCCGCCGTGCGGCATTTCGCTCACCAGCATGAAGTGGGTGTTCACCCAGGTGCAGCCGTATTGCAGGCGGGTGCTTAAGCGATGCGCACGGCCCACGTCGCGGGTCCATACGGACGACGCCAGCCCGTAGTTGGATTCGTTTGCCCAGGCCAGCACCTGCTCTTCGTCGTCGAACGGCGTCACCGTCACCACCGGGCCGAACACCTCGCGCTGCACGATCTCATCCTCCTGGCGCGCGCCGGCCAGCAGCGTCGGCTGGAAATAGTAACCCGGCCCTTTTACCTTCTCGCCGCCGGTCACCACCTGCACGTGCGGCAACGCTTTGGCGCGCTCGACAAAACCGGCGACCCGCTCCAGATGCTGGGCGGTAATCAATGGCCCCAGTTCGGTGCTCTCGTCGTCCGGCGCACCGATCTTCAGGCTGGCCACCGCCTCGCCCAGCCGCTTCACCAGCTCGGGATAAATGCTTTTCTGCGCGTAGATGCGGCAGGCGGCGGTGCAATCCTGCCCGGCGTTGTAGAAACCGAAGCCGCGAATACCGTCCACCACCTGCTGCAGATCGGCGTCGTCAAACACCAGCACCGGCGCCTTGCCGCCCAGCTCCATATGGGTGCGCTTAATGCCGGCGGCGGTGTGGGCGATGATGTGCTCGCCGGTGGCGATCGAGCCGGTCAGCGACACCATTCGCACCTTGTCATGCCCGGTCAGCCGATCGCCGACGCTTGCGCCGCGGCCGAACAGCACGTTGAGCACGCCCGGCGGGAACAGCCCGGCGGCCAGTTCGGCCAGTTTGAAAGTGGTCAGCGGCGTCTGCTCCGACGGCTTGATCACCACGCAGTTGCCCGCCGCCAACGCCGGCGCCAGTTTCCAGGCCGCCATCATCAGCGGGTAGTTCCACGGCGCGATCGAGGCCACCACGCCGAGCGGATCGCGGCGGATCATCGAGGTATGCCCGGCCAGATACTCGCCGGCCGCCATGCCGGTCAGGCAGCGGCTGGCCCCGGCGAAGAAGCGAAACACGTCGGCCACCGCCGGCAGCTCGTCGTTCAACACGCAGTGATAAGGTTTGCCGCAGTTGAGCGACTCCAGCCTGGCGAAAGTCTCGGCATGCTCATCGATCAGATCCGCCAGCTTGAGCAGATGCTCGGCGCGCTCCTTCGGCGTGGTTTGCCCCCAGGCGGCGAACGCGGCGTCCGCCGCCAGCACCGCGCGATCGACCTGCTCCGGGCTGGCCTCCGCCACCTGCGCAATCACTTCGCCGGTCGCCGGGTTATACACCGGCTGGGTCGCGCCCTGGCCATTCACCAGTTGGCCGTCAATCAACAGTTGGCTTTGCATAGGGTTATCCTTTTATCAGAGGTCGGGTAAGGAAATTATTTGCCGCTGCCGGCGACGCTTTCCCCACCTTTGGTCAGGTAGTAAGCGCCGAGGATCGGCAGCATGGTCAACAGCATTACCGACAGCGCCACCACGTTGGTGATCGGCACGTCGCGCGGGCGACCGAGCTGGTTCAGCAGCCACAGCGGCAGCGTGCGCTCGTGGCCGGCGGTAAAGGTGGTCACGATGATTTCATCGAACGACAGCGCGAACGCCAGCATGCCCCCGGCCAGCAGCGCCGAGCCGAGGTTCGGCAAGATCACGTAACGAAAGGTTTGCCAGCCGTCGGCGCCGAGATCCATCGACGCTTCGATCAGGCTGTACGAGGTGCGGCGGAACCGGGCGATGACGTTGTTGAACACGATCACCACACAGAACGTCGCATGGCCGACGACGATAGTCAGGATGCCCGGCTCGATGTTCAGCGCCTTGAACGCCGCCAGCAGCGCCAGACCGGTGACGATCCCCGGCAGCGCGATCGGCAGCAGCAACAGCAGCGAAATGCTGTCCTTGCCGAAGAAATCGCGCCGATACAGCGCCGCCGCCGCCAGGGTGCCGAGCACCAGCGCGATGGCGGTCGCCAGGCAGGCGATCTGCGCCGACAGCAGCACCGCATCGATGATGTCCTGCCGCCCGGCGGCAACGTTGAACCAGTGCAGCGTGAACCCCTTCGGCGGGAAGCTGAAGGCGGCATCCTCGGTGTTGAAGGCGTAGATGGCGATGATCGCCAACGGGAAATGCAGGAAGATCAGTCCGCCCCAGGCGGCCAGCTTCAGCCCTAAGGGCGCGCGTTCAGAGTGCATCGAAAGCCCCCAGACGTTTGACGATGGAAAGGTAGATGGCGATCAGGACGATCGGCACCAGCGTAAAGGCCGCGGCCATCGGCATATTGCCGATCGCACCCTGCTGGGCGTACACCATGCTGCCGATGAAATAGCCCGGCGGCCCCACCAGCTGCGGCACGATAAAGTCGCCCAGCGTCAGCGAGAAGGTGAAGATCGATCCGGCGGCGATGCCCGGTACCGCCAGCGGCAAAATGACGTGGCGGAAGGTCTGCGCCGGTCGCGCGCCCAGATCCGCCGAGGCGTGCAGCAGCGAGGGAGGCAGGCGCTCCAGCGCCGCCTGGATCGGCAGGATCATGAACGGCAGCCAGATATAGACGAACACCAGAAAACGCCCCAGCCCCGAGGTCGACAGCGTGTTACCGCCGACGCCGGGCACCGTCAGCAGCGAAGCCAACAGCGGCTCCAGCCCCAGGTGCTGCAGGAACCATTGCGCCACGCCGTCTTTCGCCAGCAGCAGGGTCCAGGCATAGGCTTTAACGATATAGCTGGCCCACATCGGCATCATCACCGCGATGTAAAAGAACGCTTTGACGCGGCCGCTGGTATAGCGCGCCATGTAATAGGCGATCGGGAACGCCAGCGCCGCGCTGGCCAGCGACACCAGCACCGCCATGGTCAGCGTGCGCAGGATGATGTCGTAGTTGGCCGGGTTGAACAACGCCGCCAGGTTGGCGAAGGTCAGATCCGGCGTCACCGCCATGGTGAAATCGTCGAAGGTGTAAAACCCTTGCCACAGCAGCGTCAGCAGCGAACCGAGGTACACCGCGCCAAACCACAGCAGCGGCGGCACCAGCAGCAAAAGCAGATACAGCGTCGGCCGGCGATAAAGCCAGGTCGACAGCGCGCGCACGGTACCGCCGCGCGCCGAGGGGGAATCGATGCTCATGTCCATCTCACCTCTCCTCCAGCAGCGGTACCATCGCCGCGCGCGGCCAGCAGGCGACGATCGGCTGGCCAATCTGCCGCTGTTGCCCTTCGGCGATCCACTGCGGATTGGCCTGGCTGACCAGCAGCTTTTCGCCGCCGTTCAGCGCGATTTCATACCGCGTGGCCGCACCCTGGTAATGGATTTCCTGCAGCGTGCCCTGCACCTGGATCTCGTCCTGCGCCGCGCCGCCGTACTCCAGCAGGCGGATGTGTTCCGGCCGGATCGAGAAGGTTCGGCTTTCGCCGAGCAGGCGCTGCGCCAGCTCGTTGCGCACCACGTTGGAGGTGCCGACGAACTCGGCGACGAACGGCGTCTTCGGCCGCATGTAAAGCTCGCGCGGCGTATCCACCTGTTCGATGCGGCCGTTATTGAACACCGCCACCCGATCGGACATCGACAGCGCTTCGCTTTGATCGTGGGTGACGAAGATAAAGGTGATGCCCAGCTGGCGCTGCAGCTTCTTCAGCTCGCCCTGCATCTGCTCGCGCAGCTTGAGATCCAGCGCGCCGAGCGGTTCGTCCAGCAGCAGCACTCGCGGCCGATTGACCAGCGCGCGCGCCAACGCCACGCGCTGCCGCTGGCCGCCCGACAGGTGCGCCGGCTTGCGTTCGGCAACGAAACCGAGCGCCACGCTCTCCAGCGCCTCTTGCGCCCGCGCCAGCCGCTCGCGTTTAGCGACGCCCTTCACCATCAGGCCATAGGCGACATTTTCCAGCACCGACATGTGCGGGAACAGCGCGTAATCCTGAAACACGGTATTCACGTCGCGCTGATACGGCGGCAGGTTGGCGGCTTCCTGGCCGTGGATGCGAATCGAGCCGGAAGTGAGCTGTTCAAAGCCGGCGATCAGGCGCAGGCAGGTGGTTTTGCCCGAGCCGGACGGCCCGAGCATGGAGAAGAATTCCCCGTCCTGAATGTCGATAGATACCCGATCCACGGCGCGAACATCGCCGAAAGTCCGCGAAACATCGATGAATTGCACGGCAATGGTCATGATCTGCACTCCAAAAAATCAAATGACTTCGGCGGATTGGGCGACAACCCGTAACCTAACCAGACCTATCCGCAAAATAATTCGAGCTGCATCGAGGCGGCAACCAAACGCATCCCCGGGAGCGTACAAATCGTACGTGACCGGGGTAAGTGCGGGCAGCCAACAAAGAGGCGGCTTGAAGTATGAAGGGGATATTAGCGGCCGCCCATGATGGCGATGTAATCCTGGGTCCAGCGGCTGTACGGCACGAACTTGCCGCCCTGCGCCTGCGGCGTTTTCCAGAAGGCGATTTTGTCGAACTGGTTGAAGCCGTTGGTTTCGCAGCCCTTCTCACCCAGCAGCGCGCTGGCCTTGCAGCCCGCCGGTGAAGCCGGCACCGATCCGAACCAGGCCGCCACGTCGCCCTGCACCTTCGGCTCCAGCGACCAGTTCATCCACTGGTAGGCGCAGCTCGGGTGCTTGGCGTCGGCATGCAGCATGGTGGTGTCCGCCCAGCCGGTCACGCCCTCTTTCGGGAACACGGTGGCGATCGGCTGCCCCTCGCCCTTCAGGGCGTTGGCCTGATACGGCCAGGCGCTGGAGGCCACCACGCCTTCGTTTTTAAAGTCGCTCATCTGCACCGAGGTGTCATGCCAGTAGCGGTGGATCAGCGCGTGCTGGCTGCGCAGCAGCTTCAGCGCCGCCTGATACTGCTCTTCGTTGAGCTGGTAAGGATCGCTGATGCCGAGCTGCGGCTGGGTGGCCTTCAGGAACAGCGCCGCGTCGGCGATGTAGATCGGGCCGTCGTAAGCCTGCACCCGGCCCTGGTTGCTCTTGCCGTCCGGCAGGTTCTGCTGCTGGAAGATCACCGCCCAGCTGTCCGGCGGCGTCGGGAAGGTTTTGGTGTTGTACATCAGCAGGTTCGGCCCCCACTGGTACGGCGTGCCGTAGGTTTTGCCGTCCACGGTGTACCAGGCGCCGTTCAGCAGGCGCGGATCGATGTTCTTCCAGTTCGGGATCAGCGCGGTGTTGATCGGCTGCACCCGCTTGCCGAAGATCAGGCGCAGCGAGGCGTCGCCGGAGGCGGTCACCAGATCGTAGCCGCCCTTGGCCATCAGGCTGACCATTTCATCGGAGGTGGCGGCGGTCTTCACGTTCACCGCGCAGCCGGTTTGCTTTTCAAACTGGGTGACCCAGTCGTAGTTTTTGTCGGACTGGCCGCGTTCGATGTAGCCGGGCCAGGCGATGATATCCAGCCGGCCTTCGCCTTTGCCCAGCGACTGCGGCAGATCGGCCGCCTGAGCCAGGCCGCACAGCACGGTGAGACAGAGCGCGGAGACGGTGGTGGTGACTGCGGTAGTTTTTCTCATCGTAATTACCCCTGTGTTGCGTATCTGTGTGCGGCAGGGAACGGCTGCCGCCTGATTTTGCTTTATAGAACCGCTAGAAGCTGGCTTTGAACTTCGCCATTACGTGCCTGACAACGCTGTAATCCTGCAGCGAATCGCTGGACAGATCCTTGCCGTAGCCGGAGCGTTTCAGGCCGCCGTGCGGCATCTCGCTCGCCAAGGTGAAATGGGTGTTGATCCAGGTGCTGCCGTACTGCAGATGGGCGGCAATGTGCAGCGCCCGATCGATATTTTGCGTCCACACCGACGAAGCCAGCCCGTATTCCGAGTCGTTGGCCCACTCGACCGCCTGCTCCAGGTGTTCGAAGCGCGTGATGCTGACCACCGGGCCAAACACCTCGCGCTGCACGATTTCGTCGCTTTGCAGGCAGCCCGCCAGCAGGGTCGGCTGGTAGTAGAACCCCGGCCCGGAGTGTGCCGCGGCACCGGTGATCAATTCGATATGCGGTTGACTGAGCGCTCGCTCGACGAAGCTGGCGACGCGATCGCGCTGGCGGGCACTGATCAGCGGGCCGATCTCATTGTCCTGATCGCGCTTGCGGGCGAAGCGCAGGCTGGCAACCGCCTCGCCCAGCGCGTCCACCAGCTTGGGATAGATACCCGCCTGCGCGTAGATGCGGCAGGCGGCGGTGCAGTCCTGGCCGGCGTTGTAATAGCCGTAGGTGCGAATGCCGTTGACCACCTCGTCGAGATCGGCGTCGTCGCAGACGATCACCGGCGCCTTGCCCCCCAGTTCCAGATGGGTACGCTTGACGCTTTTGGCCGCCGCCTGAAGAATTTTTTGCCCGGTGACGATATCGCCGGTGACCGACACCAGCCGCACCTGCGGGTGCCCCACCAGCTGGCTGCCGACCCCTTCCCCGCCGCCGTAGACGATATTCAGCACGCCCGGCGGCAGGATCTCCTGCAGCGCCGGCACCAGCGCCAGAATGGTCAGCGGCGTATGTTCGGAGGGTTTAAACACCACGGTATTGCCCGCCGCCAACGCCGGCGCAATCTTCCACGCCGCCATCATCAGCGGATAGTTCCAGGGGGCGATCGAGGCCACCACGCCGATCGGATCGCGGCGGATCATCGAGGTGTGGCCCGGCACATACTCGCCGGCCAGCTGCCCTTGCTGCGTGCGCACCGCGCCGGCGAAAAAGCGGAACACGTCGACCGCCGCCGGCAGATCGTCATTGAGCGCCTGATGCAACGGTTTACCGCAGTTGAGGGCTTCCAGCTGCGCCAGCTGCGGCGCCTGCCGCTCGATGGCGTCGGCGATCCGCAGCAACAGAGCGGCGCGCTGGGCCGGCGTGGTGCGCGACCAGTGGCCGAACGCCTGCTGCGCGGCTTTCACCGCGCCGCCGACCTGCGCCGAAGAGGCTTCGGTCAGGGCGATCAGCGGCTCGCCGTTGGCCGGATTGACGATGCACTCCTGCTGGCCTTCGCCGTCGACCAACTGACCGTTAATGAACTGCTGACAGGACAAACCTGAGAGAACCTGCACATCTGCCATCGCCTGACGCCCCTAAGTGACAAAAACGTTAACCAAATGTGAATAAGTTAGTTTTAATCAGCCTAAGCGAGCCTCTGGCGGGCAACAAATTCTAAATACTGAACGCCGCGTTCGATTAAATCGAATGCTTAAGCCCGGCGGCGTGTTTGCTGCCGTTCTCGCGCGCGATGGTAAGGAACGGCGTCACCAGCTCCGGCCGCGCGCTGCCGCGCCGCCACGCCAGCCCGATATCCAGCGGCTCCAGCAGATCGTCCAGCTTACGCGCCTCGATCATGTTGCCCTCGAGCGACCAGGCGCGGTACGCCATGTCCGGCTGGATGGAGACCCCCATCCCCGCCGCCACCAGGCTGCGCACCGCCTCGGTCGAGGCGGTCTTCATGGCGATCTCCGGCTTCAGCCCGGCGCGCGACCAGATGCGCCGCGCGTGCACGTCCATTTCATCGGCGTTGAGCTGGATCAGCGGCTGTTTGGCCACGTCCGCCAAGCTGATGCTCTCGTGCTCCAGCAGCGGGTGCAACGGCGGCAGCCAAAGGCGATACGGCGAGTGCATCAGCACCTCGGTCTGCAGCGCGTCGCGGTCTTCGATGTTCGACAGGATCAGCACGCCGATGTCGATCTCGCCGCTGACCAGCAGGTGCTCAATATACGGGCGCTCGTCTTCAACCACCTGCACGGTGACGTTGGGATAGGCCGATTTAAAGCGCGTGAGCAGCTCCACCAGGAAGTAGCCGGCCACCAGGCTGGTAACGCCGACGGTCAGCTTGCCGGTCAGGCTTTCGGTGCCGATCTGCAGGCTGCGCTTGGCGTTGTCCACCGTCGCCAGGATCAGATACGACTGGCGCAAAAACTGATGCCCCTGATGGGTCAGCGTCATGCCCTTGGCGTGGCGATCGAACAGCCGCACGCCGATCTCGGTTTCCAACTGCTGGATCGCCAGCGTCAGCGAAGACTGGGAGACAAACACCGCCTGGGCGCCGGCGGAGATCGACCCGGTTTCCGCCACCGCGATGAAGTGGCGGATTTGGCGTAACGTCATCATCCCCATCGCCTTTCAAGCCGCTGCGTTGTTGTCTGCGTTCTATTACGTGGCCCATCCGTAGGCCACGCCCTAACGGGCCGCTGCAAGCAGCGTTCAAATCTGCTCCCGGCAGATTTGTCCCCCCAGTCACTTACCTGAGTAAGCTCCTGGGGATGCACGCCCTTGCCGCCTAGCCACAACTTGAAATTCATTGGGGATCACCTCAATCAAGATAGTTAGATTGATTGTAGATCCCGCGAGAAAAGCGATCGGGAAAAGTATCAAAAACGCGATAGCGTTCGCTTTTTTAGAATGCCGACGGGCAAAAAGAGGGAAACGGCGAGGCGAAGAAGCATGATGCGCGGGGAGCAGAAATGACAAGGGCGCAGCACTGAACTGCACCCCAAATGTTGGACACATCTGA
>NZ_KV792396.1:0-25648 GCF_001808215.1 Serratia sp. HMSC15F11
CCGTGTCGATGGAGGCGCATTATAGGGATCCGAGTTTTTTGCACAACCCCTTTTTTGATCTTTTCTTTCTGTTTGCACACTTTTCAGCCCTTCCGGGTGGATCTTGTGCGATCAGGGCCATTTTCCGCAGGATCCGGCGCTGTCGTTGGTTGTAATTCCATCGTCAGAGTCTAGTATTGCCGGTAAATATGATCCCGACGTGAGGCAGCATTATGTCCGATGCAGTACGTTCTTATCTTCAATACACCCCCAAACTCGGTCAGCGCGTCTTGATCGATCCTTCCAGCGTCGTGATCGGCGACGTCGATCTGGCGGATGACGTCAGCATCTGGCCGCTGGTCGCTATCCGCGGCGACGTCAATGCGGTAAAGATCGGCGCGCGCAGCAATATTCAGGACGGCAGCGTACTGCATGTGACTCACCGTTCCGAACACAACCCCGACGGTTTTCCCCTGCTGATTGGGGAAGACGTGACCGTGGGCCATAAAGCGATGCTGCACGGCTGCGCCATCGGCAACCGAGTGCTGGTCGGTATGGGATCGATCCTGTTGGACGGTGTAGTAGTAGAAGACGACGTAATGATTGGCGCCGGCAGTTTGGTGGCGCCGGGCAAGCGCCTGGCGAGCGGCTATCTTTATATGGGTAGCCCGGCACGCCAGGTTCGGCCGTTGACCGCCGCCGAGTTGGAGGGATTGCTTTATTCTTCTAACAACTATGTACGCTGGAAAGACGAATACCTGTCGGAAGATATCTGATGGGCGCCCCGTTCCCTATAAAGAGAACGGGGTAGGATTTATGCCGCCAGCTCGCTGCGCAGCTGGCGCAATACCGGCTCGATCTCTGGCATCACTCCGTGCCAAAGCAGGAAAGCATGCGCCGCCTGCCCCACCAGCATACCCAGCCCATCGGCATATTCGGTTGCCCCCCGCTGCTGCGCCCAGGCCAGGAATGGCGTGACGCCCTGCTGATAAAACATGTCATAGCAACGGGTTTGCACGTTGACTACGCCCGCGGGCAAGGCCGGGATCTCCCCGCTGATGCCGGACGCCGTCGCATTGATCACCAGATCGAACGCTTGCTGATCCAGTTGATCCATCGGCGCCGCCGAGATTTCCCCCAAATGCCGGAAAGCGTGGGCCAACTCCTGAGCTCGGCTGAAGGTGCGGTTGGCGATCGTGAGCCGGCAGCCGAAAGACAGCAGCGGTAGGATCACGCCGCGCGCTGCGCCGCCGGCGCCCACCAGCAGAATGCGATCCTGCGGCCGGATCAATTGTTGACGCTGTAGATCGGTCAGCAAACCGATGCCGTCGGTGTTATCCCCCAATAGACCGCCATTCGGCAATACCTTCAGGGTATTGACCGCCCCGGCCATCGCTGCACGCTCACTCAGCTCGGAGGCGAGCTCATAAGCACGCTCTTTGAAAGGCACCGTGACGTTCGCCCCCAGCCCTCCGGCGTGGATAAACGCCTGCAGGCTGGTTTCAAAACCGTCCAACGGCGCTAACACCGCTCCATAAGGATGCTCAATGCCAGTCTGGGCAGCGAACAGCGCATGAATTCGCGGCGACTTGCTGTGACCGATAGGGTTGCCAAATACCGCAAACTTCTCCATGCCCATTACCTCTAGCCCTGACGGATCTGTTCGCCGGTCAGAGCATCTCTGATTTCGGAAGGATTAAGACGGCCACCCACCTCGCCGGCCAATACCGGGAAAGCAGTGCCGAATTGTCGTGTGACCTCATCCGCACTGCGGCACGGCTCCAACCCACTGAGATTGGCACTGGTCGATACCAGCGGCTTGCCGTACTGCCGACACAGCTGCTGCACCAACGGGTGATCGCTAACGCGCACCGCCAGCGAGCTGAAACGCCCGGTCAGTAAACGTGGCGTCTCCGGGCGAGCAGGCAACACCCAGGTTACCGGCCCAGGCCAGCTGGCGAACATCGTCGCGCGCTGCTGTTCGCTGAGCACACTGTCGTCGATATAAGGCTTAAGCTGCGCATAGTCGGCGGCGATCAGAATCAGCCCCTTTTCCCACGGCCGCTGTTTCAACGCCAGCAGCGCATTGACCGCCTGTTCGCTGTCGGGATCGCACCCCAGGCCGAATACCGCTTCGGTAGGATAGGCAATCACCTGCTGTTGATGCAAAGCATCGATGATAGATACAAGGTTCGGGCTTAATTCTGAGTTCATGATGTGATTATTCTGTAGTCGCGACGGGTTTTCCGCACAGCTTGCTGGCACAGCACAGGACGGGGCCTTTTGCCGTGCGCTTTTCCATCAGCAGCGGATAATGGCAATAGGCACATTCACCGGCGACGGGTTTAACATTGAGGGCAAATTGGCATTCCGGGTAACGATCGCAGGAGTGAAAAACCTTGCCATAGCGCGATTTACGCTGCAGCAGTTTGCCCTGACCGCACTGCGGACAGGTAATGGCGGTTTCGTCAGGCTTATCGATCACTTCAGTATGATCGCACTGCGGATAATCGCTGCAACCGATAAACATGCCATAGCGCCCCTGGCGCAGCACCAACGTCGCCTGGCACTTCGGGCACTGCTGCCCATCCAGCACTTTGACGATATGCCCATCGGCCTGCGCTTTCAGCGGGCGAATATATTGGCATTCAGGGTACTGGGAACAGCCGAGGAAGGGGCCGTGGCGACCGCTACGGATCACCAGCTCGGCCCCGCATTCCGGACAGGGTTCATTTTGCCTGGCGGCAAAAATCGCGTTTTTTGTCATAACGTCTTCTATGCGCGTTATCGGCTCAATGCAGATAACCTTCGTTCACTTCAAACAACAGTTCTTCCATTTGCTGATAGGCGCTTTCATATCCGGGGATATTAAACAGCACCATCAACACGACCCATTTCAGATCTTCGAGATCGAATTCCGCATTATCCAAGGCCATAACGCGGTCGATAACCATTTCACGGGTTTCGAGGTTCAATACCTGAATCTGTTCCAGGAACAGGAGAAAACCACGGCAGCCGGCGTCCAAACGCGCGCTTTCCTCTTCAGTGTAGATCCGCATCGCCAGCGGATCGGCATCCATAAAGTAAGGCGCATTTTGACCTTCTTGCAGGTCAGCCAACTTCTCAAGCCAATTCAACGCGTTGTAGATATCATCCCGATGAAACCCCGCCTGAGCGAGATCATCAGTCAGTTGATCCTGATCGACGCGCATCTCTGGTTCATTGTGGATATAAGTTTCAAACAAGTACATGAGTACGTCGAACATGGCTTGCCCTCCTTATTCGGACATAGCCGCCGGGTACAGCTGCGATCCAGCCTGCTAACTCCAGTTCGAGTAACTTGATTACCACCACTGGCACAGGTTGGCCGGCACGTTCAGCGACGACGTCAACAGGTGTCACCTCATCTCCTACGTTAGCCAACACATCGGCAAATGGCAATTCAACTTCAGCCTGCGACGCACAAATAGTTGTATTTTCGTTCAGTGGCAGCCAGTGAAGGCTGCTTCCCAGCAATTCTGCGATATCTTTCGGCCCGGTGACCAGGTGCGCGCCCTGTTGGATCAGCCAATGTGTACCCTCGCTCATCGGGTTCCCCAACGGCCCCGGCAAGGCGAACACTTCACGTCCCTGCTCCAGCGCATAGCGAGCCGTCACCAGAGTACCGCTGCGCAACGAGGCTTCTATGACCAGAACGCCCTGGCTCAGCCCGCTGATAATGCGGTTGCGGCGCGGAAAATGGTCGGCCAGAGGCAAATCGGTGACCAAATGATCTGAAATCACCGCTCCGCCCTGCTCGACAATCTGCTCCGCGAGCCTGCGGTGCCGGCGTGGATAAACATTGGCCAGTCCGCTGCCCAACACCGCTACCGTGCACCCACCGGCCGCCAGCGCTGCGCGATGGCAAATGCCGTCGATGCCGATCGCCAAACCGCTGGTGATGGTGCAACCGCAACGCGCCAATTCCTCGGCAAAATGGTTAGCCCAACGCTCGCCGTAGTGGCTGAACTGCCGGCTGCCAACCATGGCGAGCTGCGGGCGCAGCAACGCCTGAGGATCGCCCTCGATCAGCAGAAAAAGCGGCGCATCGTCGATCTGGGCCAGGCGTTCCGGATAGCCGGCCGCTCCATAGCTCAGCATAAGGTGTGCCGGATCCTCCAGCCAACGCAGGGTCGCGGCCAAATAAGCCGCATCCACCTGGTTGAACTGCGTCTGCTGCCGTTCGTTCAACCCCAGCTCATGCAGCACGCGGCGAGGCTCGCACCCCATTTGCGATAGCTGCCGCACGATCCGGCTGGCCACAACGCTCTGCAGCCCCGTTACCCCTCGCATCCGTAAAGCGATCTCTTCCGGCCGCATCGTCTATTCCCTCAGCAAAAACGGTGGTATTACCAATCTGAGCAATTGGTGCGCAATGCTGTCAATCAGGCTGGGAAATGTCTAGAATAGAGGTTAAACCTCGTTCATTACTCGGATACAGATCTAAAGATATATGTCAGTCTTGCAGGTATTACATTTCCCAGACGAGCGTCTGCGCAAAGTCGCAGCGCCGGTAAAAGAAGTCAATGCAGATATCCAGCGCATCGTGGATGATATGTTTGAAACCATGTACGCAGAGGAAGGCATTGGCCTGGCTGCGACTCAGGTGGATATCCATCAGCGCATTATCGTGATCGACGTCTCCGAGAATCGCGATCAGCGCCTGGTGCTGATCAACCCGGAACTGCTGGAAAAAAGCGGCGAAACCGGCATCGAGGAAGGCTGTCTTTCCATTCCCGAACAGCGTGCGTTGGTACCCCGTGCCGCGCAGGTGAAGATCCGTGCACTGGATCGCGAAGGCAAACCTTTCGAGCTGGAAGCGGACGATCTGTTGGCGATCTGCATCCAGCACGAAATGGATCACCTGATGGGTAAACTGTTCGTCGATTACCTGTCGCCGCTCAAGCGTCAGCGCATTCGTCAGAAACTGGAAAAAATGGCCAAGCTTCAAGCCCGCGCCTAACCGATCAGGAAATCAACGTGTCTGACTCTTTACGGATTATTTTCGCCGGAACACCAGACTTCGCAGCGCGTCATCTTGACGCGCTGTTGTCATCTGAGCACCAGATTGTCGGCGTTTTTACCCAGCCCGACCGCCCGGCGGGCCGCGGCAACAAGCTGACGCCAAGCCCGGTCAAAGTGCTGGCTGAACAACACCAACTGCCGGTCTTCCAGCCCAAATCGCTGCGCCCCGAAGAGAACCAACGCCTGGTGGCCGATCTCCACGCCGACGTGATGGTGGTGGTTGCCTATGGGCTGATCCTGCCGCAGGCGGTGCTGGATATGCCGCGTCTCGGTTGCATCAACGTACATGGCTCGCTGCTGCCTCGCTGGCGCGGCGCGGCACCGATCCAGCGTTCGCTTTGGGCCGGCGACAGCGAAACCGGCGTGACCATCATGCAAATGGACGTCGGCCTCGATACTGGCGACATGATGCACAAGATTACCTGCCCGATTGAGAGCAGCGATACCAGCGCCAGTCTCTACGACAAGCTGGCACAGCTCGGCCCGCAGGGTATGCTGACTACGCTGCGCCAAATGGCAGACGGCAGCGCCACCCGCGAAGTGCAGGACGACGCACTGGTCACCTACGCAGAGAAGCTGAGCAAAGAAGAAGCCCGTCTGGACTGGAATCTGTCCGCCGCTCAGCTGGAGCGTTGTATCCGCGCCTTCAACCCTTGGCCGGTCAGCTACTTCACCATCGACGATCAACCGGTGAAAGTGTGGCAAGCCAGCGTACTGGCGCAAAACGCCAACGCGGAGCCAGGCACCGTTGTCCATGCCGACAAGCACGGCATTCAGGTGGCGACCGCCGACGGTATCCTCAATCTGATCCAACTGCAGCCCGCCGGCAAGAAACCGATGTCGGCGCAAGACCTTTTAAATTCACGTCGTGAATGGTTTACCCCGGGTAACCGGCTGTAAGTCACCCCACTGCCCGGCCGTTCATCGCCGGGCCGTTATTTTCTTAATGCCGATCGTTATCAGCTTCAGCCTATGAAAAATAATTACAATCTCCGCAGCATCGCTGCCAAAGCCATCGGCCAGGTGCTGGATCAAGGGCAGTCGCTCAGCACCGTCCTGCCCGTGCTCCAAACCACCATCAGCGATAAAGATCGCGGGTTGCTGCAGGAACTGTGTTTCGGCACGCTGCGCGTGCTGCCGCAGCTCGAATGGTGCATTCAGCAATTGATGGCCAAGCCGCTGACCGGCAAGCAGCGTACGCTGCACTATTTGCTGATGGTCGGCCTGTATCAGCTGCTGTATACCCGTATCCCGGCGCACGCCGTATTGGCGGAAACCGTAGAGGGCGCGGTAGCGCTGAAACGCCCGCAGTTGAAAGGCCTGATTAACGGCGTCTTGCGGCAATTCCAGCGCCAGCAGGAAGAGCTGCTGCAGCGCGCCGCCAACAATGACAGCCGCTATTTGCACCCGAGCTGGTTGCTGAAACGCCTTCAACAAGCCTATCCCGCCAACTGGGAACAGATTGTCGACGCCAATAACCAGAAGCCACCGATGTGGCTGCGCGTCAACCGCCTGCATCACACTCGGGAAGCTTATCTGCAGTTGTTGACCGACGCCGGCATCGCCGCAGAACCTCACGCAGACTATGCCGATGCAGTGCGTTTGCTGGCGCCTTGCGCCGTGACCGATCTGCCTGGGTTCGCCGACGGCTGGGTCACCGTGCAAGATGCCTCAGCCCAGGGCTGTGTCGATCTATTGGATCCGCAAGACGGAGAACAGATCCTCGATTTGTGCGCCGCGCCTGGCGGCAAAACTACGCATATTCTGGAAGCGGCGCCGAAAGCGCACGTCATGGCGGTCGATATCGACGAACAGCGCCTGGCGCGGGTGAAAGAAAACCTGCAGCGCCTGCGTTTGCATGCCGAAGTTAAGCTGGGTGATGGCCGCACCCCGCAGCAATGGTGCGGTGACAAGCAGTTCGACCGGATCCTGCTGGACGCACCTTGTTCCGCCACCGGCGTGATCCGCCGTCACCCCGACATCAAATGGCTGCGCCGCGATCGCGACATCGCCGAACTCGCCGCGCTGCAGGCCGACATCCTGGAAGCCGTCTGGCCCCATCTGAAATCGGGTGGCGTGATGGTTTACGCCACCTGCTCTATCCTGCCGGATGAAAACAGCAGTCAGATCGCTGCGTTCTTGCAGCGCCACACCGATGCCAAGCTGGTTGAAACCGGCGATGCGCAGCGGCCAGGGCGGCAGAATATCCCGCATCCCGAGGACGGCGATGGCTTCTTTTACGCTAAGCTGATTAAAATGTAATGCTTCGGGGCGTGCGTGCGCGCCCTAAGTCTTTCAGTGTGAAGCAGAGAACACGATGAAAATAATTATTCTTGGTGCCGGTCAGGTTGGCGGGACGCTGGCGGAAAATCTGGTGGGTGAAAACAACGATATCACCGTCGTCGATACCGATTCCGGCCGGTTGCGTCAGCTGCAGGATAAATTCGATCTGCGCGTGGTTCAGGGACACGGCTCCCACCCTCGGGTGCTGCGTGAAGCCGGCGCGGAAGACGCCGACATGCTGGTCGCCGTCACCAACTCCGACGAAACCAACATGATCGCCTGCCAGATCGCCTATTCTCTGTTTAATACCCCCAACCGTATCGCCCGCATCCGCGCGCCGGAATATATCCGCGAGTCGGAGAAACTGTTCCTGCCGGAAGCGGTGCCGATCGATCATCTGATTTCACCGGAACAGTTGGTCATAGACTATATCTACAAGCTGATTGAATACCCCGGCGCGCTGCAGGTGGTCAATTTCGCCGAAGGCAAGGTCAGCATCGCCGCGGTTAAAGCCTATTACGGTGGCCCGCTGGTCGGCAATGCGCTCTCTTCGATGCGCGAACACATGCCACATATCGACACCCGCGTCGCCGCAATTTTCCGCCAGGACAGACCGATCAGGCCGCAAGGCTCGACCATTATCGAAGCCGGTGATGAAGTCTTCTTCGTCGCCGCATCACAACACATCCGCGCGGTGATGAGCGAACTGCAGCGGCTGGAAAAACCGTATAAGCGCATCATGATCGTCGGTGGCGGCAACGTCGGCGCCGGCCTGGCCGCCAAGCTGGAAAAAGACTACAACGTCAAACTTATCGAGCGAAACCAGCAGCGCGCCGCCGAACTGGCCGAGCAGCTGCACGATACCATCGTGTTCTACGGCGATGCCTCCGACCAGGAGCTGCTGGCCGAAGAGCACGTCGAGCAAGTGGATGTCTTCATCGCTATCACCAACGACGATGAGGCCAACATCATGTCCGCCATGCTGGCCAAGCGCATGGGCGCCAAGAAGGTAATGGTATTGATCCAGCGCCGCGCCTATGTCGATCTGGTGCAAGGCAGCGTGATCGATATTGCCATTTCCCCCCAACAGGCGACCATCTCCGCCCTGTTGGGGCACGTGCGCAAAGCGGATATCGTCAGCGTTTCGTCACTGCGCCGCGGCGTGGCGGAAGCGATCGAAGCGATTGCCCACGGCGATGAAAGCACCTCCAAAGTGGTCGGCCGCATCGTCGAAGACATCAAGCTGCCACCAGGTACCACCATCGGTGCGATCGTGCGTGGCGACGACGTTATCATCGCCAATGGCAACAGCAAAATCGAACAGGGCGATCACGTCATCATGTTTATTACCGACAAGAAATTCGTGCCGGACGTTGAACGCTTGTTCCAACCAAGCCCGTTCTTCTTGTAGAACGAATTTATTTGGCGATGGTCTATAATCGCGTGGTTGTTCTCTGCCTTGGGGGAGATAAAACTTCTCTCCTTTTGTGGCAAAGGGAAATTGCTTTGTTAAACTTGAGTTATTAATTCTGCAAGGGGTGCGTTCTATGAGTATGTTGAAAGAGTTTCGCGAATTTGCCATGCGTGGCAACGTGGTCGATCTGGCCGTCGGTGTGATTATCGGTGCTGCATTCGGCAAGATTGTTTCGTCATTCGTGGCCGATATCATCATGCCGCCACTGGGCTTACTGATCGGTGGTGTCGACTTTAAACAGTTCCATCTGGTATTACGTGAAGCTCAGGGCGCCGTGCCGGCGGTAGTAATGAATTACGGTTCATTCATCCAAACCGTGTTTGACTTCGTGATTGTCGCCTTCGCCATCTTCCTGGCGATTAAATTGATGAACAAAATGCGCCGCAAGCAGGAAGAAGCGCCGGCAGCGCCGCCAGCACCTACTGCAGAAGAGAAACTGCTGACGGAAATCCGTGACTTGCTGAGCCAGCAACAGCAGCCAAAACTGTAAAACAAAGTTTGGTTATGCCAATAAAAAGCCACCTGATGAAGGTGGCTTTTTTAATGCTTAAAACCAGAAGGCCAGTGGTAAATTATCGCTTGATAGTTTACCACTGGCCTCCCAGTTACCGCCTTTGTTGTGTTTTTCTTTACGCCGGTAGCTGCCTTTGCCTTTCACATTCTTTTCTACTCGTTGACGGAATAGCGGGTCATGCAGCAGCGCTTCAATGGCGTTATCTTGAATCTGACCTTTAGTGTGACGATATTTCGTCATGATAATGCTCCTGTAAAAGGTGGGGTAATAAAACGGGGCGATAATACTGCCGGCGGTATAAAAATTAAAGTGCCGTCAGCAACCTTTTTTGCCTTTTTCATCGTTGGCGCCCTGTTCCAGGGCTTCCAGAATAGAGCAATAATTGCTGGTATGGGCAGTGCCGCAGCAGGCATCACTCAGCCGCTTCAGCGATTCACGCATACGAGTCAGCTCCGCCAACTTGCTTTCCACTTCGCTCAGGCGCGCATCGACGATCGACTTCGACTCTTGGCAGGTATGATGCTCAGGATCGACGCGGATCGACAGCAGCTCGGCGATCGTTTCCAGAGTAAACCCCAGCTGCTTGGCATAGCGAATGAAGCGCAGCCGCTGCAGATCCTGTTCGGTATACAACCGATAGCCGCCTTCAGTGCGGACATTGTGATCCATCATGCCCTGCTTTTCATAGTAACGCACGGTATCCGGTGTCACTTCGGCAAGCTTGGCCAACTGACCTATCTTGAACATGACTTCTCCTCCCGGGTGAATTTGCCGTCCAATGCACGCTGATATTCGCCATGCAAGAAATCCGTACTCATCCCAGCCTGACGCAATCGATGCTCCAGCAACGCCATGCGTTTGCTGAGTTCGACATAGTCCGGATGCTCACTGCTAATCCCTTGCAGCAAGCGAGCAACGGTCAACGCCTCTTTGCGATCTTCCAGCTCCGGTGGCAGGTAACCGGCATTTTTCAGCAGACGGTAACCGGCGCGTAGCTCAGCCGGCACCGCGCTGTCATCTTCCAGCGCCAACGGTTGGCCCTGGCCGGGCAGATTGTCGAACTCGCCTTTATCCTGGGCATCAAGGATATGACGTTCCGCCCATTGATCGAGCAACCCCATGACAGACAGCCTCGGTAAGCCTAATGATGAAGCCTTAGCATAGCGGATAGGGGCGGGGATCTTAAGCGCAGCGTGAGAATTACGCACATTTGGCTGGGTTTGGACGTAAAAAAACCGGGCAAGCCCGGTTTTTTTACGCGTCTACAGATTACTCTGCAGTTGCTACTTCTGCTTGAGACTCAGCACGATCAACCAGCTCGATGTATGCCATCGGCGCGTTGTCGCCTGCGCGGAAGCCACACTTCAGAATGCGAGTGTAACCACCGGCACGGCTCGCGAAACGCGGGCCCAGCTCGTTAAACAGTTTTGCCACGATCTCGTTATCACGAGTACGGGCGAATGCCAGACGACGATTAGCTACGCTGTCGGTCTTGGCAAGAGTAATCAGCGGCTCAACAACGCGACGCAGCTCTTTTGCTTTTGGCAGGGTCGTCTTGATGATCTCATGACGAACCAAAGAGCCGGCCATGTTACGGAACATAGCCTGGCGATGGCTGCTGTTACGGTTCAGTTGACGACCACTCTTACGATGGCGCATGACCTTATCCTTCTCAGTAAAACCTTAACCTGTGATCCGGTTACTCGTCAGCAATGCTTGCCGGCGGCCAGTTTTCCAGGCGCATGCCCAGAGACAGACCACGTGAGGCCAGCACGTCTTTAATCTCGGTAAGAGATTTTTTACCCAGGTTTGGCGTTTTCAGCAACTCAACCTCGGTACGCTGTACCAGATCACCGATGTAGTGGATAGCTTCTGCCTTGAGGCAGTTAGCAGAGCGGACAGTCAATTCCAGATCGTCAACAGGGCGCAGCAAGATCGGATCGAACTCTGGCTTCTCTTCTTTAACTTCCGGCTGACGTACATCACGCAGGTCAACGAAAGCTTCAAGTTGTTCAGCCAGAATGGTGGCCGCACGGCGAATCGCCTCTTCAGGATCGATCGTGCCATTGGTCTCCATCTCGATGACCAGCTTATCCAAGTCAGTACGCTGTTCTACACGCGCAGCTTCAACATTGTAGGCGATACGCTCTACAGGGCTGTAGCAGGCGTCAACCAACAGACGACCGATTGGGCGCTCATCTTCTTCCGAATGAATTCGGGCAGAAGCCGGCACATAACCGCGACCGCGCTGAACTTTGATACGCATGCTGATAGCCGCGTTCTCATCAGTCAGGTGGCAAATCACGTGCTGAGGCTTGACGATTTCGACATCACCATCATGGGTGATGTCGGCAGCGGTCACAGGGCCAATGCCAGATTTATTCAGGGTAAGAATAACTTCGTCTTTGCCTTGAACTCTCACCGCCAGCCCTTTCAGGTTGAGCAGGATCTCCAGGATATCTTCCTGTACGCCTTCTTTGGTGCTGTACTCATGCAGTACACCATCAATCTCAACCTCGGTCACCGCGCAACCCGGCATAGATGAAAGCAGAATACGGCGCAGTGCGTTGCCAAGAGTATGGCCAAAGCCACGCTCTAAAGGCTCAAGGGTCACCTTGGCGTGCGTCGAACTGACTTGCTCGATATCTACCAGGCGCGGTTTTAGAAACTCTGTCACAGAACCCTGCATTGTGTCCTCTCTTTGGTACTAAGCTTTACTTGGAGTAAAGCTCGACGATCAGGTGTTCGTTAATGTCCGCAGACAGATCGGTACGTTCAGGCATACGCTTGAACACGCCTTCCATCTTAGCAGCATCAACTTCCAGCCAAGTCGGCTTTTCACGCTGCTCAGCCAGCTCCAGAGAAGCTTTAACACGAGACTGCTTTTTAGCTTTCTCGCGGATGCTGACTACGTCATTCGGAGATACCTGATAAGAAGCGATGTTAACAACGCGACCGTTTACCATAACTGCTTTGTGGCTAACCAGCTGACGTGACTCTGCACGAGTAGCGCCGAAGCCCATACGGTAAACAACGTTGTCCAGACGACCTTCCAGCAGCTGCAACAGGTTTTCACCGGTGTTGCCCTTCAGGCGGGTTGCTTCTTTGTAATAGTTACGGAATTGACGCTCCAGAATGCCGTACATACGGCGAACTTTCTGCTTCTCACGCAACTGAACACCGTAATCAGACAGACGCGGTTTACGCGCACCGTGCTGACCAGGTGCTTGTTCAATTTTACACTTGGAATCGATCGCGCGAACGCCAGACTTAAGGAACAGGTCTGTGCCCTCACGACGGCTCAGCTTGAGCTTAGGACCCAAATATCTTGCCATTTTCTTTCTCCAACAATCCTAAAAGCTGCGTTACACGCGGCGCTTTTTCGGCGGACGACAACCGTTATGAGGGATCGGAGTCACATCAGTAATATTAGTGATGCGGAAACCAGCCGCGTTCAGAGCGCGGATAGTAGACTCACGACCAGGACCAGGTCCTTTAACCATAACTTCCAGGTTCTTGATACCGTATTCTTTTACTGCGTCAGCACAACGTTCTGCTGCAACCTGTGCTGCGAACGGAGTGGACTTACGAGAACCACGGAAACCGGAACCACCGGCTGTTGCCCAACCCAAAGCATTACCCTGACGATCAGTGATGGTAACGATGGTGTTGTTGAAAGAAGCATGGATATGAGCCACGCCGTCAGAGACTTGCTTTCTTACACGCTTACGTGTACGAACAGGTGCCTTTGCCATTATTCAATAACCCCGATTATTTCTTGATCGGCTTGCGCGGACCCTTACGGGTACGAGCGTTGGTCTTGGTGCGCTGACCGCGTACCGGCAGACCACGACGATGACGCAAACCACGATAGCAACCAAGGTCCATAAGACGCTTGATGCTCAGGGTAATTTCACGACGCAAATCACCCTCAACGGTGTATTTGGCAACTGCATCACGAAGCTTTTCGATTTGCTCTTCAGACAGCTCACTGATCTTAACATTTTCAGCAATACCCGTGGATGCACAGATAGCCTGTGAACGGGTTTTACCGATACCGAAGATCGACGTTAAGGCGATAACGGTATGTTTATGATCAGGAATGTTAATGCCTGCTATACGGGCCACTATGCACTCCTACTATTTTATACAGCAACACCATTCTGAAAAGCCCGTTTTCAGGATACTCAAATAATGTTGCAGTGCGACATACAAAAGATTGGCTGGCTAATCTAGCCAGCTCAACCCAACTTTGCAAGAAAAATATGCGAGATAATCAGCCTTGACGCTGTTTATGCTTCGGCTCGGCGCTGCAAATCACACGAACGACACCGTTACGCTTAACGATTTTGCAGTTACGACATAATTTCTTGACGGAAGCACGAACTTTCATTTTTACTCTCCGTAACTTCTCAAACGAATCTGACTAGCGGTTATAGCCTTTCAGATTTGCTTTCTTCAATGCAGACTCGTACTGACTTGACATCATCAGAGTTTGCACTTGAGCCATAAAGTCCATGATGACGACAACCACGATCAGTAGCGAGGTACCACCAAAGTAGAATGGTACTTTCATTGCATCACGCATGAACTCCGGGATCAGGCAGATGAAAGTAATGTACATCGCGCCCACCAGGGTTAAACGCGTCATTACTTTATCGATATACTTCGCCGTTTGCTCTCCCGGACGAATTCCTGGTACGAAGGCACCGGACTTCTTCAGGTTATCTGCTGTCTCACGCGGGTTGAAGACCAACGCCGTGTAGAAGAAACAGAAGAAGATGATTGCAGACGCATAGAGTAACACATAAAGCGGTTGCCCTGGCTGCAAATACAGCGAAATCGTAGTCAGCCAGTTCCAACCGGTACCGCCCCCAAACCATGATGCAATCGTGGCCGGGAACAGAATAATGCTGGAAGCGAAAATCGCCGGGATAACACCCGCCATGTTCACTTTCAACGGTAAGTGTGTACTCTGTGCTGCATAAACACGACGACCTTGTTGACGCTTCGCATAGTTAACGACGATACGACGTTGACCACGCTCGATGAAAACAACGAAGAAGGTTACTGCAAACACCAATACTGCAACCAACAGCAGCAGGAGGAAGTGCAGGTCGCCTTGCCGCGCTTGCTCGATAGTATGGGCCACTGCCGGCGGGAGCCCCGCTACAATACCCGCGAAGATAATGATCGAGATACCGTTGCCGATACCGCGCTCAGTAATCTGCTCCCCCAGCCACATCAGGAACATTGTCCCGGTGACCAAGCTCACAACCGCAGTAAAGTAGAATGCAAAGCCTGGGTTTAACACCAGGCCCTGCATACCAGGCATATTCGGCAGACCGGTAGCAATACCGATCGACTGGAATATGGCCAATACCAGCGTACCGTAACGGGTGTACTGACTAATCTTGCGACGGCCAGCCTCCCCTTCTTTCTTGATTTCCGCCAACGCCGGATGAACCACCGTCAGCAGCTGGATAATGATCGACGCCGAAATATACGGCATGATCCCCAGAGCAAAGATAGACGCACGGCTGAGGGCACCACCAGAGAACATGTTAAACATTTCAATGATAGTGCCTCTCTGCTGCTCAAGCAATTTGGCAAGCACAGTGGCATCGATACCAGGAATCGGAATGAAAGAGCCGATGCGGAAGACAATCAGCGCGCCGATGACAAACAAAAGTCTGCGCTTCAGCTCGCCGAGCCCGCCTTTAGCACTTTGAAAATCTAATCCTGGTTGCTTAGCCATCTGCTACTTATTCCTCAATTTTACCGCCAGCAGCCTCGATAGCAGCACGAGCGCCTTTGGTGACACGCAGACCACGCAGGGTTACCGGACGAGCGACTTCGCCAGAAAGTACAACTTTCGCGAATTCGATCTGGACACCAACTACGTTAGCGGCTTTCAGCGCGTTCAGGTCGATAACATCGCCTTCAACCAGAGCCAGTTCAGACAGACGAACTTCTGCCGTGATCATCGCTTTGCGTGAAGTGAAGCCGAATTTCGGCAGACGACGGTACAGAGGCATCTGACCACCTTCGAAACCACGACGTACGCCACCGCCAGAACGAGACTTCTGACCTTTGTGACCACGGCCGCCGGTTTTACCCAGGCCAGAACCAATACCACGACCTACACGCTTAGGCGCATGCTTGGCACCTTCAGCCGGAGACAGAGTATTTAAACGCATCTGTTACTCCTCAACTTTAACCATGTAGGAAACCAGGTTGACCATACCGCGAACAGCAGGAGTATCCTCGCGCTCTACGGTGTGACCAATACGACGCAGACCCAGACCGAGCAGAGTAGCTTTATGCTTCGGCAGACGGCCAATTGAGCTGCGAGTTTGTGTAACTTTAATAGTCTTAGCCATGGTCAATTACCCCAGAATGTCGGCAACGGATTTACCACGCTTAGCAGCGACCATTTCAGGAGACTTCATATTCGCCAGAGCGTCGATAGTTGCACGAACCACGTTGATCGGGTTGGTGGAACCATAAGCTTTAGCCAATACGTTGTGCCCCCCAGCAACTTCGAGAACGGCGCGCATTGCACCACCCGCGATGATACCGGTACCTTCATGAGCAGGCTGCATGAACACGCGAGAACCCGTGTGAGCGCCCTTAACAGGGTGCTGCAGGGTGCCGCTGTTCAGCGCGACGTTCATCATGTTGCGACGGGCTTTTTCCATCGCTTTCTGGATCGCTGCTGGAACTTCGCGTGCTTTGCCGTAGCCAAAACCAACGCGACCGTTACCATCACCAACTACAGTCAGTGCGGTAAAGCTGAAAATACGGCCACCTTTTACGGTTTTAGATACGCGGTTTACCGCGATCAGCTTTTCCTGCAGTTCGCCAGCTTGTTTTTCGATGTGAGCCATCTTAAACCTCTTCCTTAGAACTGAAGGCCAGCTTCACGGGCAGCATCTGCCAGTGCCTGGACTCGACCATGATATTGGAAACCGGAACGGTCAAAGGATACTTTCGCAATCCCTTTTTCCAACGCGCGCTCAGCCAGAGCTTTACCTACGGCTGCTGCTGCGTCTTTGTTACCGGAATACTTCAGTTGCTCCGCGATAGCTTTTTCTAAAGTAGAAGCGGCTACCAGTACTTCAGAACCGTTTGGAGCAATCACCTGTGCGTAAATGTGACGCGGGGTACGATGTACCACCAGGCGGGTTGCACCCAGCTCTTGGAGCTTGCGGCGTGCGCGGGTCGCACGACGGATACGAGCAGATTTCTTATCCATAGTGTTACCTTACTTCTTCTTAGCCTCTTTGGTACGCACGACTTCGTCGGCGTAACGAACACCTTTACCTTTGTAAGGCTCAGGACGACGGTAAGCGCGCAGATCTGCTGCTACCTGGCCAATAACCTGCTTATCAGCGCCTTTCAGCACGATTTCAGTTTGGCTTGGGCATTCAGCAGTGATACCTGCCGGCAGCTGGTGATCGATAGGGTGAGAGAAGCCCAGGGCCAAATTCACCACGTTGCCTTTAACGGCAGCACGATAACCAACACCTACCAGTTGAAGCTTCTTGGTGAAGCCTTCGGTAACACCAACAACCATTGCGTTCAGCAGAGCGCGTGTGGTACCCGCTTGGGCCCATGCGTTAGCAAAACCTTCGCGCGGAGCGAAAGTCAGTGCGTTAGCTTCTTGCTTCACTTCAACGGCGTCGTGGATAGTACGAGTCAACTCGCCGTTTTTACCCTTAATCGAAATAACCTGACCGTTGAGTTTTACCTCTACGCCGGCAGGAATGACGACGGGTGCTTTTGCAACACGAGACATTCTTTCCTCCCGAATTAAGCTACGTAGCAGATAATCTCGCCACCCAGACCAGCCTGGCGAGCTGCACGATCGGTCATAACACCTTTAGAGGTAGAAACAACAGCGATACCCAAACCGGCCATAACTTTTGGCAGCTCATCTTTTTTCTTGTAGATGCGCAGACCTGGACGGCTGATACGTTGAATGCTTTCTACCACAGCTTTGCCCTGGAAGTACTTCAGTACCAGTTCCAGAACAGGCTTGGCGTCGCCTTCGATTTTGAAATCTTCAATAAAACCTTCTTCCTTCAGCACGTTGGCAATTGCCACTTTCAGCTTGGAGGAAGGCATGGTGACCGCAACTTTGTTCGCGGCTTGACCGTTACGGATACGGGTCAGCATATCCGCGATCGGATCTTGCATGCTCATCTGTCTTTACTCCCGTGATTCAATTGGTAATTACCAGCTAGCCTTTTTCAAGCCTGGTACTTCACCGCGCATAGCGGCTTCACGAAGCTTAATACGGCTCAACCCGAATTTGCCCACATAACCATGTGG
This sequence comes from Serratia sp. HMSC15F11, assembly GCF_001808215.1. Lineage (NCBI taxonomy): Bacteria > Pseudomonadati > Pseudomonadota > Gammaproteobacteria > Enterobacterales > Yersiniaceae > Serratia > Serratia sp. HMSC15F11. Next base: position 17,652 of record NZ_KV792396.1, read on the forward strand.
ACGGCCAGTTTGGCGGCAGCGTTTACGCTGACGAGACGGGCTGGAATCACGCGGCAGAGTTTGCAGCTTGAGAACGGCATTCCAACGATCTTCATCGGATGCGTTCACATCAGAGATGATAGCTTTCAGTTCAGCGCGTTTAGCAAAGAACTTGTCAGCTAATTTCACGCGCTTGACTTCGCGTGCTTTCATTGATTGCTTAGCCATAAGTTAACCCTGCCTTACTTGCGGAACGGGAAGTTAAAAGCAGCCAGCAGCGCGCGGCCTTCATCATCAGATTGCGCGGTAGTGGTGATGGTAATATCCAGACCACGTACGCGATCGACTTTGTCGTAGTCGATTTCTGGGAAGATGATTTGCTCACGCACACCCATGCTGTAGTTGCCACGGCCATCGAATGACTTGGCGGACAGGCCACGGAAGTCACGGATACGTGGAACAGCAATGGAGATCAGACGCTCAAAGAACTCCCACATGCGTTCGCCACGCAGAGTTACTTTACAGCCGATCGGATAGCCCTGACGGATTTTGAAGCCTGCAACAGATTTGCGGGCTTTGGTGATCAACGGTTTTTGACCGGAGATAGCTGCCAGATCCGCTGCTGCGTTATCCAGCAGTTTCTTGTCAGCGATCGCTTCACCAACACCCATGTTCAGGGTGATCTTCTCGACCCGAGGGACTTGCATGACAGAATTGTAGTTAAACTGAGACATCAGTTGTTTAACTACCTCGTCTTTGTAGTAATCATGCAGTTTCGCCATCGTATTACTCCAAATTACTTGATAGTTTCGCTGTTAGACTTGAAGAAACGGACTTTTTTGCCGTCTTCGAATCTAAAACCTACACGGTCAGCCTTGCCGGTAGCCGCGTTGAAGATAGCAATGTTAGAAACCTGAATTGCAGCTTCTTTTTCAACAATGCCGCCTGGTTGGTTCAGAGCCGGAACCGGCTTCTGGTGTTTCTTAACCAGGTTGATGCCTTCAACAATGACCTTGCCAGCAGACAGGACATTTTTTACTTTACCGCGCTTACCTTTGTCTTTCCCGGTAATCACGATAACTTCGTCATCACGACGGATCTTCGCTGCCATGTTCGCTCCTTAGAGTACTTCTGGTGCCAGAGAGATAATTTTCATGAACTTCTCATTACGCAGTTCACGAGTTACCGGCCCAAAAATACGCGTACCGATTGGCTGCTCGCTGTTATTGTTCAAAATAACGCATGCATTGCCATCGAAGCGAATGACAGAACCGTCCGGGCGACGTACACCCTTCTTGGTGCGCACCACTACCGCCTTCAGAACATCGCCTTTCTTCACCTTACCGCGAGGAATTGCTTCCTTGATGGTAATTTTGATGATGTCGCCGACGCCTGCGTAGCGACGGTGCGAGCCACCTAGAACCTTGATACACATTACGCGACGTGCACCGGAGTTGTCGGCGACGTTCAGCATAGTCTGTTCTTGGATCATTTTAGTGCTCCGCTAATGTCAACTACTACTTTAAAGACCCAAGTAAAAATTAGGCCGTTGAAAAGCCCCATAACCGAGGGCGCAGCATTATAACACCGCTTACTTGGTATGGGTAGAAAAAATAAACGGCTCATTTTCTGAGCCGTTTATTAAGTGAGAGCCAGCTACTCTATTACAGAATCGCTTTCTCTACAACGCGAACCAACGTCCAGGACTTAGTCTTGGACAGTGGGCGGCATTCGCGGATTTCTACCACGTCGCCGGTACCACATTCGTTGTTCTCGTCATGTACGTGCAGCTTGGTCGTACGTTTGATGAATTTCCCGTAGATTGGGTGCTTCACAGTACGCTCGATAGCAACAACGATGGATTTCTCCATTTTATCGCTAACAACACGACCCTGCAGGGTACGGATAACTTCAGTCATTTACACACCCGCCTTTTGAGTCAGTAAAGTCTTAACGCGTGCGACGTCACGACGCACTTGTTTCAACAGGTGAGTTTGTTGCAGCTGGCCACTGGCCGCCTGCATGCGCAAGTTGAATTGCTCACGCAGCAGGTTGAGCAGCTCGGCATTCAGCTCTTCAACGCTTTTTTCACGCAGCTCTTGTGCTTTCATTACATCACCGTCTTAGTTACAAAGGTGGTTTTGATCGGCAGTTTCGCTGCTGCCAGTTTGAATGCCTCGCGGGCAACCTCTTCTGGCACGCCGTCCATTTCGTACAGGACCTTACCAGGCTGGATCAGGGCAACCCAATACTCCACGTTACCCTTACCTTTACCCATACGCACTTCCAGCGGCTTCTCGGTGATCGGTTTGTCCGGGAATACACGGATCCAGATCTTGCCTTGACGCTTAACTGCACGAGTCATTGCACGACGAGCTGCTTCGATTTGACGAGCAGTCAGACGGCCACGGCCAACAGCTTTCAGACCGAAAGTGCCGAAGCTAACATCCGTACCTTGCGCCAGACCACGGTTGCGGCCCTTGTGCACCTTACGGAATTTTGTACGCTTTGGTTGTAACATCAGCGACTCTCCTTACTTGCGGCCTTTACGCTGCTGCTTTTTAGGTTGAGCAGCCGGTTCCGGTTGTTCAACTGCAGCCATACCACCCAGGATCTCACCTTTGAAGATCCATACCTTAACGCCGATTACACCATAAGTGGTGTGCGCTTCAGATGTGTTGTAGTCGATGTCCGCACGCAGAGTGTGCAATGGAACACGACCTTCGCGGTACCATTCGGTACGTGCGATTTCAGCGCCGCCAAGACGGCCGCTTACTTCAACTTTGATACCTTTAGCGCCAAGACGCATTGCGTTCTGTACTGCACGCTTCATAGCACGACGGAACATAACGCGACGTTCCAGCTGAGAAGTGATGCTGTCAGCAACCAATTTAGCGTCGAGTTCCGGTTTACGGACTTCGGCGATGTTGATCTGTGCAGGAACGCCAGCGATGTCCGCTACGACCTTGCGCAGTTTTTCGACGTCTTCACCTTTCTTGCCGATAACGATGCCTGGGCGAGCAGTGTGAATGGTCACACGGATGCTCTTCGCAGGACGCTCGATAACGATGCGAGAAACGGAAGCTTTCGACAGTTCCTTAGTCAGGAATTGACGAACTTTAAAGTCGCTGTCCAGGTTGTCAGCGAATTCTTTGGTATTCGCATACCAAGTAGAGTTCCAAGGTTTGACAATACCCAGGCGAATACCATTAGGATGTACTTTCTGACCCATTGCTAGTCTCCAGAGTCTCAGCGATCGGACACAACCACAGTAATGTGGCTGGTGCGCTTCAGGATGCGATCTGCACGACCTTTTGCACGCGGCATAATGCGCTTCATGCTTGGGCCTTCGTCTACGAAGATTTTCGTAACTTTCAGATCATCGATGTCAGCGCCATCGTTGTGTTCTGCGTTAGCAATGGCAGACTCCAGCACTTTCTTAACCAGACCAGCAGCTTTCTTGTTGGTGTAGGTCAAAGTTTCCAGAGCTTGCGACACTTTCTTACCGCGAATCAGGTCAGCAACAAGGCGAACCTTCTGAGCAGAAGAACGAGCGTGGCGATGTTTAGCGATAGTTTCCATCTCTTCCTCCTACCTTAGCGCTTTTTAGCTTTTTTATCAGCCGCATGGCCGCGATAAGTACGAGTCGGCGCGAATTCACCCAGTTTGTGACCGACCATTTCATCGGAAACGAACACTGGTACGTGCTGACGACCATTATGGACAGCGATGGTCAAACCGATCATGTTAGGAAAGATCGTTGAACGACGGGACCAAGTGCGCAAAGGCTTCTTGTCACCGCTTTCCACCGCTTTCTCTACCTTCTTCAGCAAGTGCAGGTCAATAAAAGGACCTTTCTTGAGAGAACGTGGCATGGCTTATCCTCTAATTATTTTTTGCTACGGCGACGTACGATGAACTTATCAGTACGCTTGTTGCTACGGGTCTTCTTACCTTTGGTCTGAACGCCCCACGGAGTTACCGGGTGCTTACAAAAGGTACGACCTTCACCACCACCGTGCGGGTGATCTACCGGGTTCATCGCCGTACCGCGAACGGTAGGACGAACACCACGCCAACGTGCAGCACCTGCTTTACCCAGAACGCGAAGCATGTGTTCAGCGTTACCGACTTCACCCAGGGTGGCGCGGCAATCAGCTGGAACTTTACGCATTTCGCCGGAGCGCAGACGCAGAGTTACGTAGGAACCATCACGAGCAACGATCTGAACGTAGGCACCAGCGGAGCGAGCCATCTGGCCGCCTTTACCTGGTTTCATTTCTACGTTGTGAACCGTTGAACCAACTGGAATGTTGCGCATCGGCAGGGTGTTACCCGCTTTGATTGCAGCATCAACGCCAGATTGAATCTGGTCACCAGCTTTCAGGCCTTTCGGCGCCAGGATGTAACGGCGTTCACCGTCTTTGTACAGAACCAGCGCGATGTTCGCGGAACGGTTCGGATCGTACTCCAGACGCTCAACCACAGCAGGGATACCGTCTTTGTTGCGCTTGAAGTCAACCAGACGATAATGTTGCTTGTGGCCACCACCGATATGACGGGTGGTGATACGGCCATTGTTGTTACGACCACCGCTTTTGCTCAGTTTTTCCAGCAGCGGGGCATAAGGTTTACCCTTGTGCAGCTCAGGGTTAACCACTTTAACAACGTGGCGACGACCCGGAGATGTAGGTTTACATTTAACAATTGCCATTGTTCTTACTCCTCCGACTTACTCTGCGCCGCCGATGAAGTCCAGATTCTGGCCTTCTTTCAGGGTGACGTAAGCTTTTTTCCAGTCGCTACGACGACCAACACGCTGACCGTGACGCTTCACTTTCCCTTTAACTACCAGGGTGTTCACGTCTTTGACTTCGACTTCAAACAGTTTCTGCACTGCAGCTTTGATTTCTGCTTTGGTCGCGTCTTTGGCAACTTTGAGAACGATGGTGTTGCTTTTTTCCATCGCAGCGGATGCTTTTTCAGATACGTGCGGTGCACGCAGCACTTTCAGCAAACGTTCTTCACGGATCATGCCAGCATCTCCTCAACTTGCTTCACAGCATCAGCAGTCATAACCACTTTGTCGAAGGCGATCAGGCTAACCGGATCGATACCTGCTACATCGCGCACGTCAACCTTGTACAGGTTGCGAGCTGCCAGGAACAGATTCTCATCCAGTTCACCGGTCACGATCAGCACGTCTTCCAGAGCCATATCTTTCAGTTTCTGTGCCAGCAGCTTAGTTTTAGGCGCTTCTACAGAGAACTTCTCGACAACGATCAGACGATCTTGACGTACCAGCTCGGACAGGATGCTTTTCAGCGCGCCGCGGTACATCTTTTTGTTTACTTTCTGACTGTGGTCCTGTGGCTTAGCAGCAAAGGTCACGCCGCCTGAACGCCAGATCGGGCTCTTTACAGAACCTGAACGCGCACGGCCGGTGCCTTTCTGACGCCATGGCTTTTTGCCGGAACCAGTTACTTCAGCACGGGTCTTCTGAGCACGGGTACCTTGACGGGCACCTGCTGCATAAGCAACAACAACCTGGTGTACCAGCGCTTCGTTGAAATCACGACCGAAGGTAGTTTCGGAAACAGTCAGCGCGCTTTGCGCGTCTTTCAATACTAATTCCATTGCTATCCCCTTACGCCTTCACAGCTGGTTTAACGATCAGGTTGCCACCGGTTGCGCCCGGTACAGCACCCTTAACCAGCAGCAGGTTGCGCTCAGCGTCAACACGTACTACGTCCAGGCTCTGAACGGTTACGCGCTCATCACCCAGGTGGCCAGCCATTTTCTTGCCTTTGAACACTTTGCCCGGAGTCTGGTTCTGACCGATAGAACCCGGAACGCGGTGAGACAAGGAGTTACCGTGGGTAGCGTCTTGGGTACGGAAGTTCCAGCGCTTAACAGTGCCAGCAAAACCTTTACCTTTAGAAGTACCGGTAACATCGACTTTTTTAACGTCAGCGAAGATTTCTACGCTAATTTCCTGACCTGCAGCGAACTCTTGACCTTCTTCAAGGCGGAATTCCCACAGACCACGGCCAGCTTCAACGCCAGCTTTAGCGAAATGGCCCGCTTCCGGCTTGGTTACACGGTTAGCTTTTTTGCTACCGGTAGTAACCTGAACGGCACGGTAACCGTCGGTGTCCAGGCTTTTAACCTGAGTCACGCGGTTCGCTTCAATTTCAATTACGGTTACTGGGATAGAAACGCCATCTTCAGTGAAGATACGGGTCATACCCACTTTTTTACCGACTAAACCAATCATTGTTTCAACCTCTCAATCGCTCAATGACCTGATTAACCCAGGCTGATCTGCACGTCTACACCGGCAGCCAGATCCAGACGCATCAGAGCATCAACGGTTTTCTCGGTTGGCTCAACGATGTCAACCAGACGCTTGTGAGTGCGAATCTCGTACTGATCGCGCGCGTCTTTGTTGACGTGCGGAGAGATCAGAACGGTAAAGCGCTCTTTGCGAGTTGGCAGCGGGATCGGACCACGGACTTGCGCACCAGTGCGCTTTGCAGTCTCGACGATTTCCGCGGTTGATTGATCGATCAGACGATGATCAAACGCTTTCAGGCGGATACGGATTCTTTGGTTCTGCATGAGACCAGAGCTCCAATTATTTATAAACGTAAATAATTACTCCTCACACCCATTTCGATTGATGGGGGAGTGTAATCGTCAACATATAACCCCCATATCGGGAGTATTGTTCGAAAGGCAAAAAAGGCCTGCCAATCGACTGATTCGCTAAAATCAGGCTTACCAAGATTAGGTAAGCCCGCGCATTATACGCAAAATGGCCCAGGAAGCAAGCTGCAGTTGGAAATATGCTCAGGAAATCGTCATTTTTGCGCTGTCAGCGACAATCACGAGATGAAGAAAGCTAACAAGGTATGAATTATGCTTGGAGGGGAAGCTCCCCTGCCCCACCGTAAAACGGTCGCCGGCAGGAGAGACGGTGGCAAATGGGCGGAGGGGTTACTCTTTGCGGTCTAAAATCTGGGCCTGGGCATAATTTTGAATACCGAGACGGGCGATGAGGTCCAGCTCCGTTTCCAGCCAGTCGATATGCTCTTCTTCATCAGCCAGGATATCTATCATCAAATCGCGGCTGACGTAATCGTGAATAGAATCGGCATAAGCGATACCTTCGCGCAGGTTTTTCGCGCCCGCCAGCTCAAGCGCCAGATCGGAACGCAGCATCTCTTCAATGTCTTCGCCGATATTCAGCTTGCCGAGATCTTGCAGATTCGGTATCCCTTCCAGGAACAGGATACGCTCGATATAACGATCGGCATGTTTCATTTCGTCGATCGACTCGTGATATTCCTTGTCGTTGAGGCGCATTAAGCCCCAATTCTTGAACATGCGGGCGTGCAGGAAATATTGATTGATGGCAACCAGCTCGTTGCCGAGCAGTTTGTTGAGGTGAGCAATGATCTTTTTATCGCCTTTCATAGGTAACTCCTCCTGGCCAGTTCTAAAAGTGTAGAACCTGTAAGCCAAGAGTCAAAAATAACCTTACCCTTTGTTAGGCAACTTCATGCATTGGGATGATAGTTCCGCGTTCCTCCACCATAATCTGTCTTGCCTGACGAATGCACTTTCCACAATCGGTACCAATCGGCACAAGTTCACGCAGCTGCTTCATGGTATGGGGGTTGTGCTGACGCACCGCATTACGGATCGCTTTGTCAGTCACCGCATTACACAGACATACATACATAGAGAGACTCACTTCTTAACCAATGCATTGAGTCTAAATAGGAATGGTTTTTATTTCAATTAAGATTTGAACAAATCGCATAAAAAAAGGGCACCGAAGTGCCCTTTTTTGTGTCGAAAAATTATTCGCGATTAAGCGATAACTTTAGCAACAACACCAGCGCCAACGGTACGGCCGCCTTCACGGATTGCGAAACGCAGACCGTCATCCATCGCGATTGGGTGGATCAGGGTGACAACCATGTTCACGTTGTCGCCTGGCATTACCATCT
>NZ_KV792397.1:0-9973 GCF_001808215.1 Serratia sp. HMSC15F11
TATGACTTCTATAAGGAAGCAGAGCAGGGTGTACGTTTAGTACTTTCAGGTGTTCGAGGGCATTTTAGAATTTCAAGGATGTAATATGCATTATGATCAAGACACAATGAGTATTTTAATCGATGAAAGTACTGTACCGGATGTAAACTCACATACGATGCATAGTAGTTCATTGATTAAACCACTAAAGAAGAAACTAAAGGCATATATTGCCGATATGGATGAAAGAATTGAGTGCAAGGAATATATGAACATTGGGTTCCTCGTACAGAATGATCCTCATTTTGAAATGGGTAGTGTTCATGAGTGGACTTTATTTGATGAGGGGAAATATATTGTCATAATCGACAAACACAAACAGTACCAGAAAGGATTATATTTCTGGGTTTATACAACAGGAATTTTAAATGATAGGGATGATAATTGAACTAATTAAATCTGGTATTGGATTGTTTCAAAAGAAGCAATCTAGTGATGCCAGTATTGCAGAAACAAAGACAGAACAAGTAAATGAAACGAATCGTGAAGAAATACGGAAGGGTGGATTAAGCTATCGTACTGTTTTAGGGTATGTATGTGCCGTCATTATATTGTATTCTTACGTCATTGTGCCAGTACTGGACTACTTCGGAATAGTTGTGTTTCAGATGCCAATAGGTGAGATCTTCAAGGTTATCGCGTTACTGCTTTCTGGTGGTTTCTAACATGCAGCACAGGCCACGGCTTGTGCTTTCACTACAGATGAGATTTAAAATGATGGTGTATTATTCACCATCATCAAGTTCATTTAGATATTGAGCCAGAACATCTCCGTGACAAGCATAGGGTTTGCAATGGCAGCCTAAAGTGTGGCCTCTTAATGCTTTTAATTTTTCTTTAAACTCGGCACCACCTTTAAGATAATCCCGGTCAAAATCATACTTGAACTTTCGTATTACTTCATCACGATCACCATCAGCACCTATAGCGTAAGGGTTGCCCCAAAGAGTACCTCTACCGCAGTATGTGTCGAAATGTTCCCCTCTATCTTTATTTGATACGTAAGTGATTTTATCTTTAATGTATCGGACGGGTATTTTTTCAGATAGAATTTCGTTAGGAACGATAAACTCAGGTTTAAATGCAGAATCAAAGATTACAGCATGAGTTAAACCGACGGATAAAGGGGCCGCTAAAACTTCAGGTGGAAGTTTGTTCAGCACGTCAGCAGAAAAATACTGATTAATAAGATTATGATGGTCTTCAAAATAAAATACTTGATAGTCTTCTGACTTAGAAAAAATGCGAGAAAGTTTACGTTCAAACTTTCCTTTTGATGCAAAGTCAGGATGACACATTATCAGTACTTTCATCATAGTAAGTGCTTAACCTCAAAATCAGTATCCCAATGGCTGTTCAAGTACTCTATCACAAGACGACGATGGCAGTGATGGGGTTTGTGTTCACTACATAGCAAACAGCTATCTTTGATGACAGACTGGTCAATACGCTCAATGTTTCTTTTTGCCATTAAGTTCATGAAGTTATCTTCATAAACCTCCCATGAGACATTGCCTTTTTTATAGGGATCTAACATCTCCTTAGTTGGGGCAAGGTCAGGCAAATGGACATAACCTACATTGCATAGTTCTTTTAAGAAGTACTTCAAATCGTTCTTCTTAGCAAATCCCGCAAGCTGAGAAACATTATTGAGTCGGACATCGATTAAAGTTTTCAAGTCAGGTTGGGATTTTATTAGGTTAAAGAACTTTTCTGCAGTTTTTTCAGTGAAGCCAATTGAAAATACTTTCATTATAATATGTCCGCAATGATTTTATAATGGAAACCGTTAAAAACATCTAAGGCTAAGCTGACAGTAACATATGCATTAGGATGTATGTAAGTTCCTAAATCTTTCTTTTTGTAATGTTCCCGCCAATAGATATCAGTAACTTTTAAATTATAGCAAATTTCATTGTATGTAAATTCCCCACGCACCTTGAAATTGTCATCCCATTTAGAAGTATAAATTGTTAACTTGCCAACATGAATGAAGTAAAGACTATGGTTAAGCTCTCTTGCTTCGACAGGTGATACTTGGTCATGCTTACCACCACCTGATTGATTGTTGTTGAACCACAAAGTTTCAGGAGTATCGCATAGTTCGTCTAAAGAATCGTAATCATAGTCATCAACGTGTTTCCAGTAATAACTACTATCGATAGTGTGGTTTTCAGTTTGAAAACGTTGAGGATTTGGCTTTAGAAAGGTAGCGGATATTATATGAAGTGTAGTGGCAGTTGTACCATCCTCATATTCGCAATCCTTATCATTAATACTTCCAAACTTATTGATGGGCCTAATCCATTCACTAATAGTTCCATCTTCTTCGATTATCTTCCCAGCGATGCAGTAGTCGTTGTTCTTCAATGATTTACTAAGACAAACAAAAGTTTTATCTACCATGCCTCAACACTCATTAGTTTAGTTTATCTTAACCTACCATCAGATTCATCCTAAATCAACCAAGTCACACCTCCCACAGTGCATCTTTGGTGGTTAAAGGTGAGTACTGTCAGCAACTTTAATGTGCTACATCTCTGGAATACATTGTACGGTAAGTTACATCTGGTTTATCATTGGGTTAAATGGTAGTAGAAATTACTTTCGGCAACCCGCGCTACCCGATCGACATTCCCGCCGTCGCGGCGGCGGCGGCCAAATACGAGGTGGCGCTGGAGCTGAATAACTCGTCGTTCACCCACTCCCGCAAGGGCAGCGAGGCCAACTGCCGGACGATCGCCGCCGCGGTGCGCGATGCCGGCGGCTGGCTGGCGCTGGGCTCGGATTCGCACGTCGCCTTTTCGCTGGGTAACTTTGAGCACTGCGAGCGCATTATCGAAGAGGTGGGCTTCCCGCAGGAGCGCATTCTCAACGTTAGCCCGCGCCGGTTGCTGGACTTTCTCGAGCGGCGCGGCAAGCCGGCGATTGCGGAATTGGCTGATTTGTGACATCGTCCCGGCAAAATTTTCCGTATTGTATAAGGCATTATCATGAATGAGTTTTCCATTGTCTGCCGCGTGCTGGGTACGCTGTTCTACCGTCAGCCGCAGGATCCGCTGCTGGTGCCGCTGTTCGCGCTGATCAAAGAGGGCAAGCTGCAGCAGCACTGGCCGCTGGAGCAGGATGACCTGCTGAAGCGCCTGCAGCAGGGCTGCGACGTCAACCAGCTGGCGACCGACTTCAACGCGATGTTCGTCGGCAGCGAATGCAGCGTGTCGCCGTTCCGCTCCGACTACGTCGAAGGCGCCAGCGAGGCGGAAGTGCGCACCTTCCTGCAGCAGCGCGGCATGCCGCTGGCGGAGGCGCCGGCCGACCATTTCGGCCAGCTACTGTTGGCGGCGTCCTGGCTGGAAGATCAGTCGCAGGAAGATGAAGCGCAGGCGCAGATTGCCCTGTTCGACGAGTTCCTGCTGCCATGGTGCGGCCGCTTCCTCGGTAAAGTGGAAGCGCACGCCACCACCGCTTTCTACCGCACGCTGGCGCTGATGACCCGCGACGCCATCCAGGCGATGCGCGACGAGCTGGCGGAGTACGAGCAGGACGACGAAGCGGGCGACGAAGAAGCGTAACGCCGCAGCTCATCCCGGCGGGCCGCCCGGCCCGCCGATCCGCTAAACACAGGTTTGCATCCCCCAGACGTAAATTGACAAAAGTTCCCCTAATCTGGCGGTTTACCGTCGGTTCGGCCGCGCCTGCGCGCCGCGCTTTTTCACGCAAGGGGTAGATGATGAAAAGTAACTGGATGCAGCAGATTCAAACGTTGATCGGGCAGAAGGCCGGCGCGATGGGCGGAGCGGAAGGCATCGGCAAGCTGCTGGCGCCCACGGCGCTGGGTGGCCTGGTCGGCGTGCTGTTGGCCAACAAATCCTCGCGCAAGCTGGTGGGCAAGTTCGGCAAGAATGCGCTGATCGTCGGCGGCAGCGCGGCGGTGGGGGCGGTGCTGTGGAACAAGTACAAGCAGCGGGTGAAGGAGACCCATCAGGGCGAACCGCAGTTCGGTTTGCAAACCACGCCGGTGGATCTGCGCGCCAAACGCCTGGTGCAGGCGCTGGTGTTCGCCGCCAAGAGCGACGGCCATATCGATGCCGACGAGCAGCGCGCCATCGATCACAGCCTGGCGCAGCTGCAGGTGGGGGAGGAGGCGCAGGGCTGGGTGCAGGAAGCGCTCGATCAGCCGCTCAACCCGGAATTGATCGCCCGCAGCGTGCAAAACGAAGACGAGGCGCTGGAGGTTTACTATCTGAGCTGCCTGGTGATTGACGTCGACCACTTTATGGAGCGCGGCTACCTCGATGCGCTGGCGCAGGCGCTGAAGATCCCGGCGGACGTCAAGCAGGGCATCGAGAGCGACGTCAACGAGAAAAAACGCGAGCTGGCATAGCGCCGCTTGGCAAGCCGGGGGGAATCGTGTCACTCTTGCCGCAATCTATGTAAGCGGATGATTTAGCAATGATGACCCCACCGAAAGCGGAAAAACGCCCTTATCCCATCACCATCCATGGCGACACGCGCGTGGATGACTATTACTGGCTGCGCGACGACGAGCGCGCAGACCGCCAGGTGCTGGACTACCTGCAGGCGGAGAACGCCTACACCGATGCGATGCTGAAACCGCAGCAGGCGCTGCGCGAAACCCTGTACGAAGAGATGGTGGCGCGCATTCCGCAGCAGGAACATTCGGTGCCTTACGTGCGCCACGGCTATCGCTATCAGACGCGCTATGAGCCGGGCAACGAATACGCGATTTCCGTGCGCCAGCCGCAGGCCGAGAGCGAGCACTGGGAGGTGCTTATCGACGGCAACCAGCGCGCCGAGAACCACGAGTTTTACACCCTGGGCGGGCTGGACGTCAGCCCCGACAACCAGCGGCTGGGGGTGGCGGAGGATTTCCTGTCGCGCCGCCAGTATGACATTCGCTTCAAGAACCTGGCCGACGGCAGCTGGGCGGACGAAGTGCTGGAGAACACCTCCGGCAGCTTCGAGTGGGCCAACGACTCCTCGACGGTGTACTACGTGCGCAAGCACGCCAAGACGCTGTTGCCGTATCAGGTCTATCGTCACGTGGTGGGCAGCGATCCGCAGCAGGACGAGCTGATTTACGAAGAGCGGGACGATACTTTCTACGTCGGGTTGGAGAAGACCACTTCCGAGCGCTTTATCCTGATCCACCTGAGCAGCACCACCACCTCGGAGATCCTGCTGCTGGACGCCGATCGTGCGGACGCCAAGCCGCAGCTGTTCGTGCCGCGCCGCAAGGATCACGAATACGCCATCGATCACTATCACCAGCATTTCTACATCCGCTCCAACAAGGACGGCAAGAACTTCGGCCTGTACCAAAGCGAACAGGCGGACGAAGCGCAGTGGCAGACGCTGATCGCCCCGCGCGTCGACGTGATGCTGGAGGGCTTCAGCCTGTTCCGCGACTGGCTGGTGGTGGAGGAGCGCAGCGCCGGCCTGACGCTGCTGCGCCAGATCCACTGGCAAACTGGCGAAGAGAAGCGCATCGCCTTCGACGATCCGACTTACACCACCTGGCTGGCGTATAACCCGGATCCGGAGACCGCGCTGCTGCGCTACGGCTATTCGTCGATGACCACCCCGACCACGCTGTACGAGCTGAACATGGACAGCGGCGAGCGGACGATGCTCAAGCAGCAGGAAGTGAAGAACTTCACGCCGGAAAACTACCGCAGCGAGCGAGTGTGGGTGAAGGCGCGCGACGGCGTCGAGGTGCCGGTCTCGCTGGTGTATCGCCAGGACAGCTTCCAGCGCGGCGCCAACCCGCTGATGGTGTACGGCTACGGCTCCTACGGCAGCAGCATGGATCCGGCGTTCAGCGCCAGCCGCCTGAGCCTGCTCGATCGTGGTTTTGTGTTCGTGCTGGCGCACATTCGCGGCGGCGGCGAGCTGGGGCAGCTGTGGTATGAAGACGGCAAGCTGTTCAACAAGCAGAACACCTTCAACGATTTTATCGACGTGACCGAAACGCTGGTCGCCCAAGGGTACGGCGACGGCAAGCGGGTGTTCGCCATGGGCGGCAGCGCCGGCGGCCTGCTGATGGGGGCGGTGATCAACCAGGCGCCGCAGCTGTTCCACGGCGTGGTGGCGCAGGTGCCGTTCGTCGACGTGGTGACCACCATGTTGGACGAGTCGATCCCGCTGACCACCGGCGAATACGACGAGTGGGGCAACCCGAACGAGCAGGCCTATTACGACTACATCAAGCAGTACAGCCCGTACGATCAGGTGAAGGCGCAGGCATACCCGCATCTGCTGGTGACCACTGGCCTGCACGATTCGCAGGTGCAGTATTGGGAGCCGGCCAAGTGGGTGGCCAAGCTGCGCGAGCTGAAAACCGACGATCGGCAGCTGCTGCTGTATACCGACATGGATGCAGGCCACGGCGGCAAGTCCGGGCGCTTCAAGGCCTATGAGGATATTGCGCTGGAGTACGCCTTCATTCTTGCGCTGGCGGAGTAACGACGAACGGCGGGCGGCCAGCGCCGCCCGCCTTGTTAGCCAATCAGATAGTATTTCAGCGTGTGCTTCATGTCCGGGCTCAGATCGTCGATGGATTTCAGCATCCAGCGCAGATAGCCGGGGTCTTCCTGGGCGATGCGATCGATCTCCTGCCCGCGATACTTGCCGAATTTGAACTTCTTCAGCAGCACCGGTTGTTCGGTGATCTGCACCATTTGCTCCGGTGTCCAGCCCGAATCCTTGATGATGCGTTGCAGCAGCGCGGCGGTGACGTAGCAGTCATACAGTGCGCGGTGCGGGTACAGCGTGGCGTCTGCCGGTAGCTGCACGTCCAGGTTCAGCGCGTAGCGCAGATATTGGTTGCCGTACTTGATGTCCGGATACAGCGTGCGCGCCAGCTTGAGGGTGCAGATCCAGGCGCCGTTCATCTCCGGCAGCACGCCGCGATCGAAAGCGGCGTTGTGCGCCACGTAGTAGGGGCTGCCCTGATAGCGGCCGATCGCCACCGCGATGCGCGGTTTGCCTTCCACCATTTGCTCGGTGATGTGATGAATCGCCATCGCGTCGAGGCTGATGGGGCGATCCGGGCTGACCAGATCGCTCATCGGGTTGGTTAACTGACCGTCGAGCAGATCGAGGGAGGCCACTTCTACCACGCCGCCGTCCAGCCCGCAGGTCTCGGTATCTATTACGCGTAACGTCATGTTTTCCTCCGCGTTGCCGTCAGCCCTCAGCTTAACCGGCACCGGCGGCCGTGCCAACCGTCGGAAGTCTTGTCGGCGATGATCAGACTTGAGGCGTCATCCGGCGCGGCAACCAGGAGCGCTCCCGTGTTATCCCAGATGGCGCTGCGGCCTGCCGGGATCCAGCCACCGGTCGGTGCCGCATGGTTGGCCATCAGCGTGACCATACCGTAACGCCGGGCATAGTCTGCCAGCGCTGCGCTGTCTTTCGCGTAACCGGCTTCAGATACCAGCACGCCGGCGGCATAAATGTGCGCACCCGCCCGTGCGGCGGCGCTCGCGTGGTCGGGCTCCGAAGTATCGGCACAGATAGCCAGCGCGATGTTGTGGTGATGGAGTTCCAGCAACGAGCCGCCATCGCCGGGCGCGAAGTATTGCTGTTCCGCGCCGTGCAGATGCTGTTTGGTATAGGTAGTCAATGCGCCGTTGGGGTGAAAGATCAAGGCGGCGATATGCAATGCCGGGCCACTGCGCAAAGGCGCGCCGACGATGATTGTCATCTGCCGTGATTGCGCCGCTGCACTGAGCGGCAGCAGGCGAGGATCGTCCAGCGTCAGCGCCAGTTCGGCAGCATTGGCCAACTCATAGCCGCTCAGCGACAGCTCGGGAAAAACCAGCAGCTGCACCTTCTGATCTGCTGCCTGCGCAACAAATTCAAGGTGACGTTCAAGGTTGCAGGCGATATTGGCCGCTGCAGCGGGGTATTGGGCGGCGGCAAGGGTGAGGCAGGACATCGGCCATCTCTCCAGTGAGGCAATAAAAAACCCGCCTTGGCGGGTTTAATGACGGATGGAAGGACGCTTACTCACCAGACGGATGCGCTTTTTTGGCGCGTTTCTCCGCACGTTTCTCAGCTGGGGTTTTCAACGGCTTCTTCTTCGCATTCTTTTTGCTATCCATTCCCTTACTCATGATGGCCTCTCGTTACCTATGATTGGGTGGCTTGCTCAGCCATTAACCGCCTAAAGCCAAGAGGATGCAAGCGGCAAAGTGCAGCTTTAGGTTAACCGGCTGTTTGTGCATGAAATTTTGTTTTTGGATGACCGGGTGCTAAAAACAAATATTACGTTATAATGTTACACTTTTGGTGTTGGGAGAGCGCAATGACAGTCATGACGTTACCGGATGCGCAGCAACTGCTGGCCATGCCGGATTCTGATTATATGAACTCGGTTCAACGGGCGTTTTTCCGCCAGCTGCTGCAGGATGAGCGGCAAAAGCTGCTGCTGCACATCGATGAGCTGAAAAAGGATATCGACGGCGGCGAAGCGACGGGCGATGAAGCCGACAAGGCGGCGCGCGAAGAGGATCTGCGCCTGCTGTTCCGCCAGTTGGATCGCGAAAGCCGCCTGCTGCCGAAAATCGATGCGGCGCTGGCGCGATTGCAGAACGGCGAGTACGGCTACTGCCGGGAAACCGGCGAACCTATCGGGCTGGCGCGCCTGCTGCTGCGCCCGACGGCGGAGCTGAGCATCGAGGCGAAAACCGCACAGGAGATGCGTGAGCCGCATATGCGCAAAGGTGGCTAATTGAGTCCCGCCGGGGGGCGAATGTGCCCCTCAACCGATCGGACCTGTGGGCATTTTGCAGGCAGGTCGTTGTGATTTTGAGCAAACGCGCGCCGAGTTCTCGGGGCGCGTTCGAGTTTTCGGGTTTTACCGTTGACCTGCCGGGCGGCTTCCGCTTTGATGAAAGCATGACTCACAGAGAGACGGAAAGCGCCATGGAACAATTACGAGGTTTGTACCCGCCGTTAGCAGCATACGACAGCGGTTGGCTGGACACTGGGGATGGCCACCGGATCTACTGGGAGCTGAGCGGCAACCCGAACGGTAAACCGGCGGTCTTCATTCACGGCGGGCCGGGCGGCGGCATCTCCCCGCATCATCGTCAGCTGTTCGATCCGGAACGCTACAAGGTGCTGCTGTTCGATCAGCGCGGCTGTGGCCGCTCCCGTCCGCACGCCAGCCTGGACAACAACACCACCTGGCATTTGGTGGCCGATATCGAGCGGCTGCGCGACATGGCCGGCGTCGATCAATGGCTGGTGTTCGGCGGTTCCTGGGGATCGACGCTGGCGCTCGCCTATGCGCAGACTCACCCTGAGCGCGTCAGTGAAATGGTGCTGCGCGGCATCTTCACCCTGCGCAAGCAGGAGCTGCATTGGTATTACCAGGACGGCGCTTCACGCTTCTTCCCGGACAAATGGGCGCGCGTGCTGTCCATTCTGTCGGATGACGAGCGTAAAGACGTGATCGCCGCCTACCGGCAGCGGCTGACCTCGGCCGATCCGCAGGTGCAGCTCGAAGCGGCCAAGCTGTGGAGCGTGTGGGAAGGGGAAACGGTCACGCTGTTGCCGAGCCGCGAATCCGCTTCGTTCGGCGAGGACGATTTCGCCCTGGCGTTCGCCCGCATTGAAAACCACTATTTCACCCATCTGGGCTTCCTGGAGAGCGATGACCAGCTGCTGCGCAACGTGCCGCTGATCCGCCATATCCCGGCGGTGATCGTCCACGGCCGCTATGATATGGCCTGCCAGGTGCAGAACGCCTGGGATCTGGCCAAGGCCTGGCCGGAAGCGGAGTTGCATATCGTGGAAGGAGCGGGGCATTCGTTCGATGAACCGGGCATCTTGCACCAGCTGATGATCGCCACCGACCGGTTCGCCGGCAAGTGACGTAAAAAACCCGCCGTTACGGCGGGGG
>NZ_KV792397.1:9993-31962 GCF_001808215.1 Serratia sp. HMSC15F11
AAAAACCCCCGCCGTTACGGCGGGTTTTTTGTTATTTGACCTTCGGCTCGTACGGCAGGCGCGAAAACCTGTGGGATTCCGCGCGGTAGTGCGCCACGCGCTCGCGAAAATAGTCGCGCAGCGCTTCCGGCTGCTCACGCTCCACCACTTCCGGGATCACCGGCATGTTGTAGCGCTCTTTGTACGCCACGCCTGAGGCGGCGAGATCCACGTTCACCCGGTCCATCTCTTCTTTAGACAGCTCGGCCAGATTGTAACCCACGCTATGCTCCTTACTTTACCGCTTTGAACCTGCGCAGAAGGTAATCCACCCGGCGGCGCTTGGCAAGCCCGTTGCGCCGCTGCCGTGGGCGATATTTGTCCGGGAGTAATGCAATCTATTTATTCTTTTAAATAAGAATGATTCGCTTTTTGATTAGAATAAAAGATGAAAATAATTATCATGTTAATTCTTAATGTAATTAAATTATTTTAATTTGTTGATATATATGGTTTTTATAATTAATGTGATTTGAGTGTAAATAAGGTGTTTTTATTTTTGCGGCAGCAGGGCATAATGCGCGAAAATTAAATTCATGACCTGCAAAATAAAAGGAATCATTATGCTGACGCAAGAAATGACTCAAAAGCTGAATGAGCAACTGAATCTGGAGTTCTACTCCGCCAACCTGTACCTGCAGATGAGCGCATGGTGCAGCGATAAAGGCTTTGAAGGCGCCGCCGCATTTCTTAAAGAGCACTCTCAGGAAGAGATGCAGCATATGCAACGTCTGTTCGACTACCTGAGCGACACCGGCTCTCTGCCGCTGCTGGGCAGCATCGCCGCACCGCCGGTGACGTTCGAATCGCTGGCGGACGTGTTCCAGCAGACCTACGAACACGAACAGCTGATCACCCGTCAGATCAACGAACTGGCGCACGCCGCCATGACCGCACATGATTACTCCACCTTCAACTTCCTGCAGTGGTACGTGGCGGAGCAGCACGAAGAAGAGAAACTGTTCAAATCCGTGCTGGATAAGCTGGCGCTGGTGGGCACCAGCGGCAAAGGCCTGTTCTTCATCGACAAAGATCTGAAGAAAATGGGCGCGATGGGCCAGGGCGGCAACGGCCAGGCTTAATTCGCACCAGAACATCGAAAAACCGCGCGCGGGCCGAGCCTGACGCGCGGTTTTTTTTACCCTGCGTTTATCGCGGTTATGCGGCGATACGTGCTGCCGGATCGCAAAATGCCAGTGATGCGCTCGACTTGCCGCAGCGTGGTCGTTATGATTTACCGCGATACGCTACAGGGATGGTAGAGTCAAAACAGCGGGTTAGCCGATACAACCCGTTTTTCTGTTTACCCGTGGCGCAATCATTTGCGGTGGGTTGGGGCCGCTGATACATCGCCTTGGCTGTGGCCTTAACCCTTATGACCCTCTTTATACTGTTAAGGGATACCACTGTGATCGGTAAAATTCGTTCCTCCTGTCGCCTGCTTTCCACCGTTTTCGTCCTGTTCGTCGGCCTGTCTTCGCAGCAAGCGCTGGCGCACGCCCACCTGAAAGTGCAAACGCCGAAGGCCGACGCCAGCGTCAGCCCGGCGCCGAAGGCGCTGACCCTCAGCTTCTCCGAAGGCATCGAGCCGAACTTCAGCGGCGTGAAAATCACCGGCCCGGACAACGCCGTGGTGAAAACCGGCAAGCTGCAGCTCGATCCGAACAACAACACCCAGGTCAACGTGCCGATCGAAGGCGAGCTGAGCGCGGGCAAATACAACGTCAGCTGGCATGTGGTTTCGGTCGACGGGCATAAAACCAAAGGCCAGTACAGCTTCACCGTAAACTGATCGTGAGTCTGGCGACCCTGTTCGTTCTGTGTCGCTTGGTGCACTTTGCGGCGGTGATGCTGATGTTCGGCATCAGCCTGTTCACCGCCTTATTGTCACCGCAGCGCCTCTCCCCGATCCTCTCCCGCGATGTGCGCCCGCTGCTGCTTGCCGGCACCTGGATTGCCGGGCTTTCCGCCGTGGCGCTGCTGGCCATTCAGGCCGGGCAAATGGGCGACGGTTGGGAAGACGCCTGGCGGCTGGAGGTCTGGTGGGCGGTGCTCGGCACCACCTTCGGCGAAGTGTGGCGCTGGCATCTGGGCCTGTCGCTGCTGGCGATCCTGAGCCTGCTGCTGCCGGAAAGGCCGCGCGCGCAGGCGTTGGCGCTGTGTTCGGCGCTGCTGCTGGTCAGCCTGGCGTTCATCGGCCACGCGGCGATGCACGAAGGCACGCTGGGCGCGCTGCACCGCGCCAACCATGCGGTGCACCTGCTGGCCGCCGGCTACTGGTTCGGCTGCCTGGCGCCGCTGCTGGTTTGCCTGCGTTACCTGCAGCCGCCGCAGTGGCGCAGCGACGCCATCACCACGCTGATCCGTTTCTCGCGCTGGGGGCACCTGGCGGTGGCGGCGGTGATCGTCACCGGCATCGTCAACAGCCTGATCATTCTCGGCGGTTGGCCGCTCAACCTCGGCTCGCCTTATCAGCGCCTGCTGCTGATCAAAACCGCGCTGGTGGCGCTGATGGTAATGGTGGCGCTGGCCAATCGCTATGCCATCGTGCCGGCAATGAGCCGCGTGCCGGCGCTGGCGCAGCGCGGCGTGGTGCTGGCCTGCTGGCTCGAAGTGGGGCTGGGGATGGCGGTGCTGCTGCTGGTCAGTTTATTTGCAACCTATGCGCCGGTTTGACATTTCGGCTTGCCGCAACCGGGCAAGCTGCGGGAAAATCAACGTGAATAGCAACCTTAAGGCCAATACATGAAATCGGTATTACTCGGCATTACGCTGCTGGCAACCGCGACCGGCGCGCTGGCGGCAGACAAACTGGTGAACATCACCAAACTGGAATACGGCAAACAGTGGGCGTTCACCAAGGAAGAAGTGACGCTGCAGTGCCGCAGCGGCGGCGCGCTGTTCGTGCTCAACAACAGCACTCTGATGCAATACCCGCTCAACGACGCAGCGGAGCAGCAGGTGAAGAAGGGCCATCAGCGCGCGCAACCGCTGGAGGTGCTCCTGCTGGACGACCCTGCCGAACCGGGGAAAAAAATGAGCCTGGCGCCGTTCATTGAACGCGCCGAGAAGCTGTGCGCTGACTAACCGCTTGTTTGCCAACGCCTTGCCCAGCGCGCGCGGATTGATGCGCCTTTGCCGCATAGTTATTTCGTCACGAAACTATCACGCGGCCGCCGGGCGGCTGGCAAAACTGGCGCGGTAGGCTACTCTTAAAGTGCACGGCTGAACAAGCCCTGCATTAAATGCCAACTTTTAGCGCACGGCTCTCTCCCAAGAGCCATTTCCCTAGACCGAATATAGGAATCGTATTCGGTCTTTTTTTGGGTTGTTGATTTTAAAGGGTTTATTTTCGTTTGTCCGAAAATGTCCGAAATATGTCCGAATTTTGATATTCGGTCTTTTACAGCATCACGTATTCCTTCCTCCTCGTTTTGAGATATTTCAGCGTCATCATTTCCGTTGTATGCCCCAGCAGCTTTTGAGCAAATGCCTTGTCGTTCTGCTTTTCGTACAGGCGGCCGGACAGGCTTCGGATCTCGTGGAACGTCGGCGGGCTTTCCTGAAATTCCAAACCTGATTCTTTCCGTGCGGCCACAAATTTTTTCGTTAACCCGTCCGGATGTAATGAGCCATCAGGCTGTTTTTGTGGATGCCAGCGCTAATCATAAAATCTGTTGTGTTAACCAACCGACAGCGGCCAATCATGGCGCCAAGGTGAACCCCCATACATTTCAGTTATAGGTCAAGGGGGGGGGGTAAAGCATAGCCCCCGTCTTGCCTTGTTCAGCCTGCAGGCGGCCGTCTACAACATGGCTGAAGCGCATCCGGATCAGATCTTCGCGGCATTGGCCGAAGATTGGGGCGAGATCCATCGTCAGGTAAAATCACGGTGGTAGCAGTATAGTCTCTGCGGCTTCCCTAATGCTTCACTCCAGACTTTCGAGCATTACGACAGTTTTCGCCGCGCGGGTATGATCTTTTTGAACTCCCGACGGTTCAACCCTGCGCGAGCCGAGATCTCATTCGCAAAAATGGACAACCTAGAATTTAACGATTTGTACCAGGCCGCGCTCAACGCGCTGTGGATCTTCATCTTAAACAAATCCTTCCTAACTATCGCCGAGGCATAAAACGCCGCGGCTCAGCTTCTCGATTATGTCGCATGAGTAAACTGACAGACGAGGCACGTGGCTGTGATTATGAAATCAGGATTCTCGGTATCTGTACAGCCGACCCTGAACCAGATGGTTTACACCCGAGTGACGCAGGATGCATCGTGATGGCCGCAAAAATACAGGCGTTTCTCGAGTCGATTTAACAAAGCATTGGAGCCGGGATGAATCCCGGCTACTTAAGTGTTTTAAAATTTAATTTCGTTCAATATGTTATTTTATTTATTTTTTCTAGTGGAATTTCCGATACTTTATCATCTCTTTCCGTAATGAAGATGCTATCACTTGTCCTAAGTAATAGTTCGGTATTAATTTCTTTTTTATCTTCAAGGTAAATCGTTACCCTAGTTCCTCCACCATACTTTATTTCCTTTAAGATAGTTCCATATACTTTGTCATTAAACAAAAATAATGGAGTGCTGATTAAATAAAATAAAGTTGTAAAAACACATGCTGCAGTTAGATATTTCTTATCAATTAGAGGTAGTGATGTGCATATAAAATAAGTAAATGAAACGCAAAATAAAAACAAGTGAATTGGGATTGGTATTTCCTTACTCACCGAAAAATAAGGAAGGATTGCAATGACAATGGATGAAATAAATGCAACCACAAGGGCGCCCGCAATGCCCATTGTCTTTTGTGAGGTGTTATATAACCAATGGATACTTTTCGGAGTTTTACTTTTCAATTGAAGTGAGTCAATAGTTTTCTTTTGAATTTTATTTACCCACTTATTTGATGATAGATTTATTTTCACTATAAAATAAAACATAATATATATGGTGGCACATAATAGCATGACCGAGAAACTTATTGATGCTATTGTGACCTTTAAGTATGGTGATCCCTCCGCAGGGATTCTAAATCCATTCGATAACGCATAGAAGTAAGTTGCATATTCGCTTAGAAAACCAATGTATCCCGATCCGCCAAGCGCGCTAACTATTCCGGCTAGAATTAATTTGATTGGTATTGAAAATCTCGAAGCGGTTTTAACTGTTTCTATATTCATTGGTATTCTAAGGGCCCATGATTAGATTTAATTAATTCAAGCGATATAAGATTAGCTCTTTGTTTCTTCGAAGCTGAATTTCTATATTAAAAAATTGCAGTGCAGCGCTTTTATAACAGAAACTTCAATTGAAGTACAAGTTATTTATGTGAAAAACCTATGAAGCTTGTGGTCGTTATATTCTGGATTAATCAATTAACCTTGTTCGTGTTGAAGGTGTGATATAAATGCTAGACCTCAATATTCAAATAGATCATTGGAAGCAATCGTATCGCTGACTATTTTTTGCATTTTTTTAATCAAATTTGAAAGGTCGAAAGCCAATGCTGCTTCTATAGCGAAGCCTTATGTTTTGAACGGTGTTTCCGAGACTAATGGACAGCGTTGATTGTGCCAGACCTACAACTAGCGTTGGCGTTCTTCATCTTCGCGGATGGCTAACATGATAGTGCTGTGATGGTCAGGCACGGGGAATCGGTCATTTTTTATCAGAAAGAAGATTTGAATACCAGAAATGCTTAAGCTGCCCATTGCAGCTCTCCGGGATGATCAGATATTAATTATAGTTGATAGGGGAAAGAGAACGGTTGATTTATTTTGATGACCGGTCAATGTTATTGGTTTTTTAGGGATGCGCCTGTGTTCGAATTTTTATCGAATCGATCCGAGGTTTTTAATAAGTATTTGAATGTTAAGGACGGTTAACGAAGGTTTTTGAGGTGTTTTTTTAAATGGGGTTTGTTTTATCTTGTTGAAATTAAATGAGTTGTCATACTGATTGCGGTTAAAGGAATCGTATTCGGTCTTTTTTTGTGTAATTGATTTATAAGTATTCTTTTCTGAAAAATCGAAATCACTCGAAATTTACTCGAATTTTGATATTCGGTCTTTTGCAGCATGACGTCCGCCTTCCCCCCTCGTGTTGAGATATTTCAACGTCATCGTTTCTGATGAATGCCCCAGCAGTTTTTGCGCAAAGTCTTTCCCTCTTGCCTTGGGCATATTGACCAATACTTTCAGAACGCGACCAGCAACACCACGTTAGCCCTAAACTACCCAGAGGCTGTAGCTGGCGCGCTAAGGTGTTTCGAGCCAGGGGGGATGTTGATACGTGCCACCAAGTGTATATGCCGTACAACTCGATGGTTGAACACAGGCGCTATGCATTCGGCGATCCGCTGGTGTTCTCTGCATGGAAGGCTTATTGATGAAGATGGCCGGCGCATGCCAGCCTAATACAACCATCGGCCCGCTTTTGCCGATTCAGCAAACATTCTGACGGTTAGAGGTTTTCTGGTCTTATTTACATCTGCTTTTTTATATTTAAACCAGCGCTCACGGAGGGACAAATTTTCCCATGGGTAATAGATAGACATATCGATGATAGAGACGTCAACGCCGAACTTTTTATCGTAGTCATTAATTGCATATGGCAGTTCATCACCTTCGGCGTAGTCTTGGAGTGGGGTATCCAATTCTAGGTGTTCGACTTTTCCTGCCCAAGATACTGGCGTGGAGAGTTCATCTCGGAAAAACGCCAAAACTTCCTCGTCAGTTACCATAATTTATCATTACCCCTTGCCATGCTGTTGTACCTGGTCACAGAACGAAATGCTATTTCTGTTATATCTTTGGCAATAATTATCCAACCAACGACGGGCACTGCGCGTCCGACAAATGTTCCCATCTTTCGCGTAAGGATGATCCGCATAGTGGATGGGGGATACCCACCTACTACAGATGGTAATTTCACATTGCCAGGGAACGTTTTTTTTCCGAATATCTTGCGAGCGCCTCGAGATGCATATGATGTATCTTTGATGTTCCCTCTAAATTTGCCACGTGTTTTTGAAACGTTTAAACCTGACACAACAGCAACAATAGCCCCCAAATCCTCGATACCTAACTGGTGCGCCGTCTCTTCACAGAAGACCATGAAGAGCATTTCACTGGCGCTTAGATTAGTACGGCCTGCATAAAAATAGGTTCCGCCTAACTCTTCAATTGTATCCACAACTTTTCCTTGTCAATTGGGATAGGTTAACATAACGGAGAGTGGGAGGGGGTTCAATGCTTGCCCTGTGCGGTTACTAGAACGAGGATCACACTTTTGGATCTGGCGAGAGATGTCATGGATAGTAGCGACGACCGGTTACCTATATTTGGCGGCAAAAACCAACCGAATTTTTCCCGAGCGGAATCGAGATTATTGATAACTATTTGAATCTAAAGGACGGTTAACGAAGTTGTTGGCGGTGGATTTTAATGTGGGTTGTTATGTAATTCATTGATATATATGTTTTTACTTTATTTTCGGCTAAGGGGATCTTATACGGTCATTTTTTGTGATTACTTTATAAGTATTTTTTCTTGGGTGTCGAAATTACTCGAAATTTGATATTCGGTCTTTTACAGCATTACTTACTCTTTCCCCTCGTGTTGAGATATTTCGGTGTCATCATTTCCGATGTATGCCCCAGCAACTTTTGAGCAAATGCCTTGTCGTTTTGCTTTTCATACAGGCGACCGGACAGGCTTCGGATCTCGAGGAATGTTGGCGGGCGTTCCTGAAATTCCAAACCTGATGCTTTCCGTGCGGCGACAAACTTTTTCGTTAATAACCCGTTGGGATGGATCGAACCATTCGGGCTGTTTTTCCTGATACCGGCGCTGATCATGAAATCTGTCGTGCTGACCAAGCGGCAGCGATCGATCACATCACCGGGATGCAAGCCAACGCACTTCAGTTCCAAATCGAAGGGGAGTGAAATTAGGTCGCCAGCCTTACGCTGCTATTCATGAATCATAGCCGTCACTCGTCGGTCTGATAACATCAATAACCTCGTAGCTTTTTGATGAGGGTGTCGCCGAGCCAGCAAATGATACAAAATATTGCTATTGTCGATAAAATGGCAACGACGCGCTGAGTTATCGTGTCGAAGCTAAAGAAAAAATAGATACACAATAGAAACCCAATTCCCCCGATTAACTGATAGAAAAATTCAAAGAAAAAAGAGAGTATGCGTATATGGATGCTGTCTTTTCTCATTTCATTTATCTCTGTGTTGTTCACTTCAATCCCTCGAAATTCTTATGGTTGTAACATAACGGACGTGGGGAGATGTTTCAATGCTTGGCCAATGTGGCCACCAGAGCGAAAATCGAACTTTTGGATCTGGCGCTGGTTTTTAATTCGCATCACCGGTTTTCTCATTGATGCCGATGATAAAAATGACAGCGTACCGTCATGAACTCTTTCCAGTAATGCATGAGTTTGGAGAATAAACGCGAACGAATAATGTCACTCCTGCGATACGAAGCAAGGTTCAATTCACCCGGCCAATTTGTTAGGATCGCGCAACCTAGATGACTATTGGTGCAGTACATTGAAAATTAAAGCGTTGTTATTTGTTGCGTTGGCCGCGCTGGCCGGCTGCAGCCAGGAGGGAACCTCGATGAATCAGCCCGCAAACGAGAAAGGCGGCCAAACGGAAGTGTTGCTGGTGAACAGCGCGCTGGTGGACTGCGTGGGCGTCGCCCCGATGAAGTGCATGCAGGTGCGCCGCTCCGCGCAGCAGCCGTGGGAGTTGTTCTATACCGGTATCGAGGGCTTCACTTTTGAACCCGGCTATCAGTATCGGCTGAAAGTGCGCGTCACTCCGGTGGAGAACGTACCGGCTGATGCCTCATCGCTGCGTTACACGCTGATTGAGCAGCTGGAAAAGAACAAGGCGTAATGGCTCTACCTTGTCACCACCAAATGGCGTTTCATTTGGTGGTGACGACTTCAGGAAAGTTTGTCTTTTTTCTTTCTTCTGGAGGATTCGAAAGTGGCGAAGGCATGTGCAAGAGCAAACCCCAACGCACAGTAGCGTAGAGGCCAATTTTCTTTGGCCCATGTTTCAGAGTCAGCAATAAACATCGCGTTGCCGTTGGCAAAAAGGGTAAATTGCCAGCAAAGGATTAAAAAGCATATCGTAACCAGAACGACATAACCCTTGGAACCCTGAGGCGGTCTGAAGCCGTATTTCACGGCCAGACAGGCTGCGGCAGCGAGAGTAGAAAGAATATAATATAAAGTCGGTTCCATTACTGTTCCTGGTGATTTTATCTTCCCTGGATTTCGACCAAAAAACAGCCACACCATAACGCAACGCCAGAAGCATGATCAACTTTTGCTGATTTGAAGAGGGAAGGCTTGAACGCGCTGAGGGTGCGAAGCGCGGCGCGTGAAGGTATCACGATGCGGAGTTGGGCAACCCTGATCCCTCGACTAAACTGGTCTGTTCACTGCGCTTGTTTTCGCACTTTCTTAAGTATATCGAGAAAATCAGGTATATTGTCCTTCGGTTTTTAGCTACCAAGAAAAAATTACTATGATTATCAAACCTAAAATTCGTGGTTTTATCTGCACCACCGCTCACCCGGCAGGCTGTGAAGCCAACGTCCGTGAGCAAATCGCCTACGTTAAGTCGCGCGGCGAACTGAAAAACGGGCCTAAAAAGGTGCTGGTCATTGGTGCATCCACCGGTTACGGTCTGGCCTCGCGCATCAATGCCGCTTTCGGCAGCGGTGCGGCCACCATCGGCGTATTTTTCGAGAAGCCTGGCAGCGAAGGCAAAACCGGTTCCGCCGGTTGGTACAACTCCGCCGGTTTTGACAAGGCAGCTAAAGAAGAAGGCCTGTACGCGAAAAGCATCAACGGCGACGCATTTTCCAATGAGTGCCGTCAGACCGTTATCGATCTGATCAAGAAAGACCTGGGTCAGGTTGACCTGGTGGTTTACTCGCTGGCTTCGCCGGTGCGTAAGATGCCGGAAACCGGCGAAGTGGTGCGTTCCGCACTGAAGCCGATCGGCGAGCCGTACAAATCCGTCGCGCTGGACACCAACAAAGACGTGCTGGTTGAGGCCGTGGTCGAGCCGGCCAACGAGCAAGAAATCGCCGACACCGTGAAGGTGATGGGCGGCCAGGACTGGCTGCTGTGGATGGACGCGCTGGACGAAGCGGGCGTGTTGGCGGATAACGCGCAGTCTGTCGCTTACTCCTACATCGGTACCGATCTGACCTGGCCAATCTATTGGCACGGTACGCTGGGCAAGGCGAAAGAAGATCTGGATCGCGCGGCGCACGCCATCAACCAGAAACTGCAGGCCAAAGGCGGCGCGGCTTACGTTGCGGTGCTCAAGTCGGTGGTGACGCAGGCTTCTTCCGCCATTCCGGTGATGCCGCTGTATATCTCCATCGTGTTCAAGATCATGAAGGAGCAGGGCATTCACGAAGGCTGCATCGAGCAGATCCAGCGTCTGTTCGCCACCAAGCTGTACAGCGGTGCGGCGCCGGATACCGACGAGAAACACCGTCTGCGCCTGGATGACTGGGAACTGCGCGACGCCGTGCAGGAAACCTGCCGTGAAATCTGGCAGCAGCTGAACGACAGCAACATCAACGAACTGACGGATTACCAGGGCTACAAGGCGGAATTCCTGCGCCTGTTCGGCTTCGGTCTGCAGGGCGTTGATTACGATGCCGATCTGAGCGGCGAAGCCAACTTCGACGTGATCGAACTGGTCTAAGCGCGTCGAGCGGTCAAACAAGGTCGGGTTAGCCCGGCCTTTTTTATTGTCCGCGCGTTGGCGACCACCGCCTGACTCATCAGTCCACTTGATCATTGACAGCAATAAATTATCGTTTTACGATAATTTATTGCTGTTGATTAAGGGATAGAAAATTATGGGCGCTGCGCCAAGGATCCATCTGCCGCTGTATGTGCGTTGTCTGTGTTTGCTCATTATGGCGATGCTGATCGTCAGCACCGGCGTTGAGATGTTCATCATCGTGCGGGACTGGCTGCAGGGCGTAGCCTATCGCGATATCGTCGCCTCTTACCGGGAATATTACCCGGAGCTGCTCGCCTACGCGATCCCGCAGCAACGCTGGGCGCTGTTCGCCACGCTGGTTATCGACATGCTCGGTTATTTGCCCTATTACAGCGCGCTGCTGTGCGGCGCCGGGCTGTTTTATCAATTCTTCCGCGGCAACGTGTGGCATCGCAACAATATGGTGCTGTTGCAGATCATTGGCATCTTGCTGATCGTCGATGTGTTGTTCCCGTCGTTAGCCGGTCTGCTGCAGGTAATGGTATTGACCGCCGATGAAAAAATGCTGTTTATCCTTTATTATGGCGTCAATAGCGAGTCGGTGCGCTCGCTGATCGTAGGCTGCGCAATCCTGGTATTTAGCCGGGTATTTCTGGAAGCGTTGCGGCTGAATGAAGAACAGCTTTCTTTCGTGTGAGAATAGAGTGGCAATAATCGTAAGTCTTGATGTCATGTTGGCCAAAAGGAAGATGCGTTCAAAGGAGCTGGCGGAGCAGGTGGGGATCACCGAGCAAAACCTGTCTCTGTTGAAAAACGGCAAGGTCAAGGGAGTCAGGCTGGAAACGCTGGACAAGATCTGCCGCATTCTCGACTGCCAGCCTGGCGATCTGCTGGCCTGGCAGCCGGACGGCGAAGAGTAAGATCCCAGCGCACTCGGAAGTGCGCTGAGCCTGCTGGCCCATTTCTGCGATTAGTGTTGTCTTATTGAACGATATTTGTTTGATTCAGGTTAATTAAAATAACGGGTGATTAACACTTGCGTATTCTTTTTGTCGCAGGCGATTGCATGCGCGAAAGTTATTAAACTAAATAAACTCGTTTTTCATTTACCGTCACTACCAATAGCGTTATTTTAAGGGAAATAGTATGACATGGCGTAATTCTCTTCTGGCATTGTGTCTTGTATTAAATGGATGCAGTGCCATTCACCCCACTGTTTCATCCTCATCCTCCTCCACTCACTGGGGGAATTGGGGGACACCGCAGCCCGCAACGCGAGAACAGAAACAGCGCATTATCGCCGGCGAATCCGCCGCTGCCGTGCTGAATGAAGGCCGGGTCGGTATCGGCGGTACGCTGGACTGGTCGAAAATAGGGGGGCGCTAACCGCCGCTCTTTATTCGGCGGGGCGGCAGACGTTATCTCCAAGATATTGTGGAACGGTTTATTATTAATTCGCTACTCTGTTTTTCCGATGCGTTATTTATCTTTAAACGATAAATCTCTGCTTGTTGAATATATATCAACATACCCAGACATCCTTACAGGAGTTTTCAATGGCAAAGCGTATTGTCGCCATATTGATAATGTCGTTGTTGAGTCTGCAAGCAAATGCGGCCCGTTACGATCGGCAATGCGAGGGAATTTCTCCCGTGCTGTTTCAGAAGAAATTGAAAGAGCTGGCTCATGGCCTGCGACAAGAGATGGCTGAGCCGACCCCGCCCACGGAGAATGAGGCCGAAACCTTGGCGCGTCTGGCGGAATGCGATGCCGAAAACGCGAAAGCGCCGGCGACGGGAGGGCAACATGCGCCCGATCCCGCGGAGCCTCAGGTGTCTTCACTCAACGGCTGTTGAACGGTTCTCTGCGTCGTTTTTCGCGGCGCGCCCCAGTCGGCTTATTCATGGAGCTTGTGTATTGAAACTACCTTCGTTAATCGCTGCGGCGCTGGCGCTGCTGGCCTCATTTTGCAGTCAGGCGTTCATCGATCGCCATTCCTCGCCCGGCGCCTCGACGGAAAGTCCCTCTGCGGCGGGGTGTCCGGCGCGGCTGGATGGCTTGTTACAGCATGTTTGGTTGGCTGAACAGATTCAGGCGGAGCGCGTGCAGCTGGCGCTGCTGCGTGCGGAGCGGGAAGCGTTGGAAATCCGGTTGCAAACGCAGGAAGCGGCGAGACCTTCCGCGCAGGGGCATCAGAGCGCCCGATCGGCCTGTGAGCAGGGTGCCGATATCGTCCGCTGCCTGTCGCTGCGTCTGCGGCGGACGTCTCTGACGGGGCCGCATCGGCCGTTTGTCGGCGTTTATTGCCGCGCCTGGCTGAATGGCCGGCCGCTGAATTGCTAAAGATGAGAACAGGTATTTGTCAGGAGTTTATCGATGAAAAGGCTAGTGTTGGCCGGCGCGGCCCTGTGTTGCGCCTGCTTTGCGCAGGCGCGGGTGGATTTGGAATACCACGCGGCGCCGCCGAAGGACAATAAAGTCCCCGAGGAGTACCAGAAAAAGCGCGACGCATTGCGTCACAAGGTGTGGAATGTCGATAATCTGACGCTGGCCAACGAGCAGGCGATTGCGCGCGAACAGCAGCGCGAGGCGGCAGAGAGCGCCAAGCGGCAGCAGCATCACCTGGAGCAGCAGCAGAAAAAGCAGCGCTGCCTGCGGAGACACTCGAAAGATCCTCACCGCGAGGCGAAGTGTTACATGCACAACTTCTAGCTTTCAACGTCCGGGCGCTTGCAGCGCCCGGCGTCGTTTATGCCGGGCGGCAATGCTCTTTCAGCATGGCGATCGCGTCCGGCTTCAGCTGATACAGATAGACCGGGCGGCCGGTGGCGCCGTACAAAATACGGGTGCCGAGAATGCCGCTCTCCGCCAGATAGATGAGGTACTTGCGGCAGGACACCCGCGAAATGCCGATGGCGTTGGCCAGGTTGTCGGTGGAGAATTCGCTGTCGTGCTGCTGTTCTATCCACTCGCAGACCGTGCTCAGGGTGATGCTGGTCAGGCCCTTCGGCAGCTTTTTGCTCTCCTGGCCGCCGGGCTGGCGGCGCAGCAGGCTGTCGACGTCGGCTTGCGAAAACTCGCGCTGCGCCAGAAGCTGTGACTGCTGCCGGTAGTGGCTCAGCGCCTCTTTGAAGCGGCTGAACTGGAACGGCTTGATCAGGTAATCCACCACGCCGTAGTGCAGCGCCTTTTGCACCGTGTTCACATCGCTGGCGGAAGAGATGATGATCACATCGGTCTTCTCGCCCAGTTCGCGCAGGCCGGGCAGCAGATCCAGCCCGTTCTCCTGCTGCATGTAGATATCCAGCAGCACCAGATCGATGCTGACGCTGGCGTCGGCCAGCAGGGCGCGCGCCTGGCTCAGAGTGGCGACCGTCGCCTGGCAGTGAAAACCGCTGACCTGGCTCAGGTAGTATTTGTTCAGCTCTGCCACCATCGGGTCGTCGTCGACAATCAGTACGTTAATCATGGGTTCTGCTCTTGGCCTGATAGGGAAGGTGCACGAAAAATTGGGTCAGCTCGCCCGGTTCAGATTCGAAATCGATGCTGCCCCCCAGTTTCTCCAGATGGCTGCGGATCAGCGCCAGGCCAATGCCGCGTCCCGTTCCCTTGGTAGAAAATCCGTGTTCGAAGATGCGCGCGCCGATCGCCGGATCGATGCCGGGGCCGTCGTCGCTGACGATACAGTGTAATTGATCGTCGTGGTGATGGAAGCTCAGGCCGATCTCGTGGCCCTCAACGCCGTCGATGGCGTCGATGGCGTTTTCGATCAGGTTGCCGAGCACGCTGATCAGCACATGGGTGGTTTCCGCATCGTCGGTTTCCGGCAGCAGGCTGGTTTCCTCGATGGTCAGCTCAACGCCGGCTTCGTGGGCGCGGCTGATCTTGCCGATGAAGAAGCCCGCCACTTCCGGCGAGTGAATCTTGCGCAGCAGCGCGCCGATCTCTTCCTGATAGTTGCTGGCGGTATTGATGATGTAGTTTTCCAACTGCTGGTAGGCCTTCATGTGCAGCATGCCGAGTATCACGTGCAGCTTGTTCATAAATTCGTGCGACTGCACCCGTAGCGCATCGGCGTAGTGCGCCATGCCGCTCAGGCGCTGCAGCAGGCGGCTGACCTCGGTCTTGTCGCGGAAGGTGGCGATGGCGCCGGTCACCTGGCCGTTGACGATCACCGGGACGGTATTGGTCAGCAGTTCGCTGCCGTTGAAGTTGATCTGCCGATCGCGCAGCGGTTTGCCGCTGCCCAGCACCTCCGCCAGATGCAGCTGCGCCGGCCAATGCTTGCTGGCGGCTTCCAGCAGCAGGTTTTCCACCGGGCCGCTTTGGCGCAGCAGGCGCTTGGCCTCGTCGTTGACGATGGTGATGCGGGATTCATTATCGACCGCGATCACGCCTTCTTTAATCGATTGCAGCATGGCGTTGCGCTGTTCGAACAGGTTGGAGATTTCGTAAGGCTCGAAACCCAACATGATGCGCTTGAGTGCGGAGACCAGGAAGAAGGTGCCCAGGCTGCCGACCAGCGCGGCGAAGGCGATGGTCCAATAGATGATCCAGCGGCTTTCCGCCACCACCCGCTGCACGGTATCCAGCGCGATGCCGAGCGCCACCACGCCGATTTGCTGTTTCTGCGCGTCATACACCGGCACGAACACCCGCAGCGCCGGGGCCAGCGTGCCGCGGTTGATGGCGCTGTTGACGTTGCCTTGCAGCGCGGGCGCCAGATCGTCGCCGATAAAATGCTTGCCGATCAGCCAGGGTTTGGGGTGCGAATAGCGGATGCCCTGCATATCCACCACCACCACGAACAGCAGCTCGTTTTGATGGCGCACCTGCTCGGCGAAGCGCTGAATGGCGCCGCTTTGGTCGCGCCGCTGCAGACCGTCAACCACCGTGCTGGAGAGCGCCAGCGTATTGGCGACGGCGATGGCTTTCTGCTGCAGCTGATCTTGCCCCTCGCGGCTCATCTGCACGAAAAACAGCGCGAACACCACCAGCAGCACCGAAGCGATGATGGCGGACACCATCAGCGTGATGGAGGTGCTCAGCTTGAGCGGCACCCGTTGTTTTGGCATGGCGGTTCTCCGAATGGCGATATCACGGCGTATTCTAGCGAGGAATGCGGCAAGCTGCAGTTACCGGCAGCAGGTTATAGCATGCTGCCGGGGAGCGGGGGGTTTATTTTAGTTACAAAAGCGGGTCACTGCTGGTGGTAGATCTCCAGCGCCTGTTGGCCGCTGGCACCCTGATGGATGATTGCCATCAACGCACGCACCACCTGCGACGGATTGCTGTGTTGATAGACGTTGCGGCCGTAAACCATGCCGGAGGCGCCCTGGGCCATCAGCGCGGCGGATTTCTCCAGCACCGGCCCCAGCTCCCCCTTGCCGCCGCCGCGCACCAGCGTCGGGCAGCGCGCCGCTTCCACCACGCGGTGGAAGTCTGCCACCCGTTCGGTCGGGTCGGCCTTGATGATGTCGGCGCCCAGCTCGCGCGCCAGCCGCACCAGCGGCACGATCTTCTCCACGTCGCCGAGCGAGCCGTAGGCGGCGCCCTGGCCGGCCGGGGACATCACCAGTGGTTCGATCATCAGCGGCATGGCGTATTGATCGCAGGCGTGGCGCAGGCGGCCGATGTTCTCCACGCACTGGCGGAAAATGCCGGGCTCATCCGGGATCATATACAGATTGACCACCACCGCGGCGGCGTCCATTTGCAGCGCCGCGAGGATCGGCGCCTCCGGGTTGTGCAGCACCGCCCACATTTCGCGGTGGCGCGCGGAGTTATAGGCGTTGCCGACGTCGGTGCGCATCACCAGCGCCGGTTTTTCGCGCTGCGGCGCGCGCTGCAGCAGATCCGCCTGGCCGTAGTTGACCTGAATGGCGTCAGGGCGCGCGGCGATCAGGTTGCCCATCACCCGTTCGATATCTTCCAGGCCGATCAAGAAATCCGGTTCGTTGGCGATGCCGTGATCGATCGCCACATCCAGGCACTTGCCGTTGTTGAACAGGCGGTTCATCCGCACCTTACTGCTGAGCTGCATGTCAGGTCCTCCTGAGATAGGGATATGTCCATTATTGCCGAGTAAGGATGGTCGGGAAACGCGGAAACCGCAAACTGCGTGGCCGCTCGCAGTTTTTGCCGGCGCACGAAAGGGGGACCTTTGCCGGCGGCTTTCATTTCATTTGTTAGATCCGTGTCATGTTTTTGTTAATAAGCCATTCCAAAATGCATGTTTCGCTTGTTTGGGTTAAAAAGTTTCAATAATCTAAATTATGAAATAAACATTTAAAAACGCGCTGAAGGTGCCGTTTTCTGTGCCAGGGGTTTATTTCAATTGATTGTTTTTAATCTGTATTGAGATCTTGATCACCATTTTCTCAACGGCCTTTATACGGCGATAACGCGGTAAATTCGCCTTATCAAAGGGATAACACCGACCGTATTGTTGTTTGAATGTAAAAAATATTTTTCATTAGCTGTCAACCAACAGACCTCTTCATTCTAACGATTAAAGGGTAACGAACATGAAGCTGAAGAAACTGATCGCCGCCTCGGTACTGATGTGCATGCTGCCGGCCAGCGTGTTGGCGAAAGACATCAAGATCGGCGTTTCCATGGCTTACTTCGATGACAACTTCCTCACCATTCTGCGCCAGTCGATGCAAAACAAAATGAAGGCCGACGGTAACGTCAGCGGCCAGTTCGAAGACGCCAAAGGTGACATCGCGCAGCAAATTCAACAAATCGAAAACTTCGTCAGCCAGGGCGTCGACGCCATCATCCTGAATCCGGTGGATACCCAGGGCGTCAAGCCGATGATTAAGCTGGCCGAGAAGGCCAAGATCCCGCTGGTGTTCGTCAACCGCAAGCCGGAAGTGGCGCTGCCGGCCGGCATGGCCTACGTCGGCTCCGACTCCAAGCTGGCCGGCAAGCTGCAGATGGAAGCGCTGGCCAAGTTGATGAACGGCAAGGGCAACGTAATGATCCTGATGGGTGAGCTGTCGAGTGAAGCCACGCGCGACCGCACTCGCGGCGTGGAAGAGGTGGCGGCCAACTATCCCGGCATCAAAATAGTCGACAAGCAAACCGCCAAGTTCTTCCGCAAAGAGGCGGTGGACGTTACCACCGACTGGATTTTGTCCGGCCAGCAGATCGACGCCATCGCCTCCAACAACGACGAAATGGCCATCGGCGCTATTTTGGCGCTGAAGCAGGCCAAGAAATCCGGCGTGCTGGTGGCCGGCGTTGACGGCACGCCGGACGCGCTGGAGTTCATCAAGAAGGGCGATCTGGCGTTGAGCGTGTTCCAGGACGCCAAAGGCCAGGGCGAAGGCGCGGTGCAGACCGCCGTTCAGCTGGTGAAAGGCGAGAAAGTGGAGAGCAACGTGCTGATCCCTTACCAGCTGATCACCCAGGCCAATTACCAGCAATTCGCCGATAAAAACAAGAAATAAGCCTTGAAGCCCGCCGCGGGCGCCGGTGTGGGGCGAGCGCGGCGGAAAACGTGGGTCAGTGCGGAGGTAAGCGGTATGTACCCTTATGTTCTTGAGGCCGAAGGCATCAGCAAGCAGTTCCCCGGCGTCAAAGCGCTGGATAAGGTCTCGATTAAAATCAAACCCGGCAGCGTGCACGCGCTGATGGGGGAAAACGGCGCGGGTAAATCGACGCTGATGAAATGCCTGATCGGCATCTACCATCCGGACGAAGGCTCGATCAAAATCAAAGGTCGGCCGGTCACCTTCAGCGACACGCTGCAGGCGCTGCATTCGGGCATTTCCATGATCCACCAGGAGCTGAACCTGGTGCCCTACATGACGGTGGCGGAAAACATCTGGCTGGGGCGCGAGCCGGCGCGGCTGGGGTTCGTCAACCACGAACAGCTGAACGAACAGACCCGCGAACTGCTGGCGCGGCTGAACATCAAACTGCAGCCGGAAACGCTGGTGGGCGAGCTGAGCATCGCCAACCAACAGATGGTGGAGATCGCCAAGGCGGTATCCTACAACGCCGATGTGCTGATCATGGACGAACCGACCTCGGCGCTGACCGAAGGCGAAGTGGTGCACCTGTTTGCCATCATTCGCGAACTGCGCGAGCAGGGCAAAGGCATCATCTATATCAGCCACAAGATGGATGAGATCTTCGCCATCACCGACGAAGTGAGCATCTTCCGCGACGGCACCTTCATCGCCTGCGACAAAACCGCAAACCTGACCAAACAGTCGCTGATCACCATGATGGTGGGGCGCGAACTGACGCAGATGTTCCCCAAATTCAACAACAATATCGGCGAGGAAGTGCTGCGGGTGGCGGGGCTGCGCCGCAGCGGCTGGTTCCATGACGTGTCGTTCAGCGTCAAGCGCGGCGAGATCCTCGGCGTCGCCGGGCTGGTGGGCGCCGGGCGCAGCGAAGTGATGGAGAGCCTGTTCGGCATGCACCCGGCGGACGGCGGCGAGATCTTTATCGAAGGCCAGGCGGTGAAAGTGGATTCCCCGGCGAAGGCGATCGAGAGCGGGCTGGCGTTCCTCACCGAAGACCGCAAAAAATCCGGCCTGTTTCTGGTGCTGTCGGTGGTCGAGAACATGAGCATCGTCAACCTGTCGGAATACATCGGCAAGAACGGTTTCGTCAGCCACGTGCAGATGGCCAAAGATTGCATGGATCAGATTAAAAAGCTCAACATCAAAACGCCGACCATGGATCAGATCATCAATAACCTCAGCGGCGGCAACCAGCAGAAGGTATTGATCGCGCGCTGGCTGCTGGCGCAGCCGAAAATCCTGATCCTCGACGAACCGACGCGCGGCATCGACGTGGGGGCGAAAGCGGAAATCTACCGCCTGATCAGCGAGCTGGCCAACCGCGGCGTCGCCATCATTCTGGTCTCTTCCGAGCTGCCGGAGATCCTCGGCATGAGCGATCGGGTAATGGTGATGCACGGCGGCCGCATCACCGGCATTTTGGACAAAGACGACGCGGACCAGGAGAAGATCCTGGCGCTGGCCTCAGAATAACGAAGGGTGAACATCATGAGTAACGTAAAGATTGAGAAGCCGCTCTCCGCCGATTCAACGGGCAAGGGAACGCTGTTCTCCGGGCTGAGCGGCAAAATGCCGAAGGATACCGGCATCTTCATCGTGATGATCGGCATCGCGCTGATCTTCGAAATCCTCGGCTGGTACCTGCGCGATCAGTCGTTCCTGCTGAATCCGAACCGCCTGCTGCTGATCGTGCTGCAGGTGGCGATCATCGGCATCATCGCGGTGGGCGTCACCCAGGTGATCATCACCACCGGCATCGATCTCTCCTCCGGATCGCTGATTGCGCTGACCGCGGTGGTGGCGGCCAGCCTGGCGCAGACCTCGGACAGCATCTCGCCGATGTATCCGGGGTTGCTCGATCTGCCGGCGGCGATCCCGATCGGCGCGGGGATCGGGGTGGGCATCGTCTGCGGCTTTATCAACGGCTTCCTGATCACCCGCACCGGTATTCCGCCGTTCATCGCCACGCTGGGGATGATGGTGTCGGCGCGCGGCCTGGCGCAGTACTACACCAAGGGCAACCCGGTCAGCTTCCTGTCGGACGGCTTCACGTCAATCGGCCAGGGCGCGATGCCGGTGATCATCTTCCTGGTGATTGCGGTGATCTTCCATATCGCACTCAAGCACACCCGCTACGGCAAATACATCTACGCCATCGGCGGCAACATGACCTCGGCGCGGGTCTCCGGCATCAACGTCAATAAGTACCTGGTGACGGTTTACACCATCGCCGGCGGCCTGGCGGGGTTGGCGGGCGTGGTGCTGGCGGCGCGCGTCAGCAGCGGCCAGTCGAGCATGGGGATGTCCTACGAGCTGGACGCCATCGCCGCGGCGGTGATCGGCGGCAGCAGCCTGATGGGCGGCGTAGGGCGCATCACCGGCACGCTGATCGGCGCGGTGATCCTCGGCCTGATCAAAAGCGGCTTCACCTTTATCGGCGTCGATTCTTACATTCAGGACATCATCAAAGGCGTGATTATCGTTGCCGCCGTGTCGATCGACATGCGGCGCAACCGTAAAAAACACTGATTGCCGTGAATTGCCGCCGGCGCCAGGGTTGGCCGGCGGCGTTTTTTTACCGGGGGACACATCATGAATTACCTGAAAGGGCTGTGGCTGGCGGTGGCGCTGTGCGCGTCTACCCCGGCATGGGCGCAAACCATCGGCGTGTCGATGGCCTATTTCGACCAGAACTTCCTCACCATCATCCGCCAGGTGATCGACAAGGAGGCCAAGGCGCGCGGCATCACCGTGCAGTTTGAGGACGCGCGCGGCGACGTCGGCCGCCAGACCGATCAGGTGCAGAGCTTTATCAGCGCCGGGGTGGACGCGATTATCGTCGATCCGGTCAACTCGGCCAGCACGCCAGTGATGACCAAAATGGTCCAGGCCGCCGGCGTGCCGCTGGTGTACGTGAACCGAACGCCGGGCGACGCCAAACTGCCCCAGGGCGTGGTGTTCGTCGGCTCCGACGAGCGGGAATCCGGCACGCTGCAGATGGAAGAGCTGGCGCGGCTGGCCGGCTATCAGGGCAACGTGGCGGTGATGATCGGCAACCTGACCGATGCCGGCGCGCTGCAGCGCACCAAAGACGTGGAGCAGGTGGTGAGCAAGTACCCGAAAATGAAGGTGGTGCAGAAGCAGAGTGCCAACTATTCACGCAGTGAAGGCATGGATCTGATGATGAACTGGCTGACCAACGGCGAAGCGATCGACATCGTCGCCGCCAACAACGACGAGATGGCGATCGGCGCAATCATGGCGCTGCAGCAGGCGGGCAAGGCGGACAAGAACGTGCTGATCGGCGGCGTCGACGCCACGCCGGACGGCCTCAAGGCGCTGGCCTCCGGCAAGATGCAGGTCACGGTGTTCCAGGACGCGGTCGGGCAGGGCAAAACCTCGGTCGATGTGGCGCAGCGCATGATCAACGGTGAAAAGCTCGAGCCGTATTACTGGATCCCGTTCGAGCTGGTGACGCCGGCCACGATGCAGAAGTATGCGGCCAGGCCGTGAGTTAACCGTCAGATTCGCGTTGCCGGGGCGCTGCTTACAGCGCCTTTTTTATGGTTCATCGCGCTTTAGCGTGAACCAATAGA
>NZ_KV792398.1:0-22535 GCF_001808215.1 Serratia sp. HMSC15F11
TTAGGAGGTGGTTTAAGGCTTACAATAAAAAAACCAGCCGCCGGGGCTGGTTTTTCATCTTACTGGCAGGACAGCGGCCTTACTTCTTGCCTTCGACCCACTTGCCGTCCACGTAGAACGCAGACCAACCGGTCGCCTTGCCGTCTTTTTCAGAGGAGACGTACTGCTGCTTGGTTTTACGGCTGAAACGCACCAGCGTTTTATTGCCTTCGGCATCCGCCACCGGCGCATCGGCCAGATAGCGCAGCTTCTCCGGCAGGCGATCCTTGAAGCGAGCCAGCTCTTCCACCAGCGGCGCACGGGTCTCGCGCGATTTAGGGAAGGTGTTGGCCGCCAGGAACACGCCGGCCGCGCCGTCACGCAGCACGAAATAGGCGTCGGACTTCTCGCACGGCAGCTCCGGCAACGGCACCGGATCTTCCTTCGGCGGCGCGACATCGCCGTTGCGCAGGATCTTGCGGGTGTTTTTGCAGTTCTCGTTGGTGCAGCCCATGTACTTGCCGAAGCGCCCCATTTTCAGGTGCATTTCCGAGCCGCACTTGTCGCACTCTACCACCGGACCGTCGTAGCCCTTCAGGCGGAACTCGCCCTCTTCGATCTCATAGCCGTCGCACGCCGGGTTGTTACCGCAGACGTGCAGCTTGCGCTGGTTGTCGATCAGATAGCTGTCCATCGCCGTACCGCATTTCTTGCAGCGGCGGCGGGCGCGCAGCGCGTTGGTTTCCGCGTCGTCGCCTTCGAGGATGTTGAGCACTTCCGCTTCCGGCACCAGATTGATGGTGGTTTTGCAGCGCTCCTTCGGCGGCAGCGCATAGCCGGAACAACCGAGGAACACGCCGGTGCTGGCAGTACGGATACCCATCTTGCGGCCGCAGGTCGGACAGTCGATGCTGGTCATCACCATCTGGTTAGGCCGCATGCCGCCTTCTTCCGGATCTTTCTCCGCCGTTTCCAACTGCTCGCTGAAATCAACGAAGAACTCGTCCAGCACCGCTTTCCACTCGGCCTGGTTGTTGGCGACCTCATCGAGGCCGTCTTCCATGCGCGCGGTGAAGTCATAGTTCATCAGCTCGCGGAAGTTTTCTTCCAGACGATCGGTGACGATCTCGCCCATTTTCTCGGCATAGAAGCGGCGGCTTTCCACCCGCACATAACCGCGATCCTGAATGGTCGAGATGATGGAGGCGTAGGTGGACGGACGGCCGATACCGCGTTTTTCCAGCTCTTTCACCAGCGAGGCTTCGCTGTAGCGCGCCGGCGGCTTGGTGAAGTGCTGGCTCGGGATCAGTTTCTGCAGATCCAGTTCGCTGCCGATTTCGACGTATGGCAGGGTGCGATCTTCATCGCCCTTGCGCAGCGCCGGCATCACCTTGGTCCAGCCGTCAAAGCGCAGCGTACGGCCCTTGGCGCGCAGCTGATAATCGCCGGCTTTCACCGTCAGCGTGGTGGAATCGTATTGCGCCGGCGTCATCTGGCAGGCGACGAACTGGCGCCAGATCAGCTGATACAGCTTCTGCGCGTCCGCTTCCATGTCTTTCAACTGCTCGGCGAGCACGTTCACGTCCGAAGGACGGATCGCTTCGTGCGCTTCCTGCGAATTCTCTTTGCTGCTGTACTGATTCGGCGCCTTCGGCAGGTATTTGTCGCCAAAGTTGTCGCCGATGTAGCCACGCACCATGTTGAGCGCATCCTGGCTCAGGTTGGTGGAATCGGTACGCATATAGGTGATGTGGCCGGCTTCATACAGCCGTTGCGCCATCATCATGGTTTTCTTCACGCCGAAGCTCAGGCGGGTGCTGGCGGCCTGTTGCAGCGTGGAGGTAATGAAAGGCGCGCCCGGTTTGCTGCTGGTCGGTTTGTCTTCGCGATCCAGCACCGTGTAACGGGCTTTTTCCAGCAGCTTGACCGCGGCGTGAGTCTGCTCGCGGTTGACCGGCTTGAACGGTTTGTCGTGCGCGTGGGTCACTTCCATCTGCAGCGCGGTTTCACCCTTCGCCAGCAGATCGGCATGCAGCTCCCAGTACTCTTCCGGCACGAAGGCCTTGATGTCGCGCTCTCGCTCAACCACCAGGCGCACCGCCACCGACTGCACGCGGCCGGCGGACAGGCCGCGGGCGATTTTCTTCCACAGCAGCGGCGAGACCATATAGCCCACCACGCGGTCCATGAACCGGCGCGCCTGCTGCGCGTTGACGCGGTCAATGTTCAGCTCGCCCGGCTGTTTGAACGCCTGCTGGATCGCGTTTTTGGTGATTTCGTTAAACACCACGCGGCTAAAGCGTTTGTCATCCCCACCGATCACTTCCCGCAGGTGCCAGGCGATGGCTTCCCCTTCGCGGTCAAGGTCGGTTGCGAGATAAATGTGGTCGGCGTTTTCCGCCAACGATTTTAACTCGGCGACCACTTTTTCTTTACCCGGCAGGATTTCATAATGCGCTTTCCAGCCGTGGTAAGGGTCGACGCCCATGCGATTTACCAGCGCCGCCTTCTCATCTTTTTTAACTTTTTTCTTGGCTTTGTCTTCGGTTGAGTCAGCGCTCTTTTTGCTGGCTGAGCCACTGGTCGGCAAATCACGGATATGACCGACGCTGGACTTCACCACGTAGTCACTTCCTAAATATTTATTAATAGTTTTGGCTTTTGCCGGGGACTCAACTATTACGAGAGCTTTACCCATATTTACCTTTACCTAATTTATTTCTTCTAAAAAGAAGTCTTTTATCTCGCCGTGCCGCGGCAATTCGTGTCTCTTTTTTTATATTGCGGCAGTCTGGCAAGAGATCAACAGATTTTTTTCTTTTGGTTGCCCAACTGCTCAACCTGAACGCAAGTTGTTGATCCTGCCTGCTATTCACCCATGCCCCAGAAGTATGGCTGTGTGAGTTTTATTCATGGCGTAAACAAAACCTTCCACCTGACGCCGCAAAATCCCACACTGTACCTGATAAAAAGCGTCACGCAACCTAATTAGCACGGAAAGACCGATTTCGCCAACCGGCGGGCGCCCATGGCCATCCAGACGGCAAATAAACCTTAGTCGGTTTGCGGATAAAAGCGAACCGGCGTTAGAATATGTGCAGAGTTTTTAGTTTGGAGTCTAATAAATGCGCACAAATACTGCCCCTATCAGCCGCGAGGCCCTGCTGGCGGAAGCAAATAACATCATCCGCCAACACGAAGATTATCTGCACGGCATGATCGCCACCGACGTTGAACAAAAAAGCGGCGTTTTAGTTTTCCGCGGCGAATACTTTTTGGATGCGGATGGATTGCCCACCGCCAAAACCACCGCGGTATTTAATATGTTTAAACATTTGGCCCATCTGCTTTCGGAAAAATACCACCTGGTCGATTGAGAAAAGAAAACGGGGGCACCTGGCCCCCGTTGATTCACGCTATCGCCACCGTTACAGCAGCGGCTTTTCACCACGCTGCCACCAGCGCAACAGCAAGCGATCGACGCTTTCCGCCGCGCTGCCGGTGAAGCGATCCATCAGGCGTTTGCGGCGCGTATAGCGCACGGCGATCACTTCGTGGTTGTCCAGCTCGGCGATCAGCAAGTCATCGCTGGTGCCGATGGCGTCGATCAGCCCCTTCTCTTTCGCCTGTGAACCGAACCAGTGCTCACCGGTGGCGACGCTGTCGATGTCCAGCGACGGGCGCTGCTCATGCACGAAGCGCTTGAACAGCTCGTGGGTTTCGTTCAGATCTTCGCGGAACTTCTCCCGCCCCTGTTCGGTGTTTTCACCAAACAGCGTCAGCGTACGTTTAAACTGCCCGGCGGTGTGCAGCTCCACGTCGATGTCGTTCTTCTTCAGCAGGCGGTGGAAGTTCGGGATCTGCGCCACCACGCCGATGGAGCCGATGATGGCGAACGGCGCCGCCACGATGCGATCCGCGACGCAGGCCATCATGTAGCCGCCGCTGGCCGCCACTTTATCCACCGCTACCGTCAGGCGAATGCCGCCTTTGCGCAGGCGCTCCAGCTGCGAGGCCGCCAGGCCGTAGCCGTGCACCACCCCGCCCGGGCTTTCCAGGCGCAACAGAACTTCATCCTGCGCCGACGCTACCGCCAGCACCGCCGAGATCTCTTCGCGCAGCGAGGTCACCTCGTGCGCGTCCATGCTGCCCTTGAAGTCCAGCACATACAGGCACGGCTTAGTCACTTCCACCGCGCCGGACTTGGCACGCTGCTTCTTCAGCTTGTCGTCGGCCTTGGTCTGCTTCTTGAACTGTTTCAGCCAGACCTTCTGCTCGGCGGTATCCATACGCGCCAGGCGCATATCACGCTGCATCTCGCGATACTGTTCACCGAGATCGGTCAGCTGCAGCTCCCCTTTCTGGCGGTTCTTGCGTTGCCCCAAACTGACCGCCAGGATGGCCAACGCGGCGATGGCGAGCACCACCGTGGCGACCTTGGCCAGAAACAGGCCATAAACAGATATAAACTCCACAGATTCCGCCTTTATTTACAGGTTGTTAGTATGCTTCTTTCCATTTTAGCCAACCGCAGCGGCTGCTGTCGC
This sequence comes from Serratia sp. HMSC15F11, assembly GCF_001808215.1. Taxonomy (NCBI): domain Bacteria; kingdom Pseudomonadati; phylum Pseudomonadota; class Gammaproteobacteria; order Enterobacterales; family Yersiniaceae; genus Serratia; species Serratia sp. HMSC15F11. The sequence continues at coordinate 4,527 of NZ_KV792398.1, forward strand.
GGCTAAATGAAAATTCATTGCGCACGGATCATCACTATGGGGACGATTCAAGGCCGAACCAAGGCGCCGCCGCCGTGCTTTTGTTACAAAAGAATGCCATTTCAGCCTGCTACGCATTGAAAATGCCCACGGATTAAGGCATATAACACCCATTATTCATCAATACGATGAGACGAATTCGCTGCGCGGCCCGCAGACGGTCGAGCCTTCGCTCCCGCCCCGGCCGCGCGTTTCACCCTTGCTCCCCGATATTCGCGGGAGAACAGCCACCCAGGCGAGGATTTATCGTGCATTACCAACCCAAACAAGATCTGCTCGAACAACGTATCATTTTGGTCACCGGCGCCGGCGACGGCATCGGCCGCGAAGCGGCGCTGACCTACGCGCGCTTCGGCGCTCAGCTGGTGCTGCTGGGGCGCACCGAGAGCAAACTGCTGGCGGTACAACAAGAGATCGCGGCCCAGGGCAGCGCCCCGGCCCGGGTGGTGACGCTGGACTTGCTGCACGCTACTCAGGAGCAATGCCGGCAGATAGCCGACGATCTGGCGAGCCAGATCCCCCGCCTTGACGGCGTGCTGCACAACGCCGGCCTGCTCGGCGACATCGCGCCGATGGCCGACCTGTCGATGACCATGTGGCAAGAGGTGATGCAGGTTAACGTCAACGCCACCTTTATGCTGACTCAGGCGCTGCTGCCGCTGCTGCTGAAATCCCACGCCGGTTCGCTGGTGTTCACCAGTTCCAGCGTCGGGCGCACCGGCCGCGCAGACTGGGGTGCCTATGCGGTGTCGAAGTTCGCCACCGAGGGAATGATGCAGGTGTTGGCCGACGAGTATAAAAACCGCAATTTGCGGGTGAACTGCATCAATCCGGGCGGCACCCGCACCAAAATGCGCGCATCTGCCTTTCCGCATGAAGACAAGAACAAGCTGAAAACCCCGGCCGATATCATGCCTCTGTATTTGTATCTGATGGGCGAAGACAGCCGCCGCAAAACCGGCATGAGCTTCGACGCACAGCCGAACCGTAAACCCGGCGCGGCCGAATAATAAGGAGCGTTTCATGGCGGAAGATCGTCATCAACAGCGCCAGCAGCGCCTGAAAGAACAGGTCGATGCCCGCATCGCCGCCGCGCAGGACACGCGCGGCCTGCTGCTGGTGTTTACCGGCAACGGCAAGGGTAAAACCACGGCCGCCTTCGGCACCGTCACCCGGGCGGTTGGCCACGGCATGCGCGCCGGGGTGATCCAGTTCATCAAGGGCGAGTGGCCCAATGGCGAAAAAAACCTGCTGCAGCAACACGGCGTTGAATTCCAGGTGATGGCCACCGGTTTTACCTGGGAGACGCAGAATAAAGCCGGCGATACCGCCGCCTGTCAGGCGGTGTGGCAGCACGGCAAACGCATGCTGGCCGACAGCAGCCTGGATCTGGTGCTGCTGGACGAAGTGACCTACATGCTGACCTACGATTATCTGGAACTGGAAGAGCTGAAGGCAGCGTTGCTGGGGCGCCCTGCGCACCAAACGGTGATCCTGACCGGGCGCGGTTGCCATCGCGATCTGCTGGAACTGGCGGATACGGTCACGGAGATGCGGCCGGTAAAACACGCGTTCGATGCAGGCGTGAAGGCGCAACAGGGGATCGATTGGTAACAAAAAGTTCTGGCCCCGAACGGGGCCAGAATGAGGGTTAGCTGCGTTTGCTTGGCTTGCCCGGTTTACCCGGCTTGCTACCTGGCGCACTGCGGCGGCCGCTGCCGGCCACCTGAGAGTGGCGCTTGACCGCGCGGCGGATCTGGTTGGCCTTCACGCGGCGGCGTTCACGCTCCACGGGCATTTTGCTGACCGTTTCCGGCTTCAATTCCACCAGCTCGCGCAGGTAGTTGATCGCCGGCAGATCCAGCTCGGCCCAGCCGCCGCGCGGCAGGCCTTTCGGCAGATCGATGTCGCCGTAGCGCACGCGGATCAGGCGGCTCACCTGCACACCCACCGCTTCCCACAGGCGACGCACTTCACGGTTACGACCTTCGGTCAGGGTCACGTTGTACCACTGGTTGAGGCCTTCACCGCCCTGGAAGCTGATGGTGCGGAAGGCGGCCGGGCCGTCTTCCAGCTGCACACCCTTGCTCAGCTGCTTCACTTTCGCATCGTCAACCTGGCCGAACACGCGTACCGCGTACTCGCGCTCCACTTCACGGCTCGGGTGCATCAGACGGTTGGCCAGTTCGCCATCGGTGGTGAACAGCAGCAGACCGGAGGTGTTGACGTCCAGTCGCCCTACCGCCACCCAGCGTGAACCACGCAGCTTCGGCAAGCGATCGAACACCGTCGGGCGGCCTTCAGGATCGCTGCGGGTACACAGCTCGCCTTCCGGTTTGTAGTAAGCCAGCACCCGGCAAACCACCTCTTCGGATTCTTTGATCGACAGGACATGGCCATCCAGACGAATTTTCATCGCTGGGGTCACTTCAACGCGATCGCCCAGCTTGGCGACCTTGCCGTCGACGCTGACGCGCCCGGCTTCAATCATGGTTTCGATTTCACGACGCGAGCCATGCCCGGCGCGCGCTAAAACTTTCTGTAACTTTTCGCTCATTGAGCAACCTCTAATGTCGCCTTCACAGGCGTCGGGGGGATACCGCCGCGGCCAAGCGCCACCACGGTAATAATACGTTTATCAGGATCGAACCGCGCATTATACAGGCTTTCTAAGGTGTTGAAACCCACTTTATCGGCGGTGGCCCCCTTCAGACGGCGTTCACGGCGCCAAAAAATCCTCCACCGCCCACAGCACCGCGTCGGGCCGTTCCAGAATGCCGAGGTGAGTACGAGCCTCCCCTAACCGTACCACAGAGAAAAACGGCTGCTCGGCGGCAAAAGCCTGCTGCTGCCGCAGATAGTCGTCGCGGCGATCCAACGAGTAAATATGCCGGCACAGCGGCGGCGCGCTCATTCCCGCCAGGCGTTGCAGCGGCGAGCCGAATTGCCGGTAGGCCTGTTCGATGGCCACGCCGGCGGCACGCCAGAGCCGGTAATCTTCCTGCGCCATCTCGACCTCCAGATGGCGTTTGACCCGATCGTGGCGTATGCCCCCCTGCCAGAAGTCGAACAAGGCGTCGCGCGTCGCCAGCCACTGCTGCGGCTGCTGCATACGGCTCACAGCCGTAAAGAACGCCGGCTCCGGCTGCGTCATGATCCAGTCGAGAAACACCATGCCCCGTATCCGCTGCGGGAACGCTTCGGCCAACGCCACCGCCAGCCAGCTGGCATGCGCCACCGACAGAGTGATCACGTCATCCAAACGCAGCGCCGTCAGCAGCTGACGCACATCTTCCAGCAAATCGTCCGCCGCCAGCGACATCCCCGACGCTTTTGACGACAGGCCGTGGCCGCGCCAGTCGATGCTGATCACCCGATAGCGTTCAGCCGCCAAGGCGATAAATGGCTCAAATACGGTTTTCGGCTCGCACCAGCCGGGCAGCAACACCAGCGTGTGCGGCCCTGAGCCGATATCCTGATAGTCGAGCATCATGTTGGCGCTGTGAAATGCGGTCATATTACCTCCTGCGCGTCTCTCCCCGACCCGTTCGGGAAATACCGAGGGGATAAGGTGACAGCGCAGCAGGCATTGATCTATTGAAGTTCGTGCGGAAAGAGTCCGAGCGCACCTTATGAAAAAATGCGCACGAATTGGAATAGGAACTTAATGACGCACGCAGGGATAGGCGGCGGTTAACGCCAGCATGATCACCGACGGCGCGGAATAATGCAGCTGCTCAGGATGCTCGTTCAAATACTGCATCACCGCGTCGGCGGCTACGCCGATGCTAATCCCGGCTTCGGGGCAAATATTGCGGTTGCCCTGCATGGAGTAGGTATCGAATACGCCGGCGACGTATCCCATGAACATGCCGCCATTCAGCGCTTCGGCCACGGTGGCTTCACCGCTTTTATTTTTTACGTAACCGCCGGATTCCGCCAGCAAACCGCTGCCCGAATAAAACCCCGCATTTGCCATTGAGGAAAATAATAAGGCCGCTAAAAAAGAAACCTGTTTAATCATTGCTGCGCATCCTGCCCATTATCAATTCTGAAGTATTCAAGAATAGCGGCTTTCATGCGAAATAGCGTCGCTTCAGCCGATTTTCAGACAATGGTCAAGGTGGCAACAATTGACATCAACGGAAAGGCGCCGCGTCACCCGCTCCTTCACGCACCACTTCCGGTGAGGATTCGGTCAGATCGATAACCGTCGTCGGCTGTTGGCCGAGGAAGCCGCCGTGGATCACCAGATCGACCACCTTGCCCAGGTGATCGCTGATCTCTTCCGGATCGGACTCGGCAAAGTCATTGCCCGGCAGCATCAGCGTGGTGGACATCATCGGTTCGTTCAGCGCCTCCAGCAGCGCCAATGCGATCGGGTTTGACGGCACGCGCAGGCCGATGGTTTTGCGCTTTTCATTCATCAAACGGCGCGGCACTTCTTTCGTCGCTTTCAGAATGAAGGTGTAGTTGCCCGGCGTATTGTTTTTGATCAGGCGAAACGCCGTATTATCGACGTGCGCATAAGTCGACAGCTCGGACAGATCGCGGCACATCAGGGTAAAGTTGTGGTTGCCGTCCAGCTGACGGATGCGGCAAATGCGTTCCATCGCCGCCTTCTCTTCCAGCATGCAACCCAGCGCATAGCCGGAATCGGTGGGATAAACGATCACCCCGCCCTTGCGCAGCACCTCAACCGCCTGGTTAATCAAACGCGGCTGCGGGTTGTCCGGGTGAATATAAAAAAGCTGACTCATGACTTGCTCCTAAAATGATGCCCGCGCGCGTTGCCACGCGCGTAAAATCAGACCGCCTCGCCCGGCTGCGGCCAATCGCGCCACACCGGCTCAACGCCGCCCGGCAGCCACAGTTTGCGGCCCAGTTCGATCCACGAACAAGGCTGATGAAAATCAGAGCCTTGCGAGGCCAACAGGCGGTAGTCCTGGGCGTATTTCGCCAATTGCGAGCGCTCATGCGGCGCCTGCTGACACTGCGCCACTTCCATGGCGTCGCCGCCGTGTTCGGCGAAATGCGCCAGCAAACGTTTCAACCACTTCGCGGTCAGATCGTAACGGCCGGGATGCGCCATCACCGCCTGACCGCCCGATTGATGAATCGCATCAATGGCTTGTTCTATTGTACACCACTGCGGCGGCACGTAGCCGGTTTTGCCCTTGGCCAGGTATTTCTTGAATACCTGCGCCATGTTGTCCGCCACGCCAATCTCCACCAGGTAACGGGCGAAATGGCCGCGGGTCACCGCACCGGCCCCCGCCAACCGCTGGGCGCCGGCATAGGCGTCGGGAATGCGCGCCTTACCCAGACGCACGCCGATCTCCTGCGCACGGCGATTGCGGCGTTCGGTTTGTTCTGCCAATAGCGCCACCAGCGCCGGGTGCGCGACGTCCATGCCCAACCCAACGATATGGATCTCATGATTTTCCCACAGCGTCGAGATTTCCACCCCGTTGACCAACCGCAGCGGCAACGCCTGCTCCGCAATGGCGGCGGCGGCCTCGGCCAACCCGGCGGTGGGGTCGTGATCGGTGATCGCCAGCACGCCCACGCGCATCTCGACCGCCCGCTGCACCAGCTGCGTCGGCGTCAGGTAGCCGTCGGAGGCGGTCGTGTGGCTGTGGAGGTCGTACAGAGTAAAAGCGGTGGATTGGGGGTTACTGTCTGTCAAAACGGCTATCCGGCAATGGCTTGGATTTCTATCATACCCGCGATCGGCGGCCGGACGGAAATCTATTCTGCCCTGGCCGCAGGTGCCGGGCGGATGATGAATAGAATTCACGCTGACCGCTAAAACATTGTGCAAAAAGAGGGTTGACTTTGCCGCCTCGAACCAGTTAACTAGTACACAAGTTCACGGCCGTGGCCGTGTCAGATGAGCGTTAACAGAGAGAGTCTGCAAATGAACAAATATATTTCTCTTCACGGTTGGTGGCGTACCTCCCTCTTGCGGGCGGTGTAATCGCGCATAGCTGTCATCTGACAATGCAGATTTCCTGAGCCCGCACCTGATGCGGGCTTTTTTATGGACAGAATTCACTGGAACCACCGATGATGAACACCAAACCACAACTGACATTGCTGAAGGCGCAAGCCAGCTACCGGGGCGACCCCACCACCATTTTCCACCAGCTGTGCGGTGCCCGTCCGGCCACCCTGCTGCTGGAATCGGCGGAAATCAACAGCAAACAGAATCTGCAGAGCCTGCTGGTGATTGACAGCGCGCTGCGCATTACCGCACTGGGTCATACCGTCAGCGTGCAGGCGCTGACCGCCAACGGCGCAGCGCTGCTGCCGCTGCTGGACGAAGCGCTGCCGCCCGAGGTGCGCAATCAGGCGCGCCCCAACGGCCGCGAACTGACCTTCCCGGCGATCGACGCGGTGCAGGACGAAGACGCCCGCTTGCGCTCACTGTCGGTGTTCGATGCGCTGCGCACGCTGCTGACCCTGGTGGACTCCCCGGCGGACGAGCGCGAAGCCGTGATGCTGGGCGGCCTGTTTGCCTACGATTTGGTCGCCGGTTTCGAAGACCTGCCGGCGCTGCGCCAGGATCAGCGCTGCCCGGACTTCTGCTTCTATCTGGCGGAAACCCTGCTGGTGCTGGATCACCAACGCGGTACGGCCCGTCTGCAGGCCAGCGTCTTCAGCGAGCAGGCGAGTGAAGCGCAGCGTTTGCAGCAACGTCTGGAACAGCTGCAGGCCGAATTGCAACAAACCCCGCAGCCGATCCCGCATCAAACGCTGGAGAACATGCAGCTGAGCTGCAACCAGAGCGACGAAGAGTACGGCGCGGTGGTCAGCGGGCTGCAAGAGGCTATCCGTCAGGGCGAGATTTTCCAGGTGGTGCCGTCGCGCCGCTTCTCCCTGCCTTGCCCGGCGCCGCTGGCGGCCTACCAGACCTTGAAAGACAACAACCCCAGCCCGTACATGTTCTTCATGCAGGATGATGACTTCACCCTGTTCGGCGCTTCGCCGGAGAGTGCGTTGAAATACGACGCGGGCAATCGCCAAATCGAAATCTACCCGATCGCCGGCACTCGCCCGCGCGGCCGCCGTGCCGATGGTTCGCTGGATCTGGATCTCGACAGCCGCATCGAACTGGAAATGCGCACCGACCACAAAGAGCTGGCTGAGCACCTGATGCTGGTCGATCTGGCGCGCAACGATCTGGCGCGCATCTGCCAGGCCGGCAGCCGCTACGTGGCCGACCTGACCAAGGTGGACCGCTATTCGTTCGTCATGCACCTGGTTTCCCGGGTAGTGGGCACCCTGCGCGCCGATCTCGACGTGCTGCACGCCTATCAGGCCTGCATGAATATGGGCACCCTGAGCGGCGCGCCGAAAGTGCGCGCGATGCAGCTGATCGCCGCCTCCGAAGGCACACGCCGCGGCAGCTACGGCGGCGCGGTAGGCTACTTCACCGCCACCGGCGATCTGGATACCTGCATCGTCATCCGTTCCGCCTACGTTGAAGACGGCATCGCCACCGTGCAGGCCGGCGCCGGCGTGGTGCTGGATTCCATCCCGCAGGCGGAAGCCGACGAAACCCGTAATAAAGCCCGTGCCGTGCTGCGCGCCATCGCCACTGCGCACCATGCCAAGGAGGTGTTCTGATGGCCGATATCCTGTTGCTCGACAACGTCGACTCCTTTACCTACAACCTGGTCGATCAGCTGCGCGCCAGCGGCCACCAGGTGGTGATTTACCGTAACCAGATCGCCGCCGAGCTGATCATCGAACGCCTGGAGCACATGACCCAGCCGGTGCTGATGCTGTCGCCCGGCCCCGGTACGCCGTCCGAAGCGGGCTGCATGCCGGAACTGCTGCAGCGCCTGCGCGGCCGGCTGCCGATCATCGGCATCTGTCTCGGTCACCAGGCGATCGTCGAAGCCTACGGCGGCCAGGTCGGCCAGGCGGGCGAGATCCTGCACGGCAAAGCCTCGGCAATCGTTCACGATGGCGCAGGCATGTTCGCCGGCATGGCCAACCCGCTGCCGGTGGCGCGCTACCACTCGCTGGTCGGCAGCAATATCCCGGCCGATCTTACCGTCAACGCCCGTTTCGGCGAGATGGTGATGGCGGTGCGCGACGACCGTCGCCGCGTGTGCGGCTTCCAGTTCCACCCGGAATCGATTCTGACCACCCACGGCGCGCGCCTGCTTGAGCAGACCCTGGCCTGGGCGCTGGCGAAGTAATATAAGGAACACGACGATGCAACCTATTCTTGAGAAACTGTACCGCGCCGAGTCGATGAGCCAGCAGGAAAGCCAACAGCTGTTCAGCGCCATCGTGCGCGGCGAACTGGAGCCGAGCCAACTGGCGGCGGCGTTGATCAGCATGAAAGTCCGCGGCGAGCGCCCGGAAGAGATCGCCGGCGCCGCCAAAGCGCTGCTGGACGACGCTCAGCCGTTCCCGCGCCCTGACTACCCGTTCGCCGATATCGTCGGCACCGGCGGCGACGGCACCAACAGCATCAATATTTCCACCGCCAGCGCCTTCGTCGCGGCGGCGTGCGGCGCGAAGATCGCCAAGCACGGCAACCGCAGCGTCTCCAGCCGCTCCGGCTCCTCGGATCTGCTCGCGGCGTTCGGCATCCGTCTGGATCTGCCGGCGGAAGAAGCGCGTAAGGCGCTGGACGATCTCGGCGTGTGTTTCCTGTTCGCGCCGCAGTACCACACCGGTTTTCGCCACGCCATGCCGGTGCGCCAGCAGCTGAAGACCCGCACGCTGTTCAACGTGCTGGGCCCGCTGATCAACCCGGCGCGTCCGCCGCTGGCGCTGATCGGCGTATACAGCCCGGAACTGGTGCTGCCGATTGCCGAAACCCTGCGCGTGCTGGGTTATCAGCGTGCGGCGGTGGTTCACGGCGGCGGCATGGACGAGGTGGCGATCCACGCCACGACGCACGTGGCGGAATTGCACAACGGCGAAATCAGCAGCTACCAGCTCACGCCGCAGTCCTTCGGATTGGAAACCTATCCGCTGGAAGCCTTGCTGGGCGGCACGCCGGAAGAAAACCGTGACATTTTGGCGCGGCTGTTACAAGGTAAAGGCGAGCCGGCGCACGCCGCGGCGGTCGCGGCCAACGTCGCGTTGCTTCTGAAGTTATTCGGACATGAAGACCTGCGCCAAAATGCGCGGCAGGCACTGGATATGATCAACAGCGGGCAGGCCTATGAGCGTGTCATCGCACTGGCGGCAAGAGGATAAATGATGCAGGAAACCGTGCTACACAAGATTGTCCGCGACAAAGCGCAATGGATCGCGGCGCGACAACAGCAACAGCCCCTGGCCGGCTTTCAGAATGATATCGTACCGAGCGAACGCAGCTTCTATCACGCGCTGCAGGGCACCCGTACGGCTTTCATTCTCGAATGCAAGAAGGCCTCGCCTTCCAAGGGACTGATTCGCGAGAACTTTGATCCGGTGGAGATCGCCACGGTCTATAAAGATTTCGCCTCGGCGATCTCGGTGCTGACCGACGAGAAATACTTCCAGGGCAGCTTCGATTTCCTGCCGCTGGTCAGTAAAACCGTCAGCCAACCGGTGTTGTGCAAAGACTTTATCATCGACCCGTATCAGATTTACCTGGCGCGCTACTATCAGGCCGACGCCATCCTGCTGATGCTGTCGGTGTTGACCGACGAGCAGTACCGCCAGCTGGCGGCGGTGGCCCACAGCCTGAACATGGGCGTGCTGACCGAAGTGATCAGTGAAGAAGAGCTGCAGCGCGCGATCGCGCTGGAGGCGCGCGTGGTCGGCATCAACAACCGCGATCTGCGCGATCTGAGCATCGACCTGAACCGCACCCGTCAGTTGGCCCCGCGCGTGCCGCATGGCGTGACGGTGATCAGCGAGTCGGGCATCAACAACTACGGGCAGATCCGCGAGCTGAGCCACTACGCCAACGGCTTCCTGATCGGCAGCGCGCTGATGTCGGAACCCGATCTGCGCGCCGCCGTGCGCCGCGTGATCCTGGGCGACAACAAAGTGTGCGGCCTGCCCCGTCCGCAGGACGCCGCCGCCGCCTATCAGGCCGGCGCCATCTACGGCGGGCTGATTTTCGTCGGGCGTTCACCGCGCTATGTGGACATCACCCGCGCCCGCGAAGTGATCTCCGGCGCGCCGCTGAAGTACGTTGGCGTGTTCTGCGACGCCCAGGTCGATACCGTGGCGTTGACCGTTGAGCGCCTCGGGCTGCATGCGGTGCAATTGCACGGCGCGGAAGACCAGGCCTATATCAACGCCCTGCGCGCCCGCTTGCCGGCCGACTGCCGCATCTGGAAAGCGCTGAGCGTGAAAGATCGAGTGCCGGCGCGCGATCTGCAGCATGTTGACCGTTATCTGCTCGACAACGGCGCCGGCGGTACCGGCCAACGCTTCGACTGGTCGGTATTGCAAGGCGAAGATCTGACTAACGTGATGCTGGCGGGCGGCCTGCGCGCCGACAACTGCGTCGAAGCGGCCAAGCTCGGCTGCGCCGGGCTGGACTTCAACTCCGGCGTGGAAAGCGAACCGGGCATCAAAGATCCCGCGCGCCTGGCCTCGGTCTTCCAGACCCTGCGCGCCTACTGAATACGGCTCTATATTAATAACGGATAATAACGGGAACTCTCATGACGCTGCTTAACCCCTACTTCGGCGAATTTGGTGGCCAATACGTGCCGCAAATTCTGATGCCGGCCCTGAAACAACTGGAAGAAGCCTTTGTCAGCGCCCAGCGCGATCCGGCATTTCAGGCGGAATTTATCGATCTGCTGAAGAACTACGCGGGCCGCCCGACGGCGCTGACGCTGTGCAAAAACCTCACCGCCGGCAGCAACACCAAGCTTTATCTGAAGCGTGAAGACCTGCTGCACGGCGGCGCGCACAAGACCAACCAGGTGCTGGGCCAGGCGTTGCTGGCCAAGCGCATGGGCAAAACCGAGATCATCGCGGAAACCGGCGCCGGCCAGCACGGCGTCGCGTCGGCGCTGGCCTGCGCGCTGCTCGGCCTGAAATGTCGCATCTATATGGGCGCCAAAGACGTTGAGCGCCAGTCGCCGAACGTGTTCCGCATGCGGCTGATGGGCGCGGAAGTGATCCCGGTCCACAGCGGCTCCGCCACCCTGAAAGACGCCTGCAACGAAGCGCTGCGCGACTGGTCCGGCAGCTATGAAACCGCGCACTATATGCTCGGCACCGCCGCCGGCCCGCACCCGTACCCCACCATCGTGCGTGAATTCCAGCGCATGATCGGCGAAGAAACCAAAGCACAGGTGCTGGAGCGCGAAGGCCGCCTGCCGGATGCGGTCATCGCCTGCGTCGGCGGCGGCTCCAACGCCATCGGCATGTTCGCCGACTTTATCGATGACGCCGACGTTGGGCTGATCGGGGTGGAACCCGCCGGTCTGGGCATCGAAACCGGCCAACACGGCGCACCGCTCAAGCACGGCCACGTCGGCATCTACTTCGGCATGAAGGCACCGATGATGCAGACCGCCGAAGGCCAGATTGAAGAATCCTATTCAATTTCCGCCGGGCTGGACTTCCCGTCCGTCGGGCCGCAGCATGCCTACCTGAACAGCACCGGCCGCGCCGAATACGTGTCGATCACCGACGACGAAGCGCTGGAAGCGTTCAAGGCACTGTCGCGCCATGAAGGCATCATCCCGGCGCTGGAATCCTCACACGCCCTGGCACACGCGCTGAAAATGATCCGTGAAACGCCGCAGAAAGAGCAGATCCTGGTGGTCAACCTGTCCGGCCGCGGCGACAAAGACATATTTACCGTTCACGACATTTTGAAAGCACGGGGAGAAATCTGATGGAACGTTATCAGCAACTGTTCACGCGTCTGGAAAGCAGCAAGGAAGGCGCCTTTGTCCCGTTCGTGACGCTGGGCGATCCTAACCCGGCGCTCTCGCTGCAGATTATCGACACCCTGATCGAAGCCGGCGCGGACGCGCTGGAGCTGGGCATCCCCTTCTCCGATCCGCTGGCGGATGGCCCGACCATCCAGAGCGCGACGCTGCGCGCCTTTGCCGCCGGCGTCACGCCGACCCAGTGTTTCGAGATGCTGGCGGCCATCCGCCAGAAGCATCCGACCATTCCCATCGGCCTGCTGATGTACGCCAACCTGGTGTTCCATAAAGGCATCGATGCGTTTTACCAGCGCTGCGCCGAAGTGGGCGTGGATTCGGTGCTGGTCGCCGACGTGCCGTTTGAAGAGTCCGCGCCGTTCCGCGCCGCCGCCGCGCGCCACGGTATCGCACCGATCTTCATCTGCCCGCCGAACGCCGATGACGATCTACTGCGTGAAATCGCGTCACACGGCCGCGGCTACACCTACCTGCTGTCGCGCGCCGGGGTGACCGGCACCGAAAGCCGAGCGCAGCTGCCGTTGCATCACCTGGTGAACAAGCTGCGCGAGTATCACGCCGCGCCGCCGCTGCAGGGTTTCGGCATCTCCGAACCCGAGCAGGTAAAGGCCGCGCTGCAGGCCGGGGCCGCCGGCGCGATCTCCGGCTCGGCAATCGTCAAAATCATCGAACAGCACCATGCCAACCCGGCGGAGATGCTGACCAAGCTGGCGGCCTTCGCCAGCAGTATGAAGCGCGCCACCCGGGCGTGAGCCTCTCCAGCGAGCGCCCCGCCGGCGCTCGCTTTAACAGCTTGTTTCCCCTCAAAGTTTGTTCCATTTATTTACAGCAAAAATTTGAACAAACTCAGGTCTTGTCTCACAATGAACTTTGTTCGCTATGCATTTCTTCGTTTTATTTGGGGAATGCACTCGCTGCGGCGAAAAACCGTAGCGAATTTCAACCATAACATTGCATGGAGAGTAATTTATGAAGCTGTTTAAAACCCTTTCAGCCTTGTGCATGGCAGCCGTTGTGGCGGTCGCGGTGAGCGCTTGCGCGCCGACGGCAAAATCAGAGGGAACAGGCGGTTATATCGATGACACCGTAGTCACCACCAAAGTGAAATCGGCGTTGCTGGCGGATAAAAACATCAAGTCGCGCGAGATCAGCGTGGAAACCTTTAAAGGACGCGTTCAGCTGAGCGGCTTCGTGACGTCAAGCGATGACGCCAACCGTGCGGTGCAGGTCACTCGTGGCGTGGCCGGCGTGAAATCGGTTGAAAACGTGATGCAGGTTAAATAATACCGACACAGGGAGGCGCAACGCCTCCCTGTTTGTGGCCATCATCAGAAGCGATAACCCGCCCCGAACATGAACACCCACGGATCCAGACGCGTATCGAAGCTGTGGTGCCCGCCATTCGCATCGTTGAAGCGAGTTTTGGTTTCGATGTTCATCCACCACACCGACATGTTTAGCATCCAGTGTTCATCCAGGTTGTAATCCAGGCCGGCCTGCGCCGCCACACCCCAAGAGTCTTTCAGGTCGAGGTTGCTCAACCCGGCGCTTTTGCCGTAGTCGTTGAACTTCTCGTCGAAGAAGGTGGTGTAGTTAACGCCGACGCCCAAATAAGGCCGCAGTTTGTCCTGCTTGTCGCCGAAGTAGTATTGCGCCATCAGCGTAGGCGGCAATTGGTGAACGGTCGCCAGATCGGTGCCGCCCAGCGTAACCTTGTGGCGGAATGGCGTTGCGGCCAACAACTCAACGCCGATGTTGTCCGTCACCATGTAACCGAAGGTCAGACCGAGCTGGGTATTGTTTTTCGCATCCAGCGAACCCAACCCCAATACGTTGTCCGAACCCGCATTTGGACGCACCGTCGCGGTTCCCGCGCGGAACAGGAAATCACCGGCCTGATGCGCACTTGCCAACATAGGCGCCATCATCGTCGCCAATACCACCAGAGTTGTCTTTTTCATTATCCATTCCATTTGTGTGGTTAATCGCTCGAGGGAGAATATACCTACTTTCGGGTATTTGTGATCCCATCGAGATCACATCTTATGTGTAAAAATTTAAAATCCTACTAAAAACAAGGTTACCTAACCGCTTAATAAATCAAGGATTGATCTGCATCAAAAAATCGATTTTGTTGCAAATTATTTACATGTTCAAATTTCGGTTGCGGAGAAAAATGCGGCTGAGGTAATTTCATTTTCCGTGTTGGTTTTGGTTGGTGCCGTAAGGAGTCGGTGAGCAATCAAGATGAGCGAAATCCTTAATCCCTGTGTCAGCTGCGGCGCATGCTGCGGTTATTTTCGAGTGTCATTCTATTGGGCCGAAGCCGAAGACGGCGGCGGCACCGTTCCCCTTTCCTTAACGGAGCCTTTGACCCCGTTCCTGCGCTGCATGCAGGGGACCAACAGCAAGTCCCCCCGCTGCAACGCTCTGGACGGCGAGATCGGCAAAGCCGTGTCCTGCTCGATCTACCTCAATCGGCCCAGCCCGTGCAGAGAGTTCGATCAGTCCGGTGAAAACGGCCTGCGCAACGAAGCCTGCGATCGCGCCCGGGAACGCTACGGGCTGCCGCCCCTGCCGGTACCCCTGCCGCTCTCGCTGCCTGAGACGACGATCGTTGAAGAAATAGGCGTAGTGCAATTCGCGGGGTGCCACAGCGGCGTGGAACAGGGTACAATCACCCACTGATTTATCTCTGTTTTCCCGACGCCAAGGAGTCTGCATGCCTATCACGGCCAACGCTTTGTACCGTGACAGTTTTAACTTTTTACGCAACCAACTGGCCAGCATCCTGATGCTGGCGCTGTTGACGGCGTTTATCTCCGTACTGCTGAATCAGGCCTTCAGCCCCGATGCCGAACAGTTGGCGACGCTCGCTGCCACCACCAGCGATTTCGCTTCGTCTACCGGTATGGGCATTCAGGAAGTGATCCAGCAGATGACGCCGGAACAGCAGATGGTGTTGCTGAAAGTGTCGGCGGCCGCCACCTTCTCCGCGCTGGTCGGCAACGTGCTGCTGGTCGGCGGGATGCTGACGCTGATCCGTCTGGTGTCGCAAGGGGAACGCACCAGCGCCCTGCGCGCGCTCGGTGCCTCGGCGCCCGATCTGCCGCGTCTGCTGCTGCTGCTGTTTATCTGCACCCTGCTGATCCAGCTCGGCCTGACGCTGTTTGTGGTGCCGGGCGTGCTCATGGCGATCGCCTTCGCGCTGGCGCCGGTGATCGCCTCCGTCGACAAGAAAGGCGTGTTCGCTTCGCTCAAGCTGAGCAGCAAGTTGGCCTTCGGCAATGCGCGCGTGATCGTGCCGGCAATGATGCTGTGGCTGGCGGCCAAGCTGCTGGTGCTGTTTTTGGTGAGCCATCTGTCGGTGCTGACGCCGAACGTCGCCAGCGTGGTGTTGACCGCGTTGAGCAACCTGGTGTCTGCCCTGCTGCTGATCTACCTGTTCCGCCTGTACATGCTGCTGCGCGGCTAACGCCGACGCAACAAAAACCCAAGGGGCACGCTTCGGCGCGCCCCTTTTTATTTACCCCACCGTGGCGGCTTCCGCCTGCTCCTTACTCTGAATCAGCTTCAGCGCCAGATACAGGTCCGGCACCAAAATCAGCTCTTTGTCGCGCCCTAAGCGGTTGATGCGGAACCAGCGCGTCAGCTCGGTGCGGCGCCCCGCCAGCACCAGCTTAACGTTACGCTGTAACAGGTCGCGTTTCAGTTCGTCGATGGCCGCCAGCACGCTGATATCGGCATGGGTAAAACTGGCTACCGCATCCACCACTACCCAGCGCGGCTGGAACGGCGTGCCGTCGACCAAATTGAGAATACGGCGTTTGAAGTACGCCACGTTGAAATAGGTCAGTGGCGAATTGAAGCGATACATCATGACCCCAGGCACCGCCTTCACCCCATTGTTGTTGCCCATGGAGTGGATCATGCCTTCGTCGTTGACGCCCAGCAGCTGCTCCGTCGGCCGGAAGACGGTGCGCAGAAACTGCATCAGCCCCAGCAACACCGCCAGCCCGATGCCGCTGATCACTCCCACCAGCAGCACGCTGAGGAAGGTAAACAGCGCCAGGCGAAACGCCTGCGCGTTGCGGCGGCGCAAAACCCAGATGCCGCGAATGTCCAGCAGCGACCAGGCCGCATACATCAGCACCACGCCCAATCCTGCCACCGGAATAAACTGCAGCGGCGCCATCAGGAACAGCAAGACGAAGGCGATGACCGCAGCGGCGATGACCGACACCAGCTGGCTCTTGCCGCCGTTGGCGTCATTCACCGCGGTGCGCGAGTCCGCACCGCTGATAGCGAAACCTTGCGACAGCGCGGAGACGATATTCACCAGCCCCAGCGCACGAAACTCGGCGTCGGCGTTCACCTCATAACCGTTCTTGGCGGCAAAGCTGCGGGCGGTGAGCATCATGCTGACAAAACTCACCACCGCCAGGTTAAGCGCCGGGATCACCATGTCGCGCAGCAAACCGGGCTGGAAGTCCGGCCACTGGACGATCGGCAACACGCCGCTGAAACCGCCCACCGTCACCACGCCATGCTGCTGCAGGCCGCCGGCCCAGGTGACGAACGCCGCCAGCACGATGGCAAACAGCGGCGCCGGCCAGTTAGGCCGCCATTTTTTAAATCCGAGCAGCGTCACCAGCGTCAACAACGACACCGCCATCGTCAGCCAGTCGCTGTGCAGCAGGTTACCGGGCAGCGCGTAGATACGCTCGATCAGCTGCGCCGGGCGCACCGTGAATCCCAACACCTTGCCGATCTGATCGACGATGATGGTGATCGCCACCCCGTTCAGCAGCCCGCTGAGGATCGGCCGCGACAGCAGATCCGCCAGCGCCCCCAGCTTGAACCGGCTGGCCAGCAGGCACCAGCCGCCCATCATCGCGGTCATCATGATGGTCAGTTGCCAATGGCGCTCCATATTACCCGCCGCCAGCGGCGTCACCACCGCGGCGATCACCGCACAGGTGGCGGCGTCGGGCCCGACGATCAGCTGGCGCGACGAGCCGAACAGCGCATAGGCCACCATCGGCAAGATACAGGAATAGAGCCCCACCACCGGGCTGACCCCGGCCAGCTCAGCATAGGCGATGGCCACCGGCAAGGCGACGGCGGCGACGGAAAGGCCGGCGCGAATATCCGGCTTGAGCCAGCTGCGTTGATACCCCAATAAATGCGTCAACCCCGGCGTCAGGGCCTGGAGAGATTTCCACTGCATGCTGTTTTCCGCGGTAAATTATCTGGTTATTATGACACTTACTATGCGGCCTGCGGCCCGCGCTGGCAATGTGCCCGCGTTTTCTTGCGTAAGTTTATGCAAATTCCTGCTTTCGCGGCAGAAATCCGCCGGCCAAACGCCGATAATCGGCAACGCCCGGCGGTACACAGAGCTCGCCGAATCCGGTATAGTCGGCCGATGAACAGATGATGGATTGATTTATGAAGCAGTTTCTTGATTTCCTCCCGCTAATTGTCTTTTTCGCTTTTTACAAGCTGTACGACATTTACGTCGCTTCCGGCGCGTTAATTGTCGCCACCGCGCTGGCGCTGGTGTTCACCTGGGTGAAATACCGCAAGGTCGAGAAGATGACGTTGATCACCTTCCTGATGGTGCTGGTGTTCGGCACCCTAACGCTGGTGTTCCACAACGATTTGTTCATCAAATGGAAGGTCACGGTGATTTACGCGCTGTTCGCGCTGGCGCTGCTGATCAGCCAATGGGTGCTCAAAAAACCGCTGGTTCAACGCATGCTGGGCAAAGAGCTGACGCTGCCGGACAAAGTGTGGAGCAACCTCAACCTGGCCTGGGCAGTCTTCTTCCTGGCCTGTGGCCTGGCGAACATCTATGTCGCCTTCTGGCTGCCGCAAAGCGTCTGGGTCAATTTCAAAGTCTTTGGCCTGACGGTGCTGACGCTGGTCTTCACCCTCCTCAGCGGTATCTATATTTACCGGCACATGCCGGAAGAACAGAAAAAATAGTTACAAAATTGTTAATGCCTGCGGCGCTTGCCGCGGGCAGTATGATGTTATTCCCTCCTTTTAAAAGCAGACTGCTATGACACAACAACGACCTTTACCC
>NZ_KV792398.1:22555-52692 GCF_001808215.1 Serratia sp. HMSC15F11
CCCAGCGGCGAGCTGGTGCTGCGCACGCTGGCCATGCCGGCCGATACCAATGCCAACGGTGATATCTTCGGCGGCTGGCTGATGTCGCAAATGGATATTGGCGGCGCCATCCAGGCAAAAGAGATCGCCGAAGGGCGCGTGGTGACCGTGCGCGTGGACGGCATGACCTTCCTGAAACCGGTGGCGGTAGGCGACGTGGTTTGCTGCTATGCGCACTGCATCCGCACCGGGCGCAGCTCGATCACCATCAATATCGAAGTGTGGGTCAAGAAAGTCTCTTCCGCGCCGATCGGCCAGCGCTACCGGGCGACCGAAGCGGTGTTCACCT
Organism: Serratia sp. HMSC15F11; assembly: GCF_001808215.1. Lineage (NCBI taxonomy): Bacteria > Pseudomonadati > Pseudomonadota > Gammaproteobacteria > Enterobacterales > Yersiniaceae > Serratia > Serratia sp. HMSC15F11. The sequence continues at coordinate 22,884 of NZ_KV792398.1, forward strand.
ATGTGGCAGTCGATGCGGAAGGCAACTCGCGCGCGCTGCCTGAGGGCAAAATGAATTTCCGCGTTGGCTTCGAAGAATAAGCCGGCGGCTGTACCGCAAATGCAAAAAGGGTCGCCGAGGCGACCCTTTCTTTTTTGGTAGTGACCGAACTCAGTTCAATTCGGTCGTGCCGTTCAGCTTGAAGCGGATAGTGACGGTGCGATCTTTCGCCTCTTTGGCCTCATAGCGCCATTTACGCATCGCCTGCTTCACTTCACGCTCGAACATATTGCGCGGCTCGGCCGACAAGATGCGCACGTTGCTGACGCGCCCGTCGCTGTCGATATCGAACTGTACCCGCACGTTGCCTTCGATCTGCAAAGCCTGGGCCCGCGGCGGATAGAGCGGATTGGCGCGGCTGATCGGTCTTGGCCCGACCTCGCGCGAGTTGCCCTGCACCGGCGCGGCAGGCGCCTGCTTCACCGGCGCTTTATCGATCGGTTTGGCCGGTGAATCGCTGTTGAACGGCGACGGCTCGCGCGGCTCAACCTTCTTCGGCTCCGGTTTAACCTGTTTTTCGACCTTCGGTTTCGGCTTAGGCTTCGGTTTCGGCTTGACCGGCTCGGGTTTCACGATCGCCTTCGGCGGCGGCTCCACGATAGGTTCCGGTTCTGGCTCCGGCTCAGGTTCGACCTGCGGCGGCTCCGGCTCGGCCGGCGCCGGTGGCGGCGGCTCGGCCATCGCGGCGGTGTTGACCATCATGACGCTGATCGGCGCGTCCTCTGGCTTCGGCAGCTCCACCACTTCTTTTACCGAAGCGTAAAGCAATCCCGCCACCAGGGCGCTGTGCAGGCCTACGGACAAGACGAAAGGCACGGATATACGGCGATTAAGGAACATCTTTTTTAGCGGCATAATGATTCTGTTTCCTCTGGTTCGCCAAGTTTAAATGCAAATAGCAATCATATTCAATAACGAAAGGCAAACTATCGCTTTAATCGTCAGTATGCGCGGCTAAAACCAGCAAACTCATAAGGATATTAACCTGGCCGTTGCTTTTTTATCGCCGGAACAACACGCTTCATTAACGTTTGGCCGGGCGTCAAAAAATAAAAAACCCGCCGTAGCGGGTTGATTGCGGTGATTATGCGTTATTCTTCATCGCCATAGTAAAGCACGCCCAGCTTAATCAGCGGCCGCCCTTGTGCCTTGCGGTGCAGGTTGGTGTCGCGCAGCGAATAGACGCAGCCGCAGTATTCCTGCTGATAGAAGCGTTCGCGCTTGCTGATCTCTATCATGCGCGACGAACCGCCCTTCTTGCGCCAGTTGTAATCCCAGTACACCAAATCGGGATATTTTTCCGCCGCCCGGATGCCGCAGTCGGTGATCTGCTGCATGTTCTTCCAGCGCGAAATGCCCAACGAGCTGGAGATGGTGTCGTAACCGTGCTCATGCGCATACAGCGCCGTGCGCTCGAAACGCATGTCAAAACACATGGTGCAACGAATCCCGCGCTCCGGCTCATTCTCCATCCCCTTGGCGCGGGCGAACCAGTTATCGGTGTCGTAATCGGCATCGATGATCGGCACCCCGTGCTGCTCGGCGAAGCGGATGTTCTCTTCCTTGCGCAGCAGATACTCTTTTTGCGGGTGAATGTTGGGGTTATAGAAGAAAATGGCGTATTCGATCCCGGAGGCCTGGATCGCTTCCATCACCTCGCCGGAACAGGGCGCGCAGCAAGAGTGCAGCAGCAGTTTACTTTTGCCCGCCGGCAAATCGAGTTTTTCCCTTACCAGTTCCGTCATATCCTCACCTCAATGGCATATCAGTTTAAGCGCGCCGCACTATACGAATAAAAAGTAGCGGCTTCAAGGCATAAGCGCCAATCCGCCGGGAAATTCGCCGCGCACCGTTCCCCTGCCGCGCCTTTTGCGCTACCTTGGTAACACCGTTTTATAGCCATGATTTTAAAGGTGAAACATGCTTTATCTGATCTACGCGCAAGACGTCCCCAACTCGCTGGAAAACCGTCTGGCGGTACGCCCGGCACACCTGGCGCGCCTGCAGGCGCTGCGCGACGCCGGCCGCCTGGTAGTCGCCGGCCCTAACCCGGCCATCGACAGCAACGATCCCGGCGCCGCCGGCTTTACCGGTTCGACGGTGATCGCCGAATTCGAGTCGCTAGCGGAAGCCCAGGCCTGGGCGCAGCAGGATCCCTATATCGCCGCCGGCGTCTATGCCGACGTGACGGTGAAGCCGTTCAAACAGGTGTTCTGATCTCCAGCCCTCCCAATACCGGGAACGCCCGTTCGCGCACCGTTCCCGGATCAATGCGTGCTCTCACCCTAACCCCTCGGTAGAAAAGATGCCCTCCCTCCAGGGGCTGTCGCGTCACCCGCCTATACTCTTCTGAACCCGCGGCATCGCCGCGAATTCCGTGGACCGTCGTTACCGCAGAGAACGCCCAAGCGCTGTTGGACGCACGCAAATAATCCCTCGCCCCCTGGCTCCAGGGCACTTGCCCGCAAAAAAAAGCCAGCACGGAGTGGCTGGCTTAAAGGTTCTTCGAGGGAATATCTTGTTCGATAAACATACGCCTTTCGCCGCCCCCTTGACTAACTATCAGTGTGATAGGCGCCGCCGTCTGAGACTCTTTTTTGCCGTTGCATGGTAAAGCGCCGCCGCTGACCTACACTTGAGCCGTAGTCAAGATGCAGTTACGGGTCGTTTTTATCTTCCAAAAGGAATAATTATGAAGGCAACTAAATATCTCTTGGCACTGCTGGCGTTCACCTCATTCTCTTCCCTGGCGGCAATTGAAATCACGCGGGAAGAGGCAGCGAAACATACCGAGATCGGTCCGGTGACCATTTCACAAGACGGCGACGACACCGTGGGGATCGACCATGCGCGTCTGTCGAAAGCGGTAGATGAAAAAGGCGGTAAGTATTACGTCATTATCGGTCGCGAGGGGAAAACCACCTTCGAAACCATCAATGCGATAGCCTATAAATAATCAGGCTTAGCCCGCGGCAGGCTGCTTCCTGCCGCTTGTCCCTGCGTTTACTTGTCGCCGCCCGTCAATATCAATGCCTGCATATCGGCGAACATCGTTTCCCATTCCGCCTGGTCGATATCCATCAAACCAAAGTAACGCAGCATAAAGGCGCCTTCGGTGGCGAGAAACGCCAGGCGCGCGCGCTTGCCTTCTTCGGTCGTCAAATCCAAACCGGCGATGCGGCTGCGATACCATTCGCGCGTGCTCGCCAGATGCTCCGGCGTTTGAATCAGCGTTGCCATCAACCCGGCGGCCTTGGCGCTGGAAGTCTGATCCGAACTGTGGGTGGCCAGCATATGCGCCCGCACGGCGGTCTGCGGCGAAGGCTCGTCGCCGGCGATCGCCGTGAACAACGTCTCGTAGGCACTGCCCCAGCGATCGAACATGGCATCGATAAGGGCGTCTTTGCTGCCGAAACAATACTGCACCCCGCCCTTGGAGATCCCCATCGCTTTGGCGACGGCGTCTATGGTCAAGCCGGCGGCACCCTGGGTGGCGACGATCTCTTCGGCGGTGTCCAAAACCTTGTCGCGATCGATGCTGCGTTGACGTCCCATTAAGAAACCCTTCTTTTCAATACGAACGTATGGATATATATTATCATCAGTATACCACCCGGCATCGCCGGTGGGTTACCCCAATGGCGGCGCCTCCGCGCCGCCCACGTTAACTGGATATGAATTATGTACGCCAAGAACCGCTGGTTGATCCTGACGATGGTCGCCAGCGCCCTTTTCCTGATCGTCATCGATATGACGGTGTTATATACCGCCCTGCCGCGCTTAACCCAGGCGCTGGATGCCAGCGCCTCGCAAAAACTCTGGATCGTCAACGCCTACCCGCTGGTGGTGGCCGGCCTGCTGCCCGGCGCCGGCATGCTGAGCGACCGCATCGGCCATAAGCGGCTGTTTCTCGCCGGACTGCCGGTGTTTGCCGTCGCGTCGCTGTGCGCCGCGTTCTCGCCCACCGCCGAGTGGCTGATCGCCGCCCGCGTGTTCCTCGCCGTTGGCGCGGCAATGATGATGCCCGCGACGCTGTCCATCGTGCGCCACGTCTTTACCGACGAACGCGAACGCGCGCTGGCGATCGGCATCTGGGCCTCGGTGGCCTCCGGCGGCGCGGCCATCGGCCCGGTGGTCGGCGGCCTGCTGCTGGAGTATTTCTGGTGGGGGTCGGTGTTCCTGATCAATGTGCCGGTCGTACTGCTGGTCTGGCCGCTGGCGTGGAAACTGATCCCGCGCTGCGGTGGCGATAACCCGCGCCCTTCGGACATCGTCGGTTCGGTGCAGATCATGATGGGTCTGGTCGGCGCTATCTATGCGCTGAAGGAGCTGAGCAAGCCGACGCCTGATGTGAGCGCCTTGCTTGTGGCGGCCCTGATCGGCGTGTTGTTCCTGGTGCTGTTCGTGCGTCGTCAGCAGCGCAGCGCCCACCCGATGATCGATTTCTCCCTGTTCCGCAACCGGCTGTTCGCAGGCGGCATCGGCGTGGCCCTGCTGTCGATGGTGGCGCTGATCGGCGTCGAGCTGGTGCTCAGCCAACGCCTACAGCTGGTGCTCGGCCTCAGCCCGCTGCAGGCGGCGCTGTTTATTTTGCCGATCCCGCTGGCCTCGGCGCTGGCGGGGCCCGTAGCCGGCCTGCTGTTGCCGCGCTACGGCGAACGCAGCATCATCCTCGGCGGCTTTGTCCTGACTACCCTCGGCATCGCCGGTCTTGCCGTGTGGTACCAGAGCGGCATGGCGCCGCAATTGGTCAGCCTGGCGCTGGTGGGCTTTGGCCTCGGCGGCGTGATCACCGCCGCTTCCACCGCCATCATGCTGAACGCGCCGGAGGAGAAGTCCGGCATGGCGGCGTCCATCGAAGACGTCTCCTACGAACTGGGTGGCGTGCTGGGCGTGACGCTGCTCGGCGGATTGATGACGGCGGTTTACAGCCACAGCCTGGCGCTGCCGGCGGAGCTGCCGGTCAGCGATTTGGCCTACGACAGCATCGACGAAGCCCTGCGGCTGGCGGCCGGGCTGGCGGCCGATCGCGCGCAGCAGCTGACGCAGCTGGCGCGCTTGGCCTTTGATCGCGCGTTTATTACGGTGCTGATCGCCGCCGCGCTGCTAATGGCGCTGGGCGCCGGCGCGGTGAAACTGGCGCTGCGCAAGTAACCGATAAAAGCGGCTTTTTTCGCCTGCGGATCCTGCGTAAACTGATTCGGCAATTTGCTCGACGGATTTATCGTCATCGGTTTTAGCGATGGCAATAATGCCTGTTATCGTGTTTAACCCTGCGATAAATCCGGTTACTGTAACAGCTATGGAAATTGATTCTGTCTACTATCGGAACAAATAATCAGGAGAAGATTATTATGGCAACGGCAAAGAAAGCAGCGAAAACCCATATCGGCCTCGACAGTAAACAATCGGCAAAACTCGCCGAGGCGCTGAACGCGCTGTTGGCGAACTATCAGGTATTGTATATGAACGTGCGCGGCTATCACTGGAATATTACCGGCCCGCAGTTCTTTGAACTGCACGCGAAATTCGAAGAGACATATAACGATCTGCTGACCAAGGTGGATGAGCTGGCGGAACGTATTCTGACGCTGGGCTCGCAGCCGCGTCACGCTTTCAGCGACTATCTGAAAACCGCCGACATCAAGGAACACACCAACGTGACCGATGATAAAGGCACGCTGCGCGGCCTGTTGGACGGGTATTCAGTCTTGCTGCAGCAGCAGCGTGAACTGCTGACGGTAGCGGCAGACGCCGGTGACGAAGGCACCGCGTCGCTGATGAGCGATTACATCAAAGAGCAGGAAAAACAGGTCTGGATGCTCAACGCCTATCTGGGCAAATAACCCAGGCGCCATAACAAAACAGTCCCTCACGGGACTGTTTTCGTTTTACCACTCGCAGGATACCGCAAACAGCAGCGCGCGCCGATGCTGATCGTCCAGGCGGCGCCGCACCCGGATAATATGGCGATTGCTGCAAGACTGGCGTTCCAGCCAGCGATGCCGGCGGCGTTGACTCTGCCGCAACATGCGCCAGCGGCCCACTTCATTTCTACTGCGTCTCATAATTCCGTCACTTGTTCGTCTAATGCCAACCGCGGGCATTATAGCCCTTTCCGTCCGTGATCCAAGCCGCAGTTATCGGCGGCACAGCGGGTGCCACGCGGGCAAAAGCCGCCCTTTCATTTTCAGCAAGTGCCTTAACTTCATCATATTTATGTAACATAAGCGCCGATAAAAGGTTTCGCCTTGACCGATCTGTGCGTACACTCATCATTGGTGGTTTGCGAACGGGATTTTTCGCCTTTATGACAACATTTTATACCGTAATCAGTTGGCTCATGGTGTTCGGCTACTGGCTGCTGATCGCCGGCGTGACGATGCGCATTTTGATGAAACGCCGTGCGGTTCCCTCTGCCATGGCCTGGCTGCTGGTTATCTACATTCTGCCGCTGTTCGGCATCGTGGCCTATTTATCGTTCGGCGAGCTGCATCTGGGCAAGCGCCGGGCCGAGCGCGCCAAGGCCATGTGGCCGTCAACCGCCCGCTGGCTGAAGGAGCTGAAAGAGAGCCGCCGCATCTTCGCCACCGAGTACAGCGAGGTCGCCGAACCGCTGTTCCAGCTGTGCAACCGCCGCCAGGGCATCGACGGCGTCAAGGGCAACCAGCTGCAGCTGCTCACCACCACCGACGACACGCTGAAAGCGCTGATCCGCGACATCGAGCTGGCGCGCCACAACATCGAAATGGTGTTCTATATCTGGCAGCCCGGCGGCCTGGTCGATCAAGTGGCCGAATCGCTGATGGCCGCCGCCCGACGCGGCGTACACTGCCGCCTGATGCTCGACTCCGCCGGCAGCCTGCAATTTTTCCGCAGCCCCTACCCGGCGATGATGCGCAACGCCGGTATCGAAGTGGTCGAAGCGCTGAAGGTCAACCTGCTACGCGTGTTCTTGCGCCGCATGGACCTGCGTCAGCACCGCAAGGTGGTGCTGATCGACAACTACATCGCCTATACCGGCAGCATGAACATGGTCGATCCGCGTTACTTCAAGCAGGATGCGGGCGTCGGCCAATGGATCGATCTGATGGCGCGCATGGAAGGCCCGGTGGCCACCACCATGGGCATCGTCTATGCCTGTGACTGGGAGATTGAAACCGGCAAGCGCATTCTGCCACCGCCGCCGGACGTCAACATCATGCCGTTCGAGCAGGAAAGCGGCCATACTATTCAGGTGATCGCCTCCGGCCCCGGCTTCCCCGAGGAGATGATCCACCAGGCGCTGCTGACCGCGGTCTATTCCGCCCGCGAGCAGCTGATCATGACCACGCCGTACTTCGTGCCGAGCGACGATCTGCTGCACGCCATTTGCACCGCCGCCCTACGCGGCGTCGAGGTCAGCATCATCGTGCCGCGCGACAACGATTCGATGATGGTGCGCTGGGCCAGCCGCGCGTTCTTCTCCGAGCTGCTGGAGGCCGGGGTTAAGATCTATCAGTTCGAAGGCGGCCTGCTGCATACCAAGAGCGTGCTGGTGGACGGCCAGCTCAGCCTGGTCGGCACCGTCAATCTGGACATGCGCAGCCTGTGGCTGAATTTCGAAATCACGCTGGTGATCGACGATGACGGCTTCGGCAGCGATTTGGCCTGCGTGCAGGAGGATTACATCGCCCGTTCCCAGCTGCTGAACGCCAAAGAGTGGCTGAAGCGGCCGTTCTGGCATCGTCTGGTCGAGCGCCTGTTCTACTTTTTCAGCCCGCTGCTGTAAAAGCCGCGGCGAGCGTGCTTTAATAGTGCCAAATCATTTGTTATCAGGATTTTTTTATGGATTTGAATAACCGCCTTACCGAAGACGAAACGCTGGAACAGGCCTACGACATCTTCCTCGAATTGGCCGGCGACAATCTGGATCCGGCGGATATTCTGCTGTTCAACCTGCAGTTTGAAGAGCGCGGCGGCGCCGAACTGTACGATCCGTCCGAAGACTGGAGCGAGCACGTGGATTACGACCTGAACCCGGACTTCTTCGCCGAGGTGGTGATCGGTCTGGCGGACAGCGACGGCGAGCCGATCAACGACGTGTTCGCCCGCGTGCTGATCTGCCGCGAGAAAGACCACAAGCTGTGCCACATTCTGTGGAAAGAGTGATTCGCCGTTAGCGCATCGGATAAAAAAAGCCCCGCTCATTCAGCGGGGCTTTTTGTTGCCGACCAGCAGCACATTACAGCGGATCGACCTTCAGGCAGGACACCGCGTGGCGGAAACTGCCCTCCAGCAGCGGACGCGTCTTGGCGCACTCCGGCCCGGCGATCGGGCAGCGGGTGCGGAACACGCAGCCGGTCGGCGGGTTGATCGGCGAAGGCAGCTCCCCTTCCAACAGCTGGATCTGCTTCTCCTTCTCCTTGTCCGGATCCGGGATCGGCACCGCCGACATCAGCGCTTTGGTGTAAGGGTGCTGCGGATTGTGGTACACCTCGTCATAGGTGCCCAGCTCCACCGCATGGCCCAGGTACATCACCAGCACGCGATCGGAAATGTGCTTCACCACCGCCAAATCGTGGGCGATAAAGATTAATGACAGCCCCATCTCGCGCTGCAGCTGCTGCAACAGGTTCACCACCTGCGCCTGAATCGACACGTCCAGCGCGGAGACCGGTTCGTCGCAGATCACCAGCTTCGGCTCGAGGATCAGCGCGCGCGCGATGCCGATACGCTGGCACTGGCCGCCGGAGAACTCGTGCGGGTAGCGGTTGATCAGGTTAGGCAGCAGGCCGACCTTCAGCATCATCGCCTTGACCTTGTCCTTCACTTCCTGACGCGGCATTTTTGGGTAGTAGGTGCGCAGCGGCTCGGCGATGATCTCGCCGATGGTCATGCGCGGGTTGAGCGACGCCAGCGGATCCTGGAAGATCATCTGGATATCGCTGCGGGTTTTGCGCCAGTCGGCATCGCTCATGCCCAGCAGATCTTTCCCCAGCCAGGCAACGCGCCCGCTGGTGGCTTTCACCAGGCCGATGATGGCGCGCGCGAAGGTGGATTTACCGCAGCCGGATTCGCCGACCACGCCCAGGGTTTCCCCCTCGAACAGCCGCAGCGTGACGCCATCGACCGCTTTCAGGGTTTTCGGCGGCTGCCAGAACCACTGTTTGTCGTCATGAATGTCGAAGTGCACTTTCAGATCGGCCACTTCGAGCAGCACTTTCTTGTCGGTTACCGCTGTCATACCAACGCCTCCACCGGTTTAAAGCAGGCGCGCAGGCGCCCTTCCCCAAATTGCTCCAACGGCGGAGCGCTCGCGCACTGCTCCATGGCGTACGGACAGCGCGGCTGGAACGGGCAGCCTTTAGGCAACCGCAGCAGGTTCGGCGGGTTGCCGGGAATGGTCAGCAACGCTTCGCCTTCGGCGTCGAGACGCGGCACCGCGTTCAACAGACCGATAGAGTACGGGTGGCTCGGCTGGTAGAACACCTCGCGCGCACTGCCGTATTCCATGGTGCGCCCGGCGTACATCACCAGCACCTTGTTGCAGATGCCGGCCACCACGCCCAGGTCATGGGTGATCATGATGATGGCGGTGTTGAACTCGCGCTTCAGCTCGTTGAGCAGCGTCATGATCTGCGCCTGGACGGTCACATCCAGCGCGGTGGTCGGTTCGTCGGCGATCAGCAGCTTCGGCCGACACAGCAGCGCCATGGCGATCATCACGCGCTGGCGCATGCCGCCGGAAAACTCATGCGGATACATACGCATGCGCTTGCGCGCTTCCGGCATTTTCACCGCGTCGAGCATGCGTACCGACTCTTCAAAGGCTTCGCTTTTGCTCATTTTCTTATGCAGCATCAGCACTTCCATCAGCTGTTCGCCAACGCGCATATAAGGGTTGAGCGAGGTCATCGGGTCCTGGAAGATCATCGAGATCTCTTCGGCCCGCAGCTTGTTGAGCTGATTTTCCGGCAGGTTGAGGATTTCACGGCCGTTGAATTTGGCCGAGCCGCCGATGCGGCCATTGCTGGCCAGCAGGCCCATCAGAGCGAACGCGGTCTGCGATTTACCGGAACCGGACTCACCGACGATGCCCAGCGTTTCTCCGGCCCGCAGGTCGAAGTTCAGATCGTTCACCGCCGTCACGTCGCCGTCCGGCGTGGAGAACGTGACGCGCAGGTCTTTCACGTCCAGCAGCGGCGACGTTTTGACCCCGGCGCCGCTTTGCAGTTGAGGATGTTCAATGGTGCTCATGATTGCACTCCTTAACGATCTTTCGGGTCGAGGGCGTCACGCAGGCCATCGCCGATAAAGTTGAAACAGAACAGAGTGACAACCAGGAAACCCGCCGGGAACAGCAGCAACCACGGTGAAACTTCCATTGAGTTGGCGCCGTCGCTGAGCAATGCGCCCCAGCTGCTGAGCGGCTCCTGCGTGCCCAACCCCAGGAAACTGAGGAAGGATTCGAACAGGATCATGCTCGGCACCAGCAGCGACGCATACACCACCACCACGCCGAGCACGTTCGGCACGATATGGCGCAGCACGATATTGCGCGTGGAAACGCCGCACACCAGCGCCGCTTCGATGAATTCCTTACGCTTCAGGCCGAGGGTTTGGCCGCGCACGATACGCGCCATATCCAGCCACGACACCATGCCGATCGCCACGAAGATCAACAGGATGTTCTGGCCGAAGAAGGTCACCAGCAGGATCACGAAGAACATGAACGGGAAGGAGTTGAGGATCTCCAGCAGGCGCATCATCACCGAGTCGACCTTGCCGCCCAGATAGCCGGACATTGCGCCGTACAGCGTGCCGACCACCACCGCCACCAGTGCCGCCGCCACGCCGACCATCAGCGAGATACGCCCGCCGATCGCCACGCGCACCAGCAGATCGCGCCCGGAGGAGTCAGTGCCGAAATAGTGCCCCGATTCCACGCTTGGCGCGGCGGACATCATCGCCCAATCGGTATCGTCGTAGGCAAACTGCGACAGCATCGGCGCCAGCACCACAAACAGCGTGATCAACACCAGAATGAACAGGCTGCTGACCGCCGCACGGTTGTGCATAAAGCGCCGGCGCGCGTCTTGCCACAGGCTGCGCCCTTCCACTTCCAGCTTCTCGCTGAAGTGTTCCAGAGCTTCGCTGTTCTTTTTAGTCAACATCATTCGCGTGCTCCAGATTAATAACGGATTTTCGGATCGATGACCGCATACAGCACATCGACGATCGCGTTGAACAGAATGGTCAGGGCGCCCACCAGAATGGTCAGGCTCAGCACCAGGGAGTAGTCGCGGTTCAGCGCGCCGTTAACGAACAGCTGGCCGATCCCCGGCAGACCGTAGATGGTTTCGATCACCATCGATCCGGTGATGATACCGACGAACGCCGGCCCCATGTAGGACAGCACCGGCAACAGCGCCGGCTTCAGCGCGTGGCGGAAAATGATGCGACGCATCGGCAAGCCTTTGGCGCGCGCGGTACGGATGAAGTTGGAGTGCAGCACTTCAATCATCGAGCCACGCGTGATACGGGCGATGCTGGCGATATAGGCCAGCGACAGCGCCACCATCGGCAGGATGATGAATTTAGGCGCGCCGCCGTTCCAGCCCCCCCCCGGCAGCCATTTCAGCGTGATGGCGAAGATCAGCACCAGCAGCGGCGCCACCACGAAACTGGGTATCACCACCCCGGTCATGGCGAACCCCATCACCGTGTAGTCCCATTTGGTGTTCTGATTCAGCGCGGCGATAACGCCTGCGCTCACCCCCAGCACCACCGCCAGCAGAAACGCGGCCAGGCCGAGTTTGGCGGACACCGGGAAAGAGCTGGCAACCAGATCGTTCACCGAATAGTCCTTGTATTTAAAGGACGGGCCGAAGTCTCCCTGCGCAAGCTGCGCCAGATAATGACCGTACTGTTTCCAGATCGGGTCGTTCAAATGATATTTGGCTTCGATGTTCGCCATAACTTCCGGCGGCAATGCGCGTTCCCCGGTAAATGGACTGCCGGGTGCCAGGCGCATCATGAAGAATGAGATGGTGATAAGGATAAATAGTGTCGGGATCGCTTCCAACAAGCGACGAAGTATAAATTTAAGCATTGCCCTAACCCTGTGCGACAGCCTGATGACGGCTTATTATTCTCAACATGGGCCGGCGGCCTGCGCCGCCGGCTCTTACCGTATCAATGCTTGATGATGTACAGGTTTTTGTCGTACACGTTATCAAGCGGGTCTTTGCCGGTGTAACCCCCGACGTAAGGTTTCACCAAACGGGCGTTCACATAGTAATACAGCGGAACGATGGCGGAATCTTTATCCAGCTGAACTTCCGCTTTCTGATACAGCTCGGCGCGCTCGTCTTTGGTCTTCGCGGTCAACACGTTGGCCATCAGCTTGTCGAACTCGGCGCTCTTGTAGTGCGGGGTGTTACTGCTGCTGTCGGACAGCATCATGTTCAAGAACGAGCTCGGCTCGTTGTAGTCGGCACACCAACCGGCGCGCGCCACGTCATAGGTGCCCTGATGACGGGTATCCAGGAAGGTTTTCCACTCCTGGTTCACCAGCTTCACGTCCACGCCCAGGTTTTTCTTCCAGATGGAGGCGGCGGCGATCGCCAGCTTCTTGTGCAGATCGGAGGTGTTGTACAACAGGGAGAAGGTCAGCGGTTTGCCCGGGCCGTAGCCGGCGTCGGCCAGCAGTTTCTTCGCCACTTCGTTGCGTTTTTCCTGCGTCCAGCCGAACCACTCCGGTGCGGTCAGCTTGGCACCGTCGGTGTATGGTGGCGTAAAGCTGTAGGCCGGCAGGTCGCCCTGGTTTTTCACCTTGTTGACGATGATGTCGCGGTCCATGCCCAGCTTCAGCGCTTCACGCACGCGCGCATCGGTGAACGGCGCCTTCTGGTTGTTGATTTCGTAGTAATAGGTGCACAGGTAAGGATCGACATGCACCTCTTTCGGGATCTCTTTCTTCAGCTTCTGGAACAGTTCGATCGGCATGTTGTTGTAGGTCATGTCGATTTCACCGGTGCGGTAGCGGTTAACGTCGGTCACTTCCGACGAAATAGGCAGGAACGTCACTTTATTGATGATGGTTTTGGCGTTATCCCAATATTCTGGGTTGCGTTCCAGTACGATGCGTTCGTTGACAATCCAGTCTTTCAGTTTGTAAGCGCCGTTGCTGACGTAGTTGGCCGGCAGCGTCCACTTCTCGCCAAATTTCTCTACCGCGTCTTTGTAAACCGGCTTCATGGCGTAGTGCGGGGTCATTTCAACCAGATAAGGCACCGGCTCGCTCAGGGTCACCTGGAAGGTGTGGTCGTCGATGGCCTTCACGCCCAGCGTCGACTTGTCTTTTTTACCGGCGATGATGTCATCGACGTTTTCCACATGGGCGTACTGCAGGTAGCTGGCGTAAGGCGATGCGGTTTTCGGATCCACCACGCGCTGCCAGCTGTAGACGAAATCTTGCGCCGTCACCGGCTTGCCATTGGACCATTTTGCGTCTTTACGCAGGTGGAAGGTCCAGACTTTGAAATCCTTGTTATCCCAGCTTTCCGCGACGCCCGGCACGATGGAACCGTTCGGGCTGTTGTTCGCCAGGCCTTCCATCAGGTCGCGCGTGACGTTGTTTTCCGGCACGCCCTCGATCTTGTGCGGATCCAGCGACTGCACTTCGGAACCGTTGTTTTTGACGATTTCTTGCTTGTCGGCCAGCTGCACGCCCGCCGGGACGTCAGCGGCGAAAGCGCTGGTGGTTGCTGTGATACCCAGCGCGGCGATGACGCCGGCAGCAATGAGCGTTTTCTTCGTGATGTTGGTCATACTTATCGACTCCAGTTTTTTATTATCACAGGCTCTTCGTGGAACCCGCGTTGCCCGTAAGCGGACTTTGTTTTCCCGCCGCCGCGGAACGAATGCGGCGGCCGGCCTTCCCTATATTCCCCAGCGCCTCGGCGTGAGGAATACCCCTTTACTGCTTGATAATGTAAAGATTTTTAACGTCGGTATAGTCCAGCGGATCTTTGCCGGTGAACCCACCCACCGTCGGCTTGATCAAACGCGCGCTGACGCGGTAATAAACCGGGACCAACGCGGAGTCTTTGTCCAGCTGCGCTTCCGCCTGCTGATAGAGCGCGGCGCGCGCGGCCTCATCCGGCGCCTTCAGCGTGGCGGCCATGATGGCGTCGAACGCCGGGCTCTTGTAGAACACGGTATTGATGCTGCTGTTGGACAGAACCAGGTTCAGGAACGCGCTGGGTTCGTTGTAATCCCCGCACCAGGTGGCACGCGCCACGTCGTATTGCCCCTGATGGCGGCTCTCCAGCGAAGTTTTCCATTCCTGGTTGCGCAGCGTGACCTCGGCGCCCAGGTTCTTCTTCCACATCGACGCGGCAGCGATCGCCTGCTGTTTGTTTTGATCGGAGGTGTTGTACAGCAGCGAGAACTTCAGCGGCTTGGCGTCGCTGTAGCCCGCTTCCGCCAGCAGCTTCCTGGCTTCGGCGTTGCGTTGCTCCTGACTCCAGCCGGCCCACGCAGGCTGAGTGAAGCTGGCGCCTTCCGTGAAGGGCGGCGTGAAGCTGTAGGCCGGGATTTGCCCCTGGCCCATGATCTTGTTGGCGATAATGTCGCGATCCAGCGTCATCTTCACCGCCGTACGCACGCGCGGATCGGTGAACGGCGCCCGCTTGTTATTGAGCTCGTAATAGAAGGTACACAGATAAGGGTTAACGTGCAGCTGCTCAGGCATTTCGCGTTTCATCTTGACGTACAGGTACGGCGGAATGGCGCTGTTGGTGATGTCGATCTCGCCGCTGCGGAAGCGGTTGACGTCGCTGACTTCCGAGGTAATCGGCAGGAAGGTCGCCTGATTGATCACCGTTTGCTTGTTGTTCCAGTAGCTCGGGCTGCGCTCCAGCACAATGCGCTCGTTCACCACCCACGCTTTCAGCCGATAAGCGCCGTTGCCGACATAGTTGGCGGGCAGCGTCCATTTATCGCCGAATTTCTCCACCACCGCCTGTTTCACCGGTTTGAGTGGAGTATGGCTCAGCATGCTGATGAAATACGGCACCGGTTCGCTCAGGGTCACCTGCAGCGTCTGGTCGTCCAGCGCCTTAACGCCGAGGGTCTGCGGGCTCTTCTTACCGGTCAGGATGTCGTCGATATTCTCGACTTTGGTGTATTGCAGGTAGCTGGCATAGGGCGAAGCGATTTTCGGATCGGCCAGACGCTGCCAGCTGTAGACGAAGTCTTGCGCGGTCACCGGGCTGCCGTCGCTCCACACCGCGCCGGGGCGCAGGTGGAAGGTCCACTGCTGATAATTCTGGTTTTCCCAGCTTGTCGCCGCCGCCGGCACCACATGCCCGTTGGCATCGGTGCTCACCAGCCCTTCCAGCAGGTTAAGAATGATATTGCTTTCCGGTACGCCCTCGACCTTATGCGGATCCAATGAAGCCACTTCGCTACCGTTGTTGATCACAATATTCTGCTGCTGCGCCAATTGGACGCCGGCCGGAACCTCTGCCGCCAAACTGCTATTTACGGCGCCGGCGCCCAGCGCGCCGCTAATCAACAAGGTCAAAGAAGTACGCTTCAGGGTTTGCTGCATAATCGAGGCTCCTTTTCACCGACAAGCATCGCTTATCGAAGTTTGTGAAGTGTTTATAAGAATTCTAAATAAACGGATACCAGCAAAAATCATTCCCGTTTTTGTGGCGCATTTCAGTTAATTGACCGCGGGAAAGTTGCTCGGAAATTAGCAGAAGCCAAATTCCATAGCCAATAAATTTTACGAAAATGTTAAGCAATTCTCTTTTATCGCACGAAGCCCAATCCGGCCTCCAGGATGGAAGGCAGGAAAAATCGAGATCATCAGTATGATTTTAAAGACAAAAAAACCAAATTCATTTAAATTGAAACCATCAGCACGATCTCATCGCCGCAAAAAGAAACATTCAGTTAACAATCCAACCATTCAAAGAACAAACACCTGCCTATGTGCGGTTAATCACTAATAACACCTGGATGAAAGTGAGACAAGCCCCACAGAATGATGTGACTAATTTAACAACAGCGTGACCGTTTAGCGGGGGCGAAATGGGCAGAAATGGGGGAGGAAAAGTGATTGAAATAACGCTTAGCGTTTTTTTTGAGCAACAACATGAGATTTATGCAACATAAGAGTGCAACCGCATAAATTTTATTCATCCTGTGCACTATAATAATGCGAGCCAATAAATAATTTAAACTTTAAAATTAATTTTAGCCGCGCTAACGCGAAAGGTGCGCGGCTAAACAAGGCGTATTACAACAGGCCGGGGAATATCGCCTTAATGCCGGTAACGATAAACTCGATGCCGAGCGCCATCAGCAGCAGCCCCATGATACGGGTGATCACGTTGATGCCGGTCTGCCCCAGCAAACGCACCAACAGCGGCGCGGCACGGAACAACAGCCAGCAGCAAAAGGCGAACAAGGCGATAGCGACCGTAAAACCGAGCAGGCTTTGCCAGTTGTGATAACGGGAGCTCCACACGATAGTGGAACTGATCGCCCCGGGCCCCGCCATCAGCGGCAGCGCTAACGGCACCACGCCGATGCTTTCGCGGATCGCGCTCTCCGACTTCTCCTGTTTGTTCTGTTTGTCTTCCCCCAGCTTGCCGCTGATCATCGACATGGCGATGGTCACCACCAGAATACCGCCGGCGATGCGGAACGAATCGATAGAGATGCCGAACATCCGCAGGATCCCTTCCCCCAGGAACAGCGAGGTCCACAGAATGATAGCGACCGACAGGTTGGCGGTCAGGTTGGTTTTATTGCGCCCCGCTTCCGCCTGGTAACTGGTCATGCTGATGAACACCGGCAAAATGCCCACCGGGTTGACCAGTGCAAACAGACCGACGAAGAACTTGATAAAGCCGGAAAGATCCAACAGAGATTGGCCCACAGATGGCTCCGCGTTAAGTACTATAAAAAGGTGTGCTGCCTATGCGCGCTAATGTAATGGAATTGCCGCGGGTAATCCATCCGGCCAGAGCAGCATTTTTGACTGTCAGCAAGTTATGCAGCGAAACAAATGTCCTTTGTTAAAGTGATGTATGGCCTTTTGATTTTTTATGTTGAAAAAAGAGTCATTGCTCACAGTTATCAAGAATGATTCCCAACACCAGCAAGCTGAAAGGTGTCAGCTTGCAGTTTTCATGATTTAGATCACAAATCAACTACCCAACAGTGGGTAAGCTCTTAGTCGTAGGCAGGGAGTAGAACAAAGTGGGTGGCCACATCGCCGATTCCGTTCTCCTCACGGTCTGCCCCTCCGGCTAGCGTAGGGTAAAGCTCTTTAAGCAAATCAGCAGCATGCGAAGAAATAACGTGGGAAAGCCCCGGTATTCTCATCACCGTTTATTCCCGTTATGGCTATACTAGTGGCTCGCACGGCTTATTTACTGAAAGAGTTTAACATTATCAGGAGAGCATTATGGCTGTAACGAATGTCGCTGAACTGAACGAGCTTGTCGCACGTGTCAAAAAAGCCCAGCGCGAATATGCCAACTTCACTCAAGAGCAAGTGGATAAAATCTTCCGCGCTGCCGCCCTCGCCGCTGCTGATGCCCGTATCCCGTTGGCCAAAATGGCCGTGGAAGAATCCGGAATGGGTATCGTCGAAGACAAAGTGATCAAAAACCACTTCGCTTCCGAGTACATCTACAACGCCTATAAAGACGAAAAAACCTGTGGCATCCTGTCTGAAGATGACACCTTCGGTACCATCACCATCGCCGAACCTATCGGCTTGATTTGCGGTATCGTTCCTACCACCAACCCAACTTCTACCGCGATCTTCAAAGCGCTGATCAGCCTGAAAACCCGTAACGGCATCATCTTCTCGCCGCACCCGCGTGCGAAGAATGCCACCAATAAAGCCGCCGATATCGTGCTGCAAGCCGCTATCGCCGCCGGCGCGCCAAAAGACATCATCGGTTGGATCGACCAACCGACCGTCGAGCTGTCCAACCAGCTGATGCACCACCCGGACATCAACCTGATCCTGGCCACCGGTGGCCCGGGCATGGTGAAGGCAGCCTACAGCTCCGGCAAGCCTGCCATCGGCGTCGGTGCCGGTAATACCCCGGTCGTGGTAGACGAAACCGCAGACATCAAGCGCGTGGTCGCCTCTATCCTGATGTCCAAAACCTTCGACAGCGGCGTTATCTGCGCTTCCGAACAGTCGGTTATCGTCGTCGACTCTATTTATGATGCGGTACGCGAACGCTTCGCTTCCCACGGCGGCTATCTGCTGCAGGGTAAAGAACTGAAAGCGGTTCAGGACATCATCCTGAAAAACGGCGGTCTGAACGCGGCCATCGTGGGGCAATCCGCACCGAAAATCGCCGAGATGGCAGGCATCAAAGTGCCGGCCAACACCAAAGTGCTGATCGGCGAAGTGAAGCTGGTCGACGAGTCCGAGCCTTTCGCCCATGAAAAACTGTCGCCTACCCTGGCGATGTACCGGGCCAAAGACTTCGAAGACGCCGTCGCCAAAGCTGAAAAACTGGTCGCCATGGGCGGTATCGGCCACACCTCCTGCCTGTACACCGACCAGGATAACCAAACGGCTCGCATCGCCTACTTCGGCGATAAAATGAAAACGGCTCGTATCCTGATCAACACCCCGGCTTCTCAGGGCGGTATCGGCGACCTGTATAACTTCAAACTCGCGCCTTCGCTGACGCTGGGTTGCGGCTCCTGGGGTGGTAACTCCATCTCTGAGAACGTCGGACCTAAACACCTGATCAACAAGAAAACTGTAGCGAAGCGAGCAGAAAACATGTTGTGGCATAAACTTCCGAAATCGATCTACTTCCGCCGGGGCTCGCTGCCTATCGCGCTGGAAGAAGTGGCGACCGACGGGGCAAAACGCGCCTTCATCGTGACCGACCGCTTCCTGTTCAACAACGGCTATGCCGACCAGATCACCAAAGTTCTGAAGTCTCACGGCATCGAAACCGAAGTGTTCTTCGAAGTGGAAGCCGATCCGACGCTGAGCATCGTGCGCAAAGGCGCAGAGCAGATGAACTCCTTCAAACCGGACGTCATCATCGCGCTGGGCGGCGGTTCGCCGATGGACGCCGCGAAAATCATGTGGGTGCTGTACGAACACCCTGAAACCCACTTCGAGGATCTGGCGCTGCGCTTCATGGACATCCGTAAGCGTATCTACAAGTTCCCGAAAATGGGCGTGAAAGCGAAAATGATCGCCATCACTACCACGTCAGGCACCGGTTCGGAAGTCACGCCGTTTGCCGTCGTAACCGACGACACCACCGGACAGAAATACCCGTTGGCCGACTATGCGCTGACCCCGGACATGGCAATTGTCGATGCCAACCTGGTGATGAACATGCCGAAATCCCTGTGCGCCTTCGGCGGTCTGGATGCGGTCACCCACGCGCTGGAAGCCTACGTTTCAGTGCTGGCGAACGAATACTCCGACGGCCAGGCGTTGCAAGCGCTGAAACTGTTGAAAGAGTATCTGCCGGCCAGCTATAAAGAAGGCGCGAAAAATCCGGTTGCCCGTGAACGCGTGCACAACGCCGCCACCATCGCCGGTATCGCCTTCGCCAACGCCTTCCTCGGGGTCTGTCACTCCATGGCGCACAAGCTGGGTTCGGAGTTCCACATTCCGCACGGCCTGGCCAACGCGATGCTGATTTCCAACGTCATTCGCTACAACGCGAACGACAACCCGACCAAGCAGACGGCCTTCAGCCAGTACGACCGCCCTCAGGCGCGCCGCCGCTACGCTGAAATCGCCGACCACCTCGGCCTGAGCGCACCGGGCGACCGCACTGCGCAGAAGATTGAGAAACTGCTGGCCTGGCTGGACGAGCTGAAAACCGAGTTGGGCATCCCAACCTCCATCCGTGAGGCGGGTGTGCAGGAAGCGGACTTCCTGGCGAAAGTCGACAAGCTGTCGGAAGACGCATTCGACGACCAATGTACCGGCGCCAACCCACGCTATCCGCTGATTGCCGAGCTGAAGCAAATCATGCTGGATACCTTCTACGGCCGCGAATTCAGCGAAGCGGTAGAAGAGGAAGCGGCCGCTCCGGCTGCCGCCAAAACCGCGGTAAAGAAGCCCAAGAAATAACGGTTCCGTGAACCGATAAAAAAACCCGCCAACGGCGGGTTTTTTATTGCGCCTGAGGCGCTGCATTTCGACTCACGCCGCCAAAACGCTTCAGCGGGCTCTGACGGCGTTTTCACTCCTAATCCAGGGAGTGAATCGCCTCTTTATAATGCTTGCGGCAGACGGAGACATAGCTCTCGTTACCGCCTATCACCACCTGTTCGCCGGCATGCATCGCTTTGCCATTCTCGTCCAGTCGCAGCACCATATTGGCTTTGCGCCCGCAGTGACAGATGGTTTTCAATTCCACCAGCTTATCGGCCCAGGCCAGCAAATATTGGCTACCGGTAAACAACTCACCGAGAAAATCGGTGCGCAGGCCGTAACACAATACGGGAATGTCCAGTTGGTCCACCACATCGCACAATTGCTCAACCTGCGCTTTGGTCAGGAACTGGCTTTCATCGAGCAGCACACAATGCACCTGCTGCTGCTGATGCTCTTGCTGAATCATGGCGAAGAGCATTGAGTCGTTGTTATAGAGCTGGGCCTGCGAAGATAACCCGATGCGCGAGCTGACTTTGCCTACGCCATAGCGGTGATCGATCTCCGCGGTGAACACCAGCGTGCGCATACCACGCTCTTGATAGTTATATGAAGACTGTAGCAGCGCGGTAGACTTGCCGGCATTCATCGCAGAGTAATAAAAATAAAGTTGAGCCATGGCCCCGCCACTCCGATGGTATAAGAAATATTCAAATGTTGATTAGGACGGTGAGTGTACCATAACCCGCCCCCCGGCTCAGCCCAAAGCGAACGAATATTGCGTTCGCCGTAATAATGCGCTTTCAAGCGAAACATATCGTTCTGTCGGCATGTTCTTTTTACAGCTATTTACAGGATAATGTATGCCTGTCATCACTATTAATTCTTGCTAATGGTTAGCCCCGGGCATTTGCCCATTAATGCATAGCTGCCCTTTCCCCTCCGCAGGCGCCGTAGCTGCGGCGGAACGCCTGTCTATTATACGTGAGGCCAATAACGGGCATTTAATCGCCTTCGCCGATGCCCCGACGTTACCTGACGCAATCTTTACCTATATACCCCTATTGTTTACAATGTCTGCCTTGCCATGGCGTGATTAAGCCCACAGAACCCATTGTAATATTGATATAAATTACGGCGATAACTTATCGATGAAAGCCTTGCGACACGCGCCCTTTAAAGCCTGTCTGCTGAAATTTTGACTTAAGCTCGATGAAGGTAATAGTTAACAGACCTTCCTATTATTTGTCGGACTGATCCGATTAACGGTTTCTTTAAAGGTAAATTTGAGTATTCAAGTCAATTTGGCTATTGCAGAAAAGAAAAGAGCACTCTATTATTATCGAGACGCCCCCCACCAATATAATTTGAGACTAGGACAATGAGCGAAGCATTAAAGATTTTGAACAACATCCGCACCCTGCGCGTCCAGGCAAGAGAATGCACTCTGGAAACGCTGGAAGAAATGCTCGAGAAACTGGAAGTTGTTGTGAACGAACGTCGCGAAGAAGACAGCCAGGCTCAAGCAGAAATCGAAGAACGCACTCGTAAACTGCAGCAATACCGCGAAATGCTGATTGCTGACGGTATCGACCCGAATGAACTGCTGCAAACCATGGCTGCCAACAAGGCTGCCGGTAAAGCAAAACGTGCAGCACGTCCTGCTAAATACCAATATAAAGACGAAAACGGCGAGCTGAAAACCTGGACCGGCCAAGGCCGTACTCCTGCGGTGATTAAGAAAGCTATCGAAGAGCAAGGTAAATCTCTGGACGATTTCCTGCTGTAATAGCGATTCAGTCCGTATCAGAAAGGCTCCCTGCGGGGGGCCTTTTCATTTTAAAGCTTATCGTTCTGTCCCCCCCCTATCCTTTTAGTAAATATCCTAATTCGCTTTTCCTTCGATCATGAAATTTCAGTGAAAAAAAAGGGCCCCTAAGGCCCCCTTTATCGCATTTACCCACGTTCAATTATTGAACCTGGTAGAATGCCTTATACCAGTCAACGAAGCGCTTCACGCCCTCTTCAACGCTGGTTTCCGGTTTAAAACCAATGTCACGATAAAGCTCTTCCGTATCTGCGCTGGTATCCATCACGTCGCCAGGCTGCATCGGCAGCATATTCTTACGGGCGGTCACCCCCAATGCCTGCTCCAACGCACGGATATATTCCATCAGTTTAACAGGCGTGTTATTGCCGATATTATAAACATGATACGGTGCGGAACTGGTCGCCGGCGATCCCTGTTCAACGGTCCATGACGGATCCGCCTGCGGAATAACCGCCTGCAGCCGTACAATCGCCTCAGCGATATCATCAATGTAAGTAAAGTCACGGTGCATTTCACCGTGGTTATATACATCGATGCTCTCCCCCGCCAATATGGCCTTGGTGAATTTGAACAGCGCCATATCCGGACGCCCCCAAGGGCCATATACGGTAAAGAATCGCAGCCCCGTCGTCGGGAGACCGTATAAATGGGAGTAGCTGTGTGCCATCAGCTCATTGGCCTTTTTCGTTGCCGCATACAATGACACCGGATGATCAACCGAATCTTCGGTCGCAAACGGCAGCTTGCGATTCAGGCCATATACCGAACTGGAAGAGGCGTAGAGCAAATGCTCGACTTTATTATGACGGCAGCCTTCCAGAACGTTTAAATGGCCGATCAGGTTAGCATCCGCATAAGCCAACGGATTGACCAGCGAATAACGTACGCCGGCTTGAGCCCCCAAATGAATGACTCGTTGGAACTGATGCTCGGCGAACAGTGCCGCCATCCCTTCACGATCGGCCAAATCCAGCTTGATAAAGCGGAATCCCGGCTTATCCGCCAGTCTGTCCAGACGGGCTGTTTTCAGGCCCACGTCATAATAGTCGTTCAGGTTATCAATGCCGACAACCTGATGACCGGCGGTCAACAAACGCTCTGCAACGTGATAGCCAATAAATCCTGCGGCGCCTGTAACCAGGAATTTCATGCCCACTCCTTAAATAACCGGTTTAATCGAGGCGCCGCGGCCAATCGCGTAGTAGGTAAAGCCGCGATTCTCCAAACGCTCCGGATCGTACAGGTTACGTCCATCGAAGATCACCGGCTGTTTCAGTTCACTTTTGATCACGTCGAAGTCCGGTGCGCGGAAATTCTGCCATTCGGTGCAGATCACCAGAGCATCGGCGCCGTGCAGCGCAGCCTCTTTGGTACCCATCAGCTTCAAGTCGTCACGCTGGCCATAGATGCGTTGGACTTCGTTCATCGCTTCCGGATCGTAGGCTTGAACGGTGGCGCCGGCAGCCCACAGCTGTTCCATCAGCACGCGGCTGGACGCTTCACGCATGTCATCGGTATTCGGCTTGAACGCCAGGCCCCACAGCGCGAAGGTTTTGCCCTTCAGATCGCTGCCGAAGTAGTCTTTGATAAAGCTGTTCAGCTTGTCTTTCTGTTGGTAGTTGACCTGCTCAACCGCCTGCAGCAGCTTCGGTTGGTAACCGATCTGCTCCGCCGTGCGGATCAACGCCTGGACATCTTTCGGGAAGCAAGAACCACCGTAGCCGCAGCCAGGGTAGATGAAGTGATAACCGATGCGTGAGTCGGAACCGATGCCCTGACGCACTTTCTCAATGTCCGCCCCCAGCATTTCCGCCAGGTTGGACATTTCGTTCATAAAGCTGATCTTGGTCGCCAGCATGCAGTTAGCGGCATACTTGGTCAGCTCTGCGCTACGGATATCCATCATGATCATACGATCGTGATTGCGGTTAAACGGCTCGTACAGTTCGCGAATAGGTTCGATCACATCTTTATTATCGGTACCGATAACGATGCGCTCAGGGCGCATACAGTCTGCTACCGCCGCACCTTCCTTCAGGAATTCCGGGTTAGACACCACGTCGAACGGCACACTGCTGCCGCGTTTCGCCAGCGTTTCCGCCATCACCTGACGCACTTTGTCCGCCGTGCCGACCGGAACGGTGGACTTGTCGATCACCACTTTACGATCGGTCATGTGCTCGGCGATGGTGCGCGCAACCGCAGTGACATATTTCAGGTCAGCGGAACCGTCTTCATCCGGCGGCGTACCGACGGCGATGAACTGGATATTCCCGTGCGCCACGCCCGCTTTGGCATCGGTAGTGAAATGCAGACGGCCGGCCTCATAGTTTTGCTGCACCAGCGGCGTCAGGCCCGGTTCAAAAATCGGGATATTTCCTTTTTTCAGGTTTTCGACTTTTCGCTCATCGACGTCAATGCACATAACGTCATGGCCAACTTCAGCCAGCACGGCGGCCTGCACCAGACCCACATAACCAATACCAAAAACTGTTACTTTCATGTGAAAATCCTAGTTTTTCAAATTAAGACGAAAGATCACTCAATTATTTCTTGTCAGCGGCAACAACCTGTTGCAGCCACTGAGAAAATTCTTTACCGAGGCTGGCATGGCGCATGCCGTATTCCACAAATGCCTGCATGTAACCCAGTTTGTTGCCACAATCATGGCTCACGCCTTTCAGGTGATACGCTTCCACCGTTTCCTGCTGCATCAACATTTCGATGCTGTCAGTCAGCTGAATTTCGTCGCCGGCGCCTGGAGGCGTTTTCGCCAACAGCGGCCAAATATCGGCGGACAGCACGTAACGACCGACAATCGCCAGGTTGGAAGGCGCTTTATCCGGCGACGGCTTCTCGACCACGCTGACCATCGGCGCGCTTTCACCAGGTTGCAGATCGACGCCCTTGCAGTCGGCTACGCCGTAGTTTCCGACATCCTTGTGCGGCACGGGTTCAACCATGATCTGGCTGACGCCGGTGGCTTCGAAGCGCTGCAGCATGTCGTGCAGGTTGTCTTTTCTCGGATCGGCGCTATATTCGTCGAGGATCACGTCCGGCAACACCACGGCGACCGGCTCATCGCCCACCATCGGGTAGGCGCACATGATAGCGTGTCCCAGGCCTTTAGCATTCCCCTGGCGGACTTGCATCACGGTAACGCCTTTCGGGCAGATCGACTGTACTTCATCCAGCAATTGGCGCTTGACGCGTTTTTCCAGCATCGCTTCCAGTTCGAAACTGGTATCAAAGTGGTTTTCGATCGAGTTTTTGGAGGAGTGAGTGACCAGCACAATCTCGTTAATCCCTGCCGCAATGCACTCATTGACGACGTATTGGATCAGCGGTTTATCAACCAGCGGCAGCATTTCTTTTGGAATGGCTTTGGTGGCCGGTAACATCCGCGTACCCAAGCCTGCAACCGGGATCACGGCTTTTCTGACTTTGCGATTTACAGCAGGCATTATTTCCTCTCTTAAAGCTAAAGCGCTCATTTTATGAGCTTGGGCTCGATATAAAAAAACCTTCGGAGTATACCAGCTTATGCGTGCCGAGCATTAGCCAGAACACAAATAGAAAACATTTAGGACTATTACCCGTTCTGATAATCGGGAGAATAAATAAACGGTTTAATTGCCGATAAGTGAATAGCTTAAGATCTCGCCGCTCGGGGCCCGTTATTCAGCGCTCAGCATCAGCCGCAATCGGCCCCCGCTGCCCCACACCTGACATTGCCAGGCGGTGCAACGTTGACTGATCTGGTTCATGTAGGTCGCCCCCAGCGTCCCCAGCGGTACGCCGTTGCTCAGCTGAATTTGATTATCCCCGGTATTGACGTTGGCATGCAGCCCGGCGGAGACCAGAATCAGGTTCTTATTTTCGGCGTGATAATATCCCAGCAACAGTGGGAATTGGCCATCTAATTTCCCCTGCCGCAATAATTGATTAACCTGCTTTAACAATGCTGACATTTGCGGCAGACGATGTTGTTGATTAGCCAGATGGTCTTGCAGCAACCCATTAAATAATGCGCGCAACAGCAATGCCGCCAATACGCCATTATCGCCGGCGCGCGTGACGTCCAGGCAGTAGAATGCCAGGTCTTTTTCTGACAACGCGGCAATATCAAGCACCAAGCCGGGATTTTCGCCCGTGGTTAACTGCCGATAGTTGATCCGGCAATGTGCAATGGTCTGCTGTACCGGCGGTTGCAGTTGTTTAAGCAGTTTGACGGCTTCTGAAGGGTTTTTGCTCAGCGCATCCCAATCCTGAAACAGCTCAACTTCTTCAATCGCCTGAGAGGTGAACATATTGGGGTATAAACACGCCAGCACCGCTTCACGCAGGCGATTGAGATCGGTCAGGGGCTTCAGCAGGACATCCTGTACGCCCAAGCGCAACACCTTGGCAATGTCGGCCATCTTGTCGGTGGCCGAGATCACCAGCACCGGGATCTGCCCCCCCTGCAAACGCAGGTGCTCAACGAATTCGATACCGCCCATTTCCGGCATCGCGAGATCGCACAGAATCAGATCGGGCTTGAAGTCATCGACGGCACTCAGCGCCTGCAAACCGTTGGTCGCCTCGCCGGTTTCAGCGCCCAGCGAGGTCAAATAACCGACCAGCACGGAACGAAAAACCTGTTCGTCCTCAACGATCAAGATGCGTTTGTGAGTGAGTGGTAATGCCATCAGCCGAGCCTCGTCCCTTTCCATAGTGTAATAGTGGCTCAAAAAGGTCACTTATGCTCGTCTGAATCAGACCGACCGCGCATTGCCAACCGAGAACCGAGAATTATCTATTTTTTATCAACGGCAACAACCGATCCAGTTGTTTTTCCACCGCCAGTAACCCTGCCTCGATCGCTTCATCGGCGCGGTGGAAATCCAGCGTCGAGATTTGCGGGCAGAAAGGTTGGATCAACACGTCCGGCGGATCGCTCGCCATCCGGTTACGCTTCAGGCGATTTTCCAGCATCTGAATCGAGGTGCCCATAATCTCCATCGCCGTCGGCGCCGTCGTCGGTTTACGCTGTCGCATTCTGCCGACGCGTTCTCTCAGACGCCCGCGCCAGGTATCGGCAGGCGCATCGTCCGAACTCTCGTCCTCAATGCGTACCGAGAACAAATCCTGCTGCATCAGGTGCACGTCATGCTGCAGATCGACCGCGATGACGATATCGGCACCCAGCGCCCGGCAAAGGGACACCGGCACCGGATTGACCACCGCGCCATCCACCAGCCAATAGCCGTCGGCCCACACCGGCGCCAACAGGCCAGGCATGCTGCAGGAAGCGCGCACCGCCTGATGAATATCGCCTTCGGTCAGCCACAGTTCGCGGCCGGTGCTGAGATTGGTCGTCACGGCGCCGAACTTCAGCGCGCATTCGGCAATATCGTTGATCTTCAACAGCTGTCCGACGGCGTTAAACACGCGATCGCCGCGTAACAAGCCACCACGCTGCCAGGAAAAGTCCATCAGACGAATCACGTCCCAATAGCTGAACGACCGCACCCACTGCTCCATCGCCGGCAGGCGATGGCTGGCGAACGCCGCGCCCACTAACGCACCGACAGAGCAGCCGGCAACGATATCGACCTCAATTCCCAGTTTCTTTAACGCATTGATCACGCCGATGTGCGCCCAGCCTTTAGCCGAGCCAGCTCCCAGCGCCAGTCCGATCTTGATTTGCCGCATAGCGCCATCCTCTCGGTAACAGGGGGTATCTGCTTTCAGGGTAGATTGTCACTGACGAATATTGTTAGGTAACATATGCGCTAAATTCATTTTCTGCCTCGTCTTCTCAGGAGTTATTTTGCCCGAATCATGCCCATGCGGCAGCGGACTGGCGTATAACGCGTGCTGTGCCCCTTTTATCAGCGGCAACCAACCAGCGCCGACGCCCGGCCAGCTGATGCGTTCACGCTTCACCGCCTACGTGAATCATAACGTCGATTATCTGATCGCTACCTGGCACCCCGACTGCGGTGCCGAGGCCTGGCGCAATGCGATCGTCGACAGCTTTAAAAATACCGAATGGCTGGGCCTGACGATCGTGGAAGAGAAAGCCGGTCATGAGCCGGACGAAGGCTTCGTCGAATTCATCGCACGTTTTACCGACGGCGAAAGCGGCGAACCGCAGGCGATGCATGAGCGCTCGCGCTTCCTTCGTCGCGATCAACGTTGGTATTATATCGACGGCACCAAACCCCAGCCCGGCAGAAATGCGATTTGTCCCTGTGGCTCAGGGAAAAAATACAAGAAGTGCTGCGGGCGCTAGCCGGCCGGCGCTTCACGTTTACGCCTGCGCAGACAGGCCGTTCAGTATCAGACAGGATCCTCAAACCCATGCCACACCAAAATGTACAACGGAAAGTGTTACGCACCATCTGCCCGGACGCCAAAGGGCTGATCGCCAAGATCACCAACATCTGTTACAAGCACGAACTCAATATCGTTCAGAATAATGAGTTCGTCGATCACCGCACCGGGCGTTTCTTCATGCGTACCGAGCTGGAAGGCATTTTCAACGACAACACGCTGCTGGCCGATCTGGACAGCGCGCTGCCGGAAGGTTCGCTGCGCGAGCTGCACAGCACCGGACGCCGCCGCATCGTGGTGCTGGTCACCAAAGAGGCCCACTGCCTGGGCGATCTGTTGATGAAAAGCGCCTATGGCGGCCTCGATGTTGAAATCGCCGCCGTGATCGGCAACCACGACACGCTGCAATCGCTCGTGGAACGTTTCGATATTCCTTTCCATCTGGTGAGCCACGAAGGCTTGACGCGTGAACAGCACGACCGAAAAATGACGGCCCAGATCGATCAATATCAGCCGGATTACGTGGTGCTGGCCAAATATATGCGCGTGCTAACCCCGGCCTTCGTGCAGCATTATCCGAATCAGGTGATCAACATTCACCATTCGTTCCTGCCGGCGTTTATCGGCGCGCGCCCTTACCACCAGGCCTATGAGCGCGGGGTAAAAATCATCGGCGCCACCGCCCACTATGTTAACGACAATCTCGACGAAGGCCCGATCATCATGCAGGACGTGATCCACGTCGATCACACCTATTCCGCCGAGGATATGATGCGCGCCGGGCGCGACGTAGAGAAAAATGTGCTCAGCCGCGCCCTGTATCAGGTGCTGGCACAGCGCGTCTTCGTCTATGGCAACCGCACCGTTATTCTGTAATCGCTCAATAAATCGGTGCATTTCGTTCAGGGATGCACCGTCAAGAATAAAAAAACGGCAAACGATTCATTTTCTGCATTTCAATGCTTTACACATCCGCTTCATTTGATATGATGCGCCCCGCTTACCGAGACAGCGCTCTCGCAAGCAAGGCCAGTTAAATAGCCATGTATATGGTGGGGTTCCCGAGCGGCCAAAGGGAGCAGACTGTAAATCTGCCGTCACAGACTTCGAAGGTTCGAATCCTTCCCCCACCACCATCTTTTCGTTGCTGATACGCATTGGGTTAAAGCGAATCAGAAAGGGAAGGATGACGTGCTTTAGCGCGGCCCGAAGGGTGAGGAACGAAGTGACGAATAATCCTTCCCCCACCACCATCTTTTCTCCGCCAGGAGAGAAGGGGCAGTAAAGAAGCCGGCCAGGCTTCTTCCGGATAAAACCGGAACAACAATTAGTAAATCCATGAATATCATGGTGGGGTTCCCGAGCGGCCAAAGGGAGCAGACTGTAAATCTGCCGTCACAGACTTCGAAGGTTCGAATCCTTCCCCCACCACCATCCTTTGCAAAAAA
>NZ_KV792399.1:0-68774 GCF_001808215.1 Serratia sp. HMSC15F11
GGTTTTTCGAATGTGGTCGGCGAGAGAGGATTCGAACCTCCGACCCACTGGTCCCAAACCAGTTGCGCTACCAAGCTGCGCTACTCGCCGATGCGGGGCGCATCTTACTGCTGGCGGTTATAGGCGTCAATCACTTTTTTGCCCCTGCATTTCAAGTGGTGATAAAAGCGCCATAATGCGCTGCGCCGGGGGTTGCGCAGCGTATTTCACTCAGGCGTTAGCGGTTTTCAGCGCCGGCGTCTGCGCACGCAGGAACGGCAGCAGGAACAGCGCCGACAGGCAGGCGGCGATGGAAATCACCACGAAGAAGCCGTTCCAGTGCCAGATCTCCATCACCCGCGCAATCGGGTAGCCGGACAGCGCCGCGCCCAGGTAGGCGAACAGGCCGACGAAACCGGTCGCCGCGCCCGCCGCATCCTTGTGCGAGCACTCCGCCGCCGCCATGCCGATCAGCATCTGCGGGCCGAAGATGAAGAAGCCGATGGCGAAGAAGCAGCAGGCCTGCAGCAGGTAGGTCACGCCTGGCATCAGCCACAGCGCCGCCACCGACAGGAAGATACCGATGGCGAAGATCAGGTTCATCGGGCCGCGGTTGCCGCGGAACAACTTGTCGGAGCCCCAACCGGCCACCAGCGAACCGATAAAGCCGCCCACTTCAAACAGCGAAATGGCCGAGTTGGCGGTCATCAGCGAATAGCCCTTTTCCTGCGTCAGGTAGAGGTTGCCCCAGTCGTTGATCGCGGTGCGCACGATGTACACCAGCACGTAAGAGACCGCCAACAGCCAGATGTACTTGTTGGTCAGCACGTAGCGTTTGATGATCTCGCGGTTGCTCAGCCCCTGGCCTTCCGATTCCTGCACCAGCTCCATGGCGTCGTTACGCCATTTGCCGACGCTCGGCAGCCCCAGGGTGGATGGCTTGTCGCGCAGGCGCCAGCACATCAGCAGGCCGAGCACCACGCCGATGATGCCGGGAATGATCATGCCGTAACGCCAACTGAAGTGCAGCGAGATAAAGCCCACCAGCAGCGGGATCAGCGCGCCGCCGACGTTGTGCGAGGTGTTCCAGATCGCCCACCAGCTGCCGCGCTCGGAGCGCGAATACCAGCTGGTGAGGATTTTGGAGCACGGCGGCCAGCCCCAGCCCTGGAAGAAGGCGTTGAGGATCCACAGCGTGCCCAGCATCAGCAGCGACGAACTGAGGCCGAAGAAGATATTCAGCACCCCGGTCATGATCAGGCCCAGCCCCATAAAGTAACGCGGGTTGGAGCGATCGCTGATCATGCCGGAAATGAATTTCGAGCAGCCGTAGGTGATATAGAACAGCGTGCCGAGGATGCCGACATCGGACATCGTCAGGCCCAGATCGCTCAGCATCGCCGGCATGATGAAGTTGAAGCTTTTGCGCGTGAAGTAAAACGCGGCGTAGCCGATGTACATGGTGCACATCAGCTGGATGCGCCAGTATTTGTAGCTGGCATCGATCTGCCGTTGATCGGTGACCTGCGGCGCGTCCGAGCGGCTTTTAAGGAAAGACCACATGTGGAACCTCAGAGGATTGAATAAAGTGCCGCTATGATGCTCCTCGCGCGCGCGGGAGGATTACGCCGGATTCCCGACGCGGCTAGGAGTTTTTCCTAGTTTTGCGCTTGCGCCGGTGAAACTGTGGGTAAGATCACACTCAAACAGGCGCCCCGTTCAGCGGTGAACCGCAGGCTGCCGCCGAGAGCGCTGATGCGCTCCTGCATGCCGCGCAGGCCATACCCCGGCTGGTGGTTTTCCGCATCGAAACCCACGCCGTTGTCGCGGATGGTCAGGGCGATCAGCGGCGCGGCGCCTTTGCGCGGCTGCAGGCGCGCGTCCAGCTCCAGGCGGCTGGCACCGGCGTGGCGGCACACATTGGTCACCCCTTCCTGACATACCCGGTACAGCGTGATTTTCAGCGTTTCATCCAGCAGCTCGTCCGGCACCTGCCACTGCAGGCTGCTCACCAGCGACGCGTCCTGCGGCAGCGACTCCCGCAGCATCGCCGCCACCGCCGCCGACAGCGGCAGGTTGTTCAGCGCCGCCGGCCACAGCTGGGTCAGCACGTCGTGCACCCCGTCGTAGACCCGCAGCGCCAACGCATCGATGGTGTCGGCGCAGCCGATCACCGCCGGTTCCGGCGCCAGGCGCTTGACGATGCTGGCCTGGGTGCGGATCACGGTGATGGTCTGCCCCACTTCATCGTGCAGCTCGCGCGCCACCTCGCGCCGGGTTTGCTCCTCCGCCGTCACCAGCGCCCGCGCCAGCTGGCGGTTCTCCGACAGCCGCAGCCGCAGCTGCTGATTCAGCTCGCGCTGGCGCTGAATGCCGGCCCCCAACAGCAACCCGGTCAGGCTTTGGGCCAGCAGCGACAGCAGCAGATCGCGGTGCGACTCCGGCTGCGGCGGCTCGTTGACCATCAGCGCCACGCCGTTGAGCAGCGTCGCCAACAGCGCACCCTGCCAGCCGTAGCGGTAAGACATGAATACGATAGGAATGGCCAGGCAGAACGGCGCGAAACGGCGCAGCTCGGCGGCGTTCACCTGCTGCTGCAGCCAGATGCTGAACGCAAACAGCAGCAGATAGCTGGCCAGGTGGCCGAGGCGCAGCTCCACCGGCTTGTGGATCAGCCCCGGCTCCAGCGGCACCCAGATTTGGCGCGCCAAATAGTGCCACAACAGCAGGCAGGTCGGCGCGATGGTGAAACCGCCGGTCAGGCCGAGCAGCAGCGCGCGGGCGCCTTCGCCACTCACCAGCTGCCATACCAGCGCCTGCAGCAAGGCGGCGGCGGCCACCACCGCGCCCTGCAACAGCGGCCACCGCCATTCGCTGTCGCTCTGCTGATGGCGCAACAGCCACGGCGAGGCCAGCAGGCTGAGCAGCACCGTCAACACCAGCACCGCCACCGACGCCCACAGCGCCGGGCCGTAACCGAACTGGTCCGCCAGCAGCGCCATCAGCAGCAGATCAGCCAGCAGGATCCCCGGCCAGAAACGGTACGGGCTCTGCAGCAAAATGCCCATGCGCAGGCCGAACGGGAACAGCAGCAGCGCCTGCCAGGGCGGGTCGATCAGCGCGGTGCCGATCCCCCACAGGCAAAACGCGCTGGCGGCGTAGATGAAAAACAGCGCCAGCTGGGTGATCAGGCGCTGCGTCACAGGTTCAGCATCCGTCTGGCCAGCTCGACGTTATTGTTGATACCCAGCTTGGCGAACAGATTGGCGCGATGCACATGCACCGTCTTCGGCGACAGCCCCAAGGCGGCGGCGATCTCGCGCACCTCCTGGCCCTGCGCCAGCAATAGCGCGATTTCGCGCTCGCGGCGGGTCAACGGATCGACCCTCACCCGCGCCAGCTGCTGGGCGATTTCCGGCATCAGGTAGACGCCGCCGCCGGCGACGGTGCGCACCGCGGTGATCAGATCTTCCGGCTTGCAGCGCTTGGAGAGGAAGCCGCTGGCGCCGCGATCCAGCGCCATTTCCACCAGCGCCGGGTTGTCGTGCATCGACAGCATCACCACGCGGATGCCGGAGGGAATGTCCGCCAGCAGATCCAACCCGCTGCCGTCGGGCATCGAAATGTCACAAATGCAGATTTCCGCCTCCAGCCCCGGCAGGCCGGCGCGCGCCTGCGCCGCGCTGCTGAACTCGCCCACCACCTGAATATCGGCCTCCAGCGACAGCAGCTGCACAAAGCCCGAACGCACAATGTCATGATCGTCGATAAACGCCACGCGCAGGGTCATGGAAATCTCCGGTTAGAAGGGGAAGTGCGCAAGTATACCGTATGCACACACCGGAATAATTGATGAAGAGAATGTATTGGCGGAAATTACCGGGTGCGCAAGGCTCCCGGCGGGAGGGATTACAGGCTGGCAGGCGCCGTTTTATTCTGCGGGAGATGGCACCAGTTGTTTTTATCCACGATGCCACCGTTCGGCGAGGTGTAACCGAGGCAACCGAGGACGGTGTCGAACAGCTCGACGTGACGGTGCGTTCTGCCGATGCGTTGCTGCGCCTGCAGTTGCTCAAAGGCGCTGAGGTGCTGCGGGTTCTCGAGGAACTTGTCCGACGCCCACACCATCATCGGCACGCGGAATTGCTCCGGCGGCGCCATTTCGCGCGGCGTGCCGTGCAGGTGCGTATTCTCGCCGATCGACTCGCCGTGATCGGCGGCATAGAACACGATGGCCTTCTTGTCCCGCACCTGGTCGATCACGTTACTGATAAAGCTGTCGGTATACAGCACCGTATTGTCGAAGGCGTTGATCAGCTGCGCCTTGGTGCAGGAGTCATCCACCCCCATGCACTCCGGCTGATAGCGCGCATAGCTGCGCGGATAACGCTGCGAGTACAGGTAGTGCGAGCCTTTGGTATGCAGGATCACCAGGTGTTTACCCTTCGGATAACGCGCCAGCGACTCCTTCATTTCGTCCACCAGCAGCATATCGTCGACCGCCTTGCCGTCGTTGCGCTTCTCGGACGCGATCATCTCGCGGAACGCATAGTTGTCCACTTCGGTGTTGTTGTAGAACCACACCTCACTCTGCATGGCGAACAGCTCGGAAGAGAAGCCCAGTTCCTTCATCACCGCGAACACGTTTTGCTCTTTCAGCGTGCGCTGCGGGTTGTCCTCGGTGCCGTCTTCGCGCACGAACATGCAGCGCAGCGACAGCTTGGTGGCGGTGTCGCAAGACTCGCCGCGGAACGCCACCAGATTCTTCTCTTTCGACAGGCGCGGCGTAGTATCGCGCTCGTAGCCCAGCATGCCCATGTGATCCCAGCGCGTGGTCTCGCCGATGATGAACACCACGTAGGTATCGTCGATGTCCGCCGGCGGCACATAGGTGAAGTGTTTGCCCGGATCGAACAGCGTGCTCTGATCCTGACTTTCGTCATAGCGGGTATAGGCGAACAGCCCCAGCGCCGACAGCCAGTTAGACGGCAGGTACGAGTGCGCCACCACGCCGCCGTAGCTCGGCAGATCGATGTTGGCGAGCTTCTCTTGCACGCTTTGCTCGTCGTCCAGCATACGCAGCGGCAGCCAGACCAGCGCCACCACCGCCAGCAAGACCAGCAGCGGTTTGATGCGATGACCGGGGGTTTTCAGCTGTTCGATCAGGGTGTAACGCAGGCTGTTTTTCCAGATCAGCAGCAGCGGCAAGGCGCTGAGCGCCACCATCCACAGCACGAAGTGCAGACCAACCACCTCTTTCGACAGATCGGTGTCGGTGGTCATCACCGACACCACGATGCCGTAGCCGATCACCACGTTGAAAAACGTCATGTAGTAGCTGGCGGCCACCGAAATCAACACCAGCAGCGAGGCGACGATGCGATAAAACAGCCGGCCGCCGAGCGATACCAGCCGCATGATGAAAAACGTAAACAGGACGATAGCGATGACTTCCGTCACCGCCGAAATAAGCTTAATTCCCTGAAGGCCGTGCGCCAGCGAATCAAAACGGCGATAGAAAACGGACAGGTTTAGAAATATGCCGATATAGATCGCTAACAATAACGATAAATTCTGCTGTGATAGCGATTTAACTTTGTTCATGTAACGCGGTGGCTCCGGGGACGGTGTAGCGGTTCTGACTCAGTCAGACACTGATTGCGGCTTCTGGTTCAGCCAACCGGCAATAAGCGTTATTTTGCGGGTAATAAGCAAGAGAATTCTCACAAAACGGACAAAATTTACCGTTTTTTTGAACGATTTTCAGGCAGGGTACGCAAGAAAATGGAGGGATAAACCCTCCATTTTTTCCAGATTTCGGCAAAAATCTTACTTAACGTTCAGAGTCACATCGATATTTCCACGGGTAGCGTTGGAGTATGGGCACACCACGTGCGCCTTTTTCACCAGATCTTCCGCCACGCTGCGCTCGATGCCCGGCAGCGAGATATCCAGCTGCACTTCGATGCCGAAGCCGTTCGGGATCTCACCGATGCCGACGGTGCCGTCGATCTTGGCTTCGGCCGGGATTTTGACCTTTTCCTTCGCCGCGACAAACTTCAACGCGCCGAGGAAGCAGGCCGAGTAACCGGCGGCGAACAGCTGCTCAGGGTTGGTGACTTCGCCGCCGGCGCCGCCCATCTCTTTCGGCACGCCCAGTTTCACGTCCAACACGCCGTCGGAGGAGGTCGCACGGCCGTCGCGGCCGCCGGTTGCGGTGGCGTGCGCGCGGTAAACCACTTTCTCAATAGACATCGTTCATTCCTTCTTGCTGGTTGGCGAGATGACTACGGCTTCCACGAGATAAAGCCGGTCACATATTTATCTTTTGCGATTAAATCGTGCACTATTTATTTTTGACACTTAGTAACCAGTGTAGACCACCCGCGCCGTTCTTGCGTTCGGCGGCGGCGGGTCAAATCTGATCGATCAGGCTGCCGCGCAGCTTTTCCAGCTGCTGTTTGAGCGAGACGATCTCGTCCAGGCTGCAGTCAGTGGCGCACATCACCGCCTCGGGCACCGATTGCGCCCGCTCGCGCAGCGCGCGGCCGGCTTCGGTCAGGGCGATGATCACCTGCCGCTCGTCGGTGGTGGCGCGATAACGCACCAGCAAACCGGCGGTTTCCAGCCGCTTCAGCAGCGGCGTCAGCGTGGCGGAATCGAGGAACAGCCGCTCGCCGATATCCGATACCGTCACCCGATCGCGCTCCCACAGCACCATCATCACCAGGTATTGCGGGTAGGTGAGTTCGAGCTGACTCAACAGCTTGCGATAAACTTTGTGCAACGCCAGATTGGCGGAGTACAGCGCGAAACAGAGCTGCTGATCGAGCTGCAGCAGGTTCTTCGCCTTGGATTGTTCGGTCTCGGTGCTTTTCATGTGTGTGAATATAAATAGCGCACGATGTAATCGCAAGCTATTTCTTGTGAGGTATGCTACCTTTTTTTCATGCAGAGGATGCTCGGAGGGAAAGGAAATGACGAACACGCTTGCAGAACGCGCGCGCCGCTACGCCACCAAGGCGCATGCGGCCATCGATCAGCGCCGCAAATACTCAAGGCCGTGCCCCACCATTGCACGTGAACGCCGCTGGCGGTCATTTGGGCGCGCAGCAAGGCGCGAGTCGTGAGGTTTGGCAGGCCAAATAAGCGACTTGCAACACCGATGCGCGTCCAAATGGCCCCAGCCCTTCGGGTCGCGCCCCAAAAGCCCGTACTCCGCGTTGTCGGGCTTGTACGTAGGCCCGCTATGTCCTGCACCCTCCGCCTTGATTACGGGCTTTTTGGTCTGCGACGGCGTCACGGTCAATGGTGGGACGCGGCCTACCAATCCGTACATCGTCCACCCGCAGGCGGTGATGGAGTTGGTGCGCAGCGTACCGCACACCGAAGAGATGCTGGCGGCCGCCTGGCTGCATGATACGGTGGAAGACACGCCCACCACCCTCGGCGATATCGACAGCCATTTCGGGCCGAAGGTGGCAGAGCTGGTGCGGATGCTAACCAACGTCAGCCACGCCGAGGACGGCAACCGCTTCGAGCGCAAAAACCGCGATCGACGCCACAGCGCCGCCGCGTCGCCGCAGGCCAAAACCATTAAGCTGGCGGATCTTATCGACAACACCCGCTCGCTGCTGGACCACGATAGCCACTTCGCCCAGACCTACCTGATCGAGAAACAGCGCCTGCTGGAGGTGCTGACCGAAGGCGACCCGACGCTGTGGCGCCAGGCCAGCCATATCGTTGAACAGGGGCTACACAGGTTGCAGCAGCCACCGCACAACGTGCCCGCCAGCTGGTTCGAACACGCCCGCCGGCGCTACCGCGAGAGCGACGCGGCCTGATCAGAAGGTCACCACCGTTTTCAACGCCGTCACCCAGGCGTCCTGCGTCTCGCTGACGCCCGCCGGGTGATGCCAGTACTGCAGGCCCGGCTGCAGCTGCAGCCACGGCGTGACGTTAACACGGTAATACAGCTCCGCCGTCACCGAGTGGCCCGGCACCGGCCGGTAGTTCGGATCGTGATAATCGCTGATGCCGCTCATCTGGTTGAGATAACGCTGATTGTCTTTGTAGCGGTCGCTCAGCTTCACCACCGAGACACCGAGCCCCAGCCAGTCGTCCGGCCGGGCATCGAACAGCCCGCGGTAACGGATGCCGGTCGAGGTAGACCAGTGCAGGTAGTTGCTGCGCTGATCTCCCAGCCCCAGGCTGTAAAACACGCTCAGGCCACGGTTGACGTCATCCGCATGGCGCGTCACCTGCTGGTTGAAACCGGTATACAGGAACCAGGTGCGATCGTGGCTGCGATAGCCCTGCGGATCGCTGGCGCCCGGCCCGCCGGACACCCCTTCATAGAGATCGCTCTGGCGCGCGTTGGTGAACAGCACGCCCAGGTTATACACTCCCGGCAGCTGGTTGACGGCGTGGGTTTTCAGCTCCAGCTCCATCGGCAACAGGAAGCCTTTGCTGCCCTTGGTGGACCAGCTCCAGGCGTGGCTGCGGCTGGGGGCGCTCGGATTCTGCTCCATCACGCCGCCCTTGAGCGTCAGGCCGTCAGTCAGCTTGTATTGCAGCGTGGTGCCCCAGTAATGCACGTTCCAGTTGTACCAGGTCAACGAGTTGGCGGACTTGCCGCCGCACAGCGTCAGCGTCTGAAAATCGCAGGGGATGATCTGATCGAAATCCTGCACCTTGTTCATCATGCCGATGCGCCACTGCAGCCGGCGGTCGAGGAAGGAACGGCTGAAGGTCAGCCAGCCCAGGCGGGTAATCGACTGCCCGCCAAAGCTCTCCTGCGACAGATCGGTCAGGCCGACGCGCGGATCCTGCAAGCGATCGCGGGTCAGGTTATTGTCATGGTTGCGGTTGACGATATTGCCTTCGATCGCCGCGTCCGGAATGCCGGTCAGCGCCTGCAAATCCTGGCTGAAGGTCAACGAGAATTGGTCGATGTACGACGCCTGTTTATCGTGGTTGTAACCGCCGCCGGCGTTATACGACAGCTGGCTGAGGTAGCCGAGGTTATAGTGGAAGCCGTGATCCTCCAGGATCGGCCTGATCCCCAGCATATCCCCCAACAGCCCGGGCTGCGGCGGCTCAAAGCCGAGCGCCACCCCTTCCCATTTGGCGGTGGGGGCTTCGACGTCCTTGCCGGTTTGCAGCGTTTCCGCCTGCGCCTGGCTACAAAGCAGCGCCAGCGCCGCCAGGGTCATGGAACGAGGTAATAAGCTTTTCATCATTATTATATTTCTCCGCATAACGGCTGACTGCGGGCAACAGCATTCCCTGGGAGAGAATTTCCCATCATGAACAGCAGCGAATAACGTTAGGTTAACGCCCGGCGCTTGCCGCCGGGCTTAGAGGCTAGCGCCGGTCTTTCAGGCTGGCGCCGTTGCTGTGGATCACATCGCGATACCAGTAGAAACTCTTCTTGCGGCGGCGCTCGAGGCTGCCGTTGCCGGCATCGTCCCTGTCGACGTGAATGAAGCCGTAGCGCTTCGACATTTCGGCCTTCGAGGCGCTGACCAGATCGATCGGCCCCCAGCTGGTGTAGCCCATCACCTCGACGCCGTCGTCGATCGCTTCCGCCACCTGCACCAGGTGGTCATTGAGGTAGTTGATGCGGTAGTCGTCGTGGATGCTGCCGTCAGCCTCGACGCGGTCTTTGGCACCCAGCCCGTTCTCGACGATGAACAGCGGCTTCTGATAGCGGTCGTACAGCACGTTGAGC
The DNA here is from genome assembly GCF_001808215.1 of Serratia sp. HMSC15F11. Lineage (NCBI taxonomy): Bacteria > Pseudomonadati > Pseudomonadota > Gammaproteobacteria > Enterobacterales > Yersiniaceae > Serratia > Serratia sp. HMSC15F11. The sequence continues at coordinate 9,713 of NZ_KV792399.1, forward strand.
AGGTAGCGCAGCCCGATCGGGTCGATTTGCCATCCCCACTCCGAGCTGGCCAGATGCGGATTCGGCACCATATCGAGAATGTTGCCGCGCGCCGTCTCGTACTGCGCCGGGTCGGCAGTGACGCAGCCACTCATGTAATAGCTGAACGAGATGAAATCGATGGTTTCGCGCAGCGTTTGCCGATCTTCCTCGGTGATCGCCACCTGAATGCCGTTTTCACGGAAGAAGCGCTGCATGTAGGCCGGGTAATAGCCGCGCGCCTGCACGTCGCCGAAAAACAGCCAGTCGCGGTTTTGCCGCTGGGTTTCCAGCAGATCTTCCGGCTTGCAGCTCAGCGGATACAGAATGCCGCCCAGCAGCATGTTGCCGATTTTGCCCTCCGGCACGATCTCGTGACAGGCCTTCACCGCTCTGGCGCTGGCCACCAGCTGATGGTGGATCGCCTGATAGATGGCGCTCTTGTCGCTCTCCTGCGGCAGGCCGACGCCGGTGAAGGGCGCGTGCAGCGACATGTTGATTTCGTTGAAGGTCAGCCAGTGTTTGACCTTGTGCTTGTAGCGTTCGAACACGGTGCGCGCATAGCGCTCGAAGAAATCGATGGTGCGCCGATCGCCCCAGCCGCCGTAGTGCTTCACCAGGCCGTAAGGCATCTCATAGTGCGACAACGTGATCAGCGGCTGAATGCCGTACTTCGCCATCTCATCGAACAGCCGATCGTAAAACGCCAGCCCGGCTTCGTTCGGCGTCTCTTCGTCGCCCTGCGGGAAAATGCGCGTCCAGGCGATCGAGGTGCGCAGACACTTGAAGCCCATTTCGGCGAACAGCGCGATGTCCTCCGGATAGCGGTGATAGAAATCGATCGCCACGTCCTTGATGCCGCTGTCGCCCGCCGTGCGCGGCGTAATGGCGCCGAAGATGCCCTGCGGCTGCAGATCGGAGGTCGACAGCCCCTTGCCGTCGGCCTGATACGCGCCTTCTACCTGGTTCGCCGCTACCGCGCCGCCCCACAGAAAATGTTGCGGAAACTTGCCGTTCATCGCTTGCTCCTCAATTAGCGTAATAAAGTCAGCAGCGGCGCCTGTTCCTGCACCGGAGACAGGCCGCTGGTCAACACGTCCACGTAGTCATCGCTGTTGCTGATGATGATCGGCGTGGTGGTGTCATAGCCGGCGGCCTGGATCGCCGCCTGGTCGAACTCGATCAGCAGATCGCCCGGGGCGACCCGCTCGCCTTCCCGCACGTGGGCGGTGAAATGCGCCCCGTCCAGCTTCACGGTATCGATGCCGACGTGGATGAGAATCTCCGCGCCGTCGTCCGATTCGATGCCGATGGCGTGTTTGGTTTTGAACAGTGAGGCCACGCTGCCGCTCACCGGTGCCACCACGCGCCCCTGCTGCGGCGCAATCGCCACCCCTTTCCCCAGCAGGCCGCTGGCAAAGGTCGCGTCGTTCACCTGATCCAGCGGCACGATGTCGCCGGCGATCGGGCTGAGGATGGCCTGTTTGCGGTTAAGCGGCGCGGCGGCTTCAGGCTGCGCCGTCTCTTCCGCCGGTGCGACGCCGAACAGGTAGCTGGCCAGCGCGGCGAACACGAACGACAGCAGGGTGCCGCCGATCGCGCCCCATACCGTGGCGTCGATGCCGCCGCCGGGGATGATCTGCGCGAAGGTGAATACGCTCACCAGGCCGAACGAGTAGACCGAGGTATGGAAGTAGCCGATCACCGCACCGCCCAGCGCGCCGCCAATGCAGCCGAAGATGAACGGGCGTTTGTTCGGCAGCGTAACGCCGTATACCGCCGGTTCGGTGATGCCGAAAATCCCGGCGCCGATGGCCGAAGCGGACAGCGCCCGCAGCTTGGCATCGCGGGTGCGCAGCATCACGCCCAGCGTGGCGCCGACCTGCCCCATCACCGCCGGCAGCAGCAGCGGCACCATGGTGTCGCGCCCCAGCACGCTCAGGTTATTGATCATCAACGGCACCAATCCCCAATGCAGACCGAAGATCACGCACACCTGCCACATCGCCCCCATAAAGGCGCCGGCGATGATCGGGTTAAAGGCGTAAATGCTCTGATAGCCGTTGGCCAGCAGGTGGCTGAGCCAGGTCGCCGCCGGGCCGATCAGCAGGAAGGTCAACGGCACGGTGATCGCCAGGCACAGCAGCGGCGTGATGAAATTGCGCAGCGCGCTGTGGATCACCCGGTTAAACAGCGGCTCCAGGCGGCAGGACACCCAGGCCGCGAAGATGATCGGGATCACCGACGAACTGTAGTTGATGAAGGTCAGCGGAATGCCGAAGAAGTATTCGCGCACCGCCCCCGGCTGCTGCGCCGCGTCGAACGCCGCCATCATCAGCGGATGCGTCAACGCGCCGCCGATCGCCATGGTGACGAAGGGGTTGCCGCCAAATTTTTTCCCGGCGGTGTAGCCGAGCATGATCGGGAAGAAGTAGAACAGCGAGTCGCTGGCGGCGAACAGCATTTTGAAGGCGCCGCCGCTCTCCAGCAGCCAGCCGCAGGCCAGGCTCAGCGCCAGGAAGCCTTTCAGGATCCCCGAAGCGGCCATCACCCCGAGCAGCGGGGTAAAAATGCCGGACACCAGATCGATAAAGCGGCTGAGCAGGTTGTCTTTTTTGCCGCCCGCGTCGTCGCTCGGCGCGCCCTCGGCCAACCCGCCAACGCGGTTAACCGCGTCGAACACCTCCGCCACGTGGTTGCCCACCACCACCTGGAACTGGCCGCCGCTCTCCACCACCATGATGACGCCGGGGTTTTTCTTCAGCGCTGCCGCGTTGGCGCGAGTGTCGTCACGCAGCTTGAAACGCAGGCGGGTGGCGCAGTGCACCAGGCTTTTCACATTGTCGCGGCCACCGACGCCGGCCAAAATCTCACTGGCTAATGTGTCATATTTCATACGGTTATCCTTAGACTTCGCGTTCTGCCTCTCCCCTCCCCGCACTGGCCTGGCGCTGAGGCGGAATTCGGCGAAAAAAAAAACTAAACCTCGCGGCCTCTGCCCCATCGGGGAACAGAAACGCGAGGTTTAGGTTTTGCCTGCCGTAGCAGTAACAACCCTAAATCGGTTGAGTTATGACGTTAACACCGCGGATTTTGCCGGGGCAAGCCTTTGCGCCGGCAAATTGCCGAACTGTGATCGCGGGGGCAAAACGACCTCAATGCGCGAAATAATGCATGCCGCCATCTACCGGGATCACCGCGCCGGTGATATATCGCGCGAGCGGGGAGCAAAGAAACGCCGCCAGATAGGCCATGTCTTCCGGTTCGCCGAAGTAGCCGATCGGGATATGTTGCGCAATAAACGCCTGGCGTGCTTCATCGCAAGCGTATAAGCGCTCGCGGATCTGTTCACTGTTGATGCGCCCCGGCTGTAACGTATTGACGGTAATCCCCTGCGCAGCCACATCGCCGGCCAGTCCTTTGGCCCACAGATGCAATGCGCCCTTGGCGGCGCTGGCGGCGCTCAGGCTGCGCGGCTCCATCGAGCCGCTGATGTTGATAATCCGGCCCCAGCCTTGCGCCTGCATGGCCGGCAACAGCGCCTGAGTCAATCTGCGGGCCGGCGTGAAGTTCAAAGCGAAAGCGTCATCCCAGCTGCGATCGCTGTCGTTCAACGTCGTGGGGTGAAACGCGCCGACCGCGTTGATCAGAATATCGACTGTCCCCACCTGGCACAGCGCCTGCGCCGCCAAACGGGCGAGAGCCTCAGGCTCGGTCACATCGGCAACGATCACCTGTGGACGCGCCGCCCCTTGCCGTTCCACCTCATCCGCCAAGGCCTGCAGCCGGTCACCGCGTCGTGCGGTGGCCACTACCTTGACACCTTGAGCGGCCAATACCCTGACCATGCCGGCACCGATCCCTTCGCTGGCGCCCGTGACCAATGCCGTGCGTTGCTGTAATTGCAAATTCATAAGAAAAATTAATTTAATAATTCAATTTAAGAGGAAACGTTCATACATTGAATCACGCCGTTATTCGTGTGAATATTCCCGAAAATCGCATCATTAATGTGCAGGAATTCACCGATGTTTGACTGGCAGGATTTAAAACACTTCGTGGCGCTGGCGCGCACCGGTTCGTTGTCGGCGGCAGCGCGGGAGCTGGGTTGCGATCACGCCACCGTCGGGCGACGCGTAGCGGCGCTGGAACAGGCGCTCGGCCTGCGTTTGATCGTACGACTGCCGCGCAGCACACCGTTGACCCAGGACGGACAGGCGATTGCCGGGCTGGCGGCGGAGATCGAGGCGCAAAGCCAGGCTATTGCCCGCCATGCGCGCAGCGCCGGCGCAGCGCCCCAGGCCGGCGTGCGCATCAGTGCGCCGCCGTCGATCGCCGCGCATATTCTCGCGCCGCGCATTGCCGCATTTAACCAGGCTTTTCCACAGATCGTCGTCACGCTGTCGGGTGAATCGGCGCTCGCCGAGCTGGATCGCGGCGAAGCCGACATCGCCGTGCGCATGGTGCGCCCGCAGCAGCCAGAGCTGCTGACGCAGCGCATAGGCATGATGCGCTACGCGCTGTATGCCGCACCGGAGCACGCCGCACTACCCGACGCGGCGCGCCGCTTTCTCGCCTATGACCATCACTACCAACAGCAGCCGCATCAGCAATGGCTGCAACAGCTGTTGCAGGGGCGTCCGGTGGTCTTTCAGGCCAGCGATCTGTTTTCACTGCAACAAGCGGCGCGTTCAGGGCTGGGTGCCGCCGTTTTGCCGACTTTCGTCGCCGATGGCGATCCGGATCTGGTCCCGTTGCCCACGGCCAATGCCGCGCCAACGCGCGAGCTTTGGCTGGTGACGTATCCCGATTTGGCGCGCACCGCTGCCGTGCGCGCGGTGATGAATTTCCTGGTCGAAACGCTCGGCAAAACGTGCCCATTACCGGCATAAAGCATCAGAATGACTAATATAAATACTGGACAAAAGTCACGCGGGGGATTATTACTGGTCAACACTTAATCGAGAGTAGGGATGGCAGTCATCATGGTGTTGCGTACTGATGTAGGACGGATTCTGATCACCGGCGCCGGCGGCCGGGTAGCCACGGCGTTTCGTCAGGCAATGGGCGATCGCTACGCGCTGCGCCTGGCGGAACGCGACATCAGTCTGCTGAACGATCTGCAACCCGGCGACGAAGTCATCAGCTTCAACATCGCCGATCTCGACGCCTGCCGCGCGGCCTGCGCCAATATCGACACCGTGTTGCATCTGGCGGCCGATCCCTCCCCCGACGCCGACTTCTGCGGCTCGTTGATGGACAACAACATTCTCGGCACCTTCAATATCTTCCGCGCGGCGAAAGACGCCGGCTGCCGCCGGGTGGTGTTCGCCAGCAGCGCGCAGGCGGTGGAAGGCTACCCGCTCGACTATCAAATCCGCCCGGACGACGCGCCGAAACCGAAGAACCTGTACGGCGCCAGTAAAGCCTTCGGCGAAGGCATCGCCGCCTACTTCGCCCATCAGGAAGGGCTTTCTGCCCTGTCGGTGCGCATCGCCAACTTCACCAGCCTGAGCCCGGGAGATCGGCTCAGCGCCCGCGACATGAGCGCGTTTCTCAGCCATCGCGACGCCGCCGATCTGCTGGAGCGCTGCATTCGTGTCGAAGGGGTGCAATATGCGGTGGTGCACGGGGTTTCCAATAACCGCTACACGCGTTTATCGCTGGAAGAGACCCGTCGCCTGCTGGGTTACGCCCCACAGGACGATGCGTTCAGCCTGCTCGGCTTCGAATAGCTTGGGCGGAAAGGGAAACAACGCCGGGAGGCACCCGGCGTTGGGACAGCATTACGGTTTTTCGGCGATCTTGCGCAGATATTCGTTATTTTTAAACGCAATGATGATCATCTCGAACGCCACGCGCACGAACACACCGCCGACGATGATGCCGAACAGGCCACGGAAGAACTCGCCGTAGAACATCATGCCGATGCCGCTGATCAACACGCCCAACAGCGCCAGCCAGTAAACGGCGGTGATGATTTTTGGCGTCAGCATCGCGTCGAAGAAGAAGATATTTCTCATGTGGATCTTTCCTTAGGCAGGTCTTTCATTATCCCAGAGGCGCCGCACCGAGCGGCGGCCACTTATACACAAAGATAATGATAGCGGCTAAGAGTTGATGCCGAACAGATAAATGGGGGCGGGAGAGGATAAGCGTTTATGTTTTATGCGGCTAACGGCGTGCGGCGGATAAAAAACCGCCGCACGCTGTCGCTTAGCCGTTGGCGTAAACGACTTTTGCGGCGGTGCGGCTGGTGAACAACACCAACAGCAGCGCCAGCCCGGCGATAATCGCCCCCATCACCGGCACGAAGCTGTAACCCAGACCGGCGGAGACCACCGCGCCACCGGCGGCGGCGCCCAGCGCGTTGCCCAGGTTGAAAGCGCCGATGTTGACCGAAGACGACAGCCCCGGTGCTTCGCTGGCCACGCGCATCACGCGCATCTGCAGCGGCGGCACCACGGCAAAGGTCGCCGCGCCCCAAATCACCATGCTCACCGCTGCGCCGATGTCACTGCGCGCCAGCAGCGGGATCAGCAGCATGATGGCCACCAACAGCAGCAAGAAGCCCTTCAGCGTCGCGCTCTCGGAACGGTCGGCGAACTTGCCGCCGAGGTAGTTGCCGATGGAGAAACCGACGCCGATCAGCACCAGCATCACCGTCACGAACAGCGGCGTCGCCTCGGTGATGTGCTGCAATACCGGCGAGATGTAGGTATAGAGCGTGAACATCGCGCCCGCCCCCAGCACGGTCGTCAGCAGCGCGGTCAGCACCTGCGGCCGCACCAGCACCGACAGCTCGCGTTTCACGTCAGGGCGCGCGCCGGCGCTGCCTTTCGGCAACGAGAACCACAGCCCCAGCATGGCGATCACGCCCAGCCCGGCCGTCGCCAGGAACGACATGCGCCAGCCGATGGTTTCACCCAGCCAGGTTGCGGCGGGCACCCCGCCGATATTGGCGATGGTCAGCCCCATAAACATGGTCGCCACGGCGCTGGCCTGTTTCTCTTTCGGCACCACGCTGGCGGCCACCACCGATCCGAGGCCAAAGAAGGCGCCGTGGTTCAGGCTGGTGATGATGCGCGACAGCATCAGGGTGGTGTAATCCGGCGCGATGGCCGACAGCACGTTGCCCAGGGTAAAGATCGCCATCAGGAAAATCAGCGCGCTTCTGCGCGCCCGGTGCGACAGCAGCAGCGTCATCAGCGGCGCGCCGACCATCACGCCGACGGCGTAGGCGCTGATCAACATGCCGGCCATCGGAATGGAGACGTCCACCCCTTTGGCGATGGTCGGCAGCAAGCCCATAGGAGAGAATTCGGTGGTGCCGATGCCGAACGCCCCCACCGCCAGCGCTAACAAGGGATAATTCACTTTCATGCAACAACTCCGGTTTACCGCTGCCGAAGCGCGGGAACAGTTAAGATGCCGAAAGTATGACATTGATCACAACAAAGATAAGCAGGCGGGAGGCTAAAAGACTTTTGCAAATTTGTTAAAAGTGCGGTGGGAGGGGGCATCCGTAATCCGGTGTGATCACGCGTGGCAGCCGCCCTACCGCTGCCCTTCCATCCACGCAAGAAAATCCATCATCCGGTCGGCAAAGGCAGCGTCGTTCGCCTCGCCAACCGCATGAGCCAGCAAGTACGTCATGTCAGCCTGCTGTGCCGGATAGCGCGCCAGCAGCTGTTCGGCATAGTCGGTTAACGTTGTCGGCCAGAATGCGCTGCCCTCGGCGCGCAGCATGTTGGTGGCGCGGATCAGCTTTCTGGCCGCTTCGCGCTTTAAGCGCTTCTCATCCGGCACCGGGCTTGCCTGCAGCAGTAGCTGCTCCCGATATCGCACCAACACGGGCCGTAAATCGGCATTGACCGCCAGCGCGATGCGCCGATCGGGCCGAAACAGCGGAAAAGCGGCGGAAACGTCTTCGCCCCACAGGCAGCGGCAGTGATGCTTCAGCCAAAATCCCCAGGAATGGCAATGCTCAGGGTTCAACGCCTCCTCGACGCTGCCGATGTCAAAGTCGACCTTGCTCACGATCCGCTGCTCCAGCTGAAAAGCCTGCCGCCACGCCTCAAGGCGCTGCAACGCCTCGCTATCGGCCGGCTTGGTGAGCAACAGCGTGATGTCCAGATCGGACACGCCGGGAATGGCTTCGCCGCGCGCGACGCTGCCGTAGAGGTATATGCTGTGGATGAGCGCCGGGAATTGGCACGGTAGCCCCGACGTCAGCGCCTCCAGCAGCGGGATAAAAGCCTGCTGCAGCGGAAACGCCGTCACCGTAGGAATCAAGCCCACCTCATGCCCTTCCACTGCGCACTTTGCCCGAGCGCATTTCGATGTTCCGCTGCAGTTCGCGCAGCCCGCCGGCCAGGAAGCAGGCTTCCGCCAGCACGAACAGCGGGCCGATGGTAAGGCCCGTCACGTCGTCCATAAACGCTGGTTTTCTCCCCTCCCAGAAATGCCCGACAAACTGAAACAGCCAGCCGATGACGAAGCCGCCGATGCCGACGCTCAGCCACGCCGCCGTCGACAGCGACGCCACCCAGGCGCCGAACACGAGGCACAGCAGCAGCAACGCCAGCATCATGCCGCCAAGGCGCAGGCTCAGCCGCAGGTAATAGAGGGCCGCGACGATAACCACCGCGGCGGCCGGCGAAAACGGCAGCCATCCAGCGCCCCACGCCGGCCGGGAGAGCAGCGCCAGCAGGCTGACGACGATCAGCGGGATGCCGATAAAATGCGTGGCGATATTGCGCGCATCGCGGTGATAGGCGGCATAAGCGGCAAGTTGATCTTCCAGACTTCGCATGTTGACCTCCGAATGATGCGCGCACGGCCGAGCCGGCTCATTGCATTAAAGATAGCCGTATCGTTCAGCATAGGAAAATGATCAGGGATTGGCGATCACAGGAGTCGCATAAGAGACTTATTAATATGATATAAAAGGAGTTATTTGAAATGGATAATTAATTAACCCCCATAAGCACCCCCAAATGCTTTTTCTTCACGTGGAAAGTACAAAAAACAACCCAACCTTATCGGTACAGGACACCCAATTATACACGAGTATATTTGCTCAAACTGTATCCTTTCTCCCCTCCTATCTTTAAGATTTTTGTAGGGACAATCCTATAGCCCTGTAAGCTCGCAGAATGTCACCAGCAGACAGGTAAGCACTATGCTCCATCCAAGGCCGAAGATTACGATCGATGCGGACCAGACAGTGTTCTTCCACCAAATCGTTGATAGTTTCCCGAATGGAGTGTTCTCCTCCCTGAAAGGCGGTATCAAACATCGCACTTTAGATGGCATACATATTCACTCCAAGCATATATAAAAGTGACTTAGCTAATAATTTAACTATTAAATTAATGTAATTACTCAAAAAATGAACACTATAAAAAATTTTATAATCACACAACATCATGAAATAAAACACAATAAACCAAAGCACTGTCTTGGAATCAAAATATTTACATAAAAACTTGTTGACACCCCCCTATCATGGAAATTAATTTTATGCATATATTCTGAAAAATTATGCGGAATTGAGTTATGTCTAGGGATGATGTTTCAGTCACAAATAGTCCAAAAATTTTTGAAAAATTCATGGCTTTTGTTGAATCCGACTCGTTTAGTTGCATAGGTGCGAAAACCGCGTCTTACCTGAAAACATTGCTTCATCGGGATTGTTGCTTCGACAATAAAGTGACCCTTGAAGATGCATATGGCTTTCTACAACAATTCGCCGGTATTCGTGAAACGCTGAGCAAAACTAACGCCACTTTTGTTCTAACCTTCAGCGATCGGGACATACAGTCCGAAGCTGAATTTGAAGACTTTGTCTGGACAACCCTTACTCGACTGCATGAACTTGATATTCAGGCTGGATATGAATGGAGTAAGGAGTCTTCCGCTGATCCATACTCTCCAGATTTTGGTTTTTCTCTGGTCGGGGAACCTTTCTTTATCGTGGGCTTACACCCTTACTCCTCCAGAATCAGCCGGCAAGCCCCCTTTCCAGCTCTCGTGTTCAACGCCCATCGTCAATTCAGACACCTTAAGGTTGACGGCGCATTCCAGAAGATGCAGAAGGAAATACGACGGCGAGAGATGAAAATTCAAGGGACACTAAATCCAAATTTAAGTGACTTTGGTGAACAAAGCGAAGCTAGGCAGTATGCGGGGAACGCGACTCAGCAAGTTTGGTCCTGTCCTTTTAGCAAGAAAATTAACCTCTAAAAAGAGATTTAAATGGAAACGATAATTGTCACTGGAGCATCCTCAGGCTTCGGCGAAGCCATTGCTCGTCGCTTTCTTGCCGAAGGATATAATGTCATTGCAATAGCGAGGCGTAAGGAAAAATTGATGGAGTTATCAATGGATTTTCCTAGAAAAGTTCACGCACTAGCAATGGATATCACCGATAAATATTCAGTTGATGAATGTCTTGATAACATACCGGAAGAGTTCGAGAACATTATAGCACTGATAAACAATGCAGGATTATCATTGGGATTTGGCCCAGCCCAAGATAACGATATCAGTGACTGGGAGACTATGGTTAACACAAATATATTGGCCCTTTTACATATCACCAGACGTATGCTGGAGATTTTCAAGATAAAAAACCAAGGTCATATTATCAATATCGGTTCAGTAGCCGCTTATTACCCTTATATCGGAAGCAATGTATACGGTGCAACTAAATCGTTTGTTCATAATTTTACCCTCAACCTAAAAACCGATCTGGAAGGCACTAACATCAGAGCATCCTGCATCGCTCCGGGCTTATCTAAAACTGAATTTGCCATCGTTCGATTCAAAGGGGATGTGGAAAAAGCGGATTCACTGTATGAAAAAAAAACATATCTCACCGCAGATAATATTGCTGAAACCGTTTTCTGGACATTCTCATTACCAGCCAATGTCAACATCAACGTTCTGGAAGTCATGCCGACAGGTCAGTCTTTCGCTTTGGGTTTCACAAAAAAACAGGATGGAAAATGAATATCATTAACAGCTACAGCGATTGGGGCAGGTTAGAAGAAATCATTCTGGGCAGCCCTAAAAATCTCACCTTGCCAGATTTAGATATTTCCTCCAGAAATTTCTTTGATCTGCAGGAGGATTTTGTTCAGCAAAAAAATCCAACACCAATTATCGAACGCGTAAAAAGCGAAATGGAAGAAGACTTTCAGGAGTTGACGTCCATTTTGGAAGGTTATGGGGTAAAAGTAAGACGACCTGAAGCTATCAACCTGGATGTTGTCTGCCAGACTCCGCATTGGGCATCTCAACAATCCCATGCTCTAATGCCTCGAGATTGCATGCTGGTACTTGGCGATACATTGATCGAAGTGCCTATGCCGTCACGGAATCGATACTTCGAGAGCCAGTCTTTCCGCAATATCACTCGGGAGTATTTTTCAAAAGGTGAAAAATGGCTCTCAGCCCCAAAACCAATTTTAACTGATGATACTTATCTTTGGGATGGTGCAACGCCTTACCTGGCAGAGAATGATCCCCTGTTCGATGCAGCCAACATAATGCGTTGCGGAAAAGATATTTTCTATAACATCAGCAATAGCGGCAATCGTGCCGGATTTGAGTGGCTGGAAAGAACCTTTGGCGATAAATTTAACTTCCATCAAATGTCAATTTGCAGTGATCATGTTGGAACAACTATGCAATTACTACGCCCTGGATTAGCATTAATTAATGCAGGGAGAATGACTCCAGCAGATATCCCGGCCCAATTTAAAAATTGGGAACTCATTCTCTTTAATGATCCCGAAGATATCGGTTATTCTTTTGACTGGGCTAGGGCCTCCGTCTGGATCGCAATGAACGTTCTTTCTATCGATGAAAAGACGATTATTGTAGAGAGGAGCCAGCATAAATTAGCCGAGATCCTTGACCGCTGTGGATTAGAGGTAATACCCGCATCATTCCGCCATGGCAGGACTGTGGGAGGTGGTTTCCATTGTTGCTCACTGGATATTCGTCGGCAGGGAAGTGCTGAAAATTATTTCTAAATAATGATTTCATGCTCCCGGAGGAGTAGATAATGAGTAATAGAACACTGCTCATCAAGGGAGCTATTCGACATGATGACGATGTTGCAGAAGTATTGACACTGAAAGTTTCGAGATATGACCCTTATGGATATAGTGAGGAATGCTCCATATTTGAAGTTAACTTTCAAGATGATAAAGGGACTAAAACCCTGTCTTTAGAGTTTGTCAACCTTTATGAGACATGCTATCTCAGAGACATAAATTACATCGAAAAAGAATGGAGTGATAATGGACTCTTGATGGCCATATCAGTGTCATTCCATTTGACCAAGTTTGAGAGGTTCATTATTATTGGTAACTACCTTTTCGAAACTATTACGCGTATTTTCAGTAAGAACAGTATTTACCCAGAAATTGTGCTGAAAGAGTCCGAATACAATAAAAATAGCTCTTATTATATCAACTACTTACCACGAGATATCATAGTAAAGCATAATGATGACGTTTTCGGGATTATACCTGAGGATACCATCCTGGATTCAGCTCTGGAGAATAATATTGAACTGAAACATATGTGCAAAGCTGGCATTTGCATGAAATGCAGAAAAAAAATTCAGTCAGGAGCCTGCATGGCTATTTCTTCAAATGAAGAAAATAATATGGTTAAGTCTCAACACGTACTGACCTGCAACTATAAAGCATTAACATCACTTGTGATAGGATAATTATGGAACATACTAGTATTCTCGCATTCGCATTAGCCGCACTTTTACTTAATTTAAGTCCAGGTCCCTCGTTGCTGTTTGTCAGTGCCAGAGGTATCAGCGAAGGAAAGGCTGCAGGGGCTGTATCTGCTCTGGGGCTTGCTTCTGGGAGTTCAATCCATGCGCTTCTAGCCGGACTAGGGGTGACAGCTATCGTTGCTCAGAACGCACATGTGGCCAATGCTGTCGCACTAATTGGTGGCGTCTATATTTTATATCTTGGCTGGGATGCATTAAAGGAGGCAAGGAATACTGGAGGCCCCCAATCTCTTAGTGTGGATAGGAAAAGGAATAAATTATCCAAATTGTACTTTCAGGCTGTTTCAGTCGAGTTCTTGAATCCAAAAACTATTCTTTTCTATCTTTCTATCCTACCAGGATTAATCTTATCAGGTGGATATACTCCTCTAGAAGCCTTACTGATCTCCCTGATTGTTCCGGCAACAGCGTTGCCTATCGATTTGACCGCTGGATTGACGGGAGGAATGCTAGCAAAAATGTCACAAAAAAACCAACGTGTGACTGTAATTCTGAATTATATATCTGGAGCAGCACTTTTGCTTATAGGAATTTTGTTGCTGTATAAGAATTTTATGGGGGGGTGATATGTATTTCTCTATAAGCGACGAGGCCTCAATAGCTGGCGTTACGCATGCCCTATTTCTTGTTATGCGAGGAGTCATCTGCTCTCCAAGCAAAATAGAGTTCATTTCTCGTTGCAACGATCTCGTCTCAACAGATATTTCAGGTGACCTGCAACGCTTTAACGATGGCTTTAAAAAAATAATAGCAAACACCACAGGTAAATGTAATTTAAAAACAGCAGGAGAAAAACTCAGGGAGAATTTTTCCTCACGTGGATTTCGTTCTATCAATAACGTTATTGATGCATATAACGAAGCGGCGTTCCATTACGGTATTGGCATTGGCGGACATGACTTATTCTCAGTAGATCCTTTAGCAAAGGTAGAGGTGACGTTAGCTTCAGATGATGAATGCATCATTCCTCTTTTCCAAAACAGTGAGAAAAAAGTGAATTACGGTGAATTGATCTACACCGCAAATGATAAAGTAATGGCTTGGGTTGGCTCAAAAGATGTTGATTCTGATTGCTTCAAAATATCAGAAATCACGACCGATTGTCTTTTTGTCATTCTCGGTCATGAACTTGTTAAGCCTGCAGAGCTCTATGCCGTTAGTTTGCGTATCCGAAGAAACATAATAGACGCATCATACGATATTGATGCAGGCCACTTAGTTATCGAAGAGTATTACTATTCAACGAGAAAAAATTCATGAGTATCATTTCAAAAATAATACATTACCCACTAAAGTCCGGTTCTGGAATCTCGTCAGGTTTTTGTACTGGGAGCATGAATGGTATCACTGGCGATCGTATTTATTGTCTTTTTGATTCTGAAAACAATAAATTCATCACATTAAGAGACACCCCTCTACTAACGGATATTTTAATCACTGAAATTGACGGTAGGCTATCAGTATCTATTGAGGGAAAAATCAGTGAGTTTGACACCCCACCACCTCTTGATGGAGTCATAAAAATATGGTCAAGGGAGGTTGATGTGACAGTTTTTCGAGGAAACATTTCAGAATTTATAAGCACCTATTTGAAAATCAATGTGATACTTGCGAAAATTAAGCACATTAATGATTTCTCCCATTGTTTCATGGATACAGGTCCGATACATATTATTTCGCAGAATTCTCTCGAGAAATTAAAAAAAACCTGTGGTTTAGATGAGATAGATCATGCTATTTTTCGTCCAAACATAATCGTTTCTGAATTCCCATGTCCTAACGAGAAAGATATTAAAAAGGTGATAATAAATGGCAATGTATTTAGAGTAACTGAAATGACTGAGCGTTGCGAGGCGATATCTATACTCCATCGCAAACTACTATCAGTTTCTGACTCGCAAATTTTGGAAACTTTGGATGAGTTGAATGAGTTCGATGGTGCTATTTTTGGAATTTACGTACGCGCAGATTCAGATTTTTTCATTAGTATCAACGATATAATTGAAATACAAACTAATTAAACCCGACATTAATTAACTATTTGAAAATTTTATTTTTTAGTTCACTAAACCAAACCCAGCGCATCTTCTATTCTATAGAGGTGGTACTAGCTATTTAATTAAGGAGCTTAATAATCGCGATCAGATTAATTGTAGCCCACTAGGCGAGCTTCTTCCTGCTGAACCTGTAAGTAAGACTTACAGGTTGCGTTTTGTTCAAGTTCCGCTTCTTCGTAGATCGCTTTGATGTGCTGTGTAATCGCCTGGGGAGTCACTTGATAAAGATTCGCGATGGTCGCATGGGGCAGCCACAGCGTTTCTTGCTCAAAGCGACATTCAACGCGCACTTCGCCATCATCGCTGGCAAACATAACAAACTCACCTGCCGGTGATTGGGTTAAGTGTTTGTCTGCCATGTCGCCTCCGCTTTAATCTGACTTACAACGCTGTAATTCGCTTAGTATGCCAGAGAAGCTCATCGAAGCTCATTACTCGAACAACGGTTATTTTCTCAAAAAAATGTCTGCGAGGTGATTCGCTTGGATAGGATTTTTTTGAATTCAAGAAAGTGTGGGAAACAATAATTTGGCGGAGATCACAGGAATCGCATTTGATAGATAATTATATTGAATTTATTGATTATTTTTCTATTCGATTTTCTGACATGCCCCCAATTATGCCCCCACATGTTTTTCCTTAATGATCAGCTGGCTGATTTATGAGCGTTTCAAGCCAAGGGTGAACTGTGCCCGATGAACATCCAAAGGTGTTAGCCAGGGTTCTTGATCCTGCCAGGAGAAACCCTTCTGGTCAATGCGCACAAGCTCGAATCGTTCTACAAGGAAATTAACAGCATCAGTAAGATTCACTCCCGCCTCTATATGTTCCAGAATCGCCGTATCGTTACTGAACGGTGTGTCGTTGATCGTGAGGCCGTAATGATGCTCTAAAAGATACGTTAATAGTTTTTGCCAAATCTGGACAGGAGATAGGCGTGACGAAACCGTCACCGTTGCCGGTACAGTTGGAATATGCATGAGTTGAGTCCCTGATAAAAGAAGAGGAAGGTATTACCTGGTTAGAGCTGACCAGGGATATATGGCGATGTAAACGTAGCCATGAGAGCCGAGAGTGTCAGCTTCACAAGTAAGTCCGTTGTGATGCCGTGTGACGCAGTGCTGGCTGCTGGGATCAAGCTCGCCAGTGGTCAGCATCTGCTCAAGCTGTTTCATCATCAGTGGAAATGCCTGGTCCAGACGCAAAGCTTCTTCGTCACTGAATGAGCCATTAAATCCTGCCCGGTCAGCCAGAAAGTATAAGCGGTTGCCTTCCTGTACCAGGCGAGCGCCGAAGCATGGCGTGATATTACGTTTTAATCCCCACTGAAAGCAGGATGCGTTCTCCGCCGATGTGCCGGATAAGGTGGTCGACTGCATTAATATATTCCTTAATGACTGAGTGGGTTGATTAGTTCACTGTCACGCTGCGAAGAATGGCGTACGGGCCTGCCCGGTCCTGACGACGTTCAATAAAAACAGCGAGTACGCCGCTGATATCCTGAACTTCACGTCCGTAGTAATGGCAGACACTGCCATGCCACTGGTAGTGACCTGTACAGAAGGCAGATAGCCTGGATTCGGGATGCTGACGATAAATATGCATCGCCTGACGCTTACTGATGATTTTCATTCTGCACCTCATAACAAGCCACATTCAGCAAAAGACACCACTTCGTTCCCGACCACAAGATGATCCAACACACGCACTTCCACCAGAGCCAAGGCTTTAGCAATTCGCAGAGTGACATGTTTATCCTGCTGGCTGATTTCTGTCGTGCCGGACGGGTGGTTATGCGCCAAAATGACCGCAGCGGCGTTATGTTTCAGGGCTGATTTAACCACTTCGCGGGGATGCACTTCGGTATGGCTGAGCGTGCCGGTAAACAGTGTTTCTCGCTCCAGCAGGCAATGTTGATTGTCGAGATACATTACGATGAAAACTTCCCGCTCCAGGTGAGCCATTTGCAGTTGCAGCCAGGTTTTTGTGAGGCTGGTTGAGGTAAATGACTCACTCGGTTGACGCTGGTATTTCTCCAGCAGACGTAATGCTCGCTGGATGACTCGCTGCTCGTTTGCAGGAAATATCGGGGACAAATTGATCGTAGGCATGACAACTCCTCAGAAGAAAAAGCCCTTCCGAATCTTCGGAAAGGCGTTAAGGGAAAATGGTGGAATGGTCATGAAGCAAGCTGCAGCATATTCTCAGCCATCACCCAGAGGGCACGGTTGAGCTTCACATCACCGTCAATACCTTTCACTGCTCGGGTATGGGCGCGCTTTCCTTTGGTTGTTCTCCCCGATAGCCCGCCTTTAATCAGATTTTCCTGAATGCGCTGATAAGTGGTCCACAGGTCGTTACTCTCATCCTGCCAGCGGCGTGGGGAAAGTATCTGCGACTCTGTCACCGGTTGGTGCTCCTCACCGAAGCGATATGTCAGCGCCGCTTTCGCCATCACCTGCTGAGCGGGCGGCGGTAACAAAAGCGACTGCATGGCATCGCGTTTCTCTTCTACGCGGTCAAATATTCCCAATACTTCGTAGGCCCCTTCGATGACTTTCTCTACTACATTGCCTTTATGCGGCACGCGCACTTCGCCAAAACTCTCACCGCAAATCAGCCCATTTTGGCAAACTGCTCTGAATAACCCCGGTAGCATCTGATATGAGCTGGAGCCGTCGTGGCTATTCAGTAGAATAATTTCGGGAACCTGTTTGCCAGTAATCTGGCCTTCACGACGCAGGCGCAGCATGTGCTTCGTATGCTCTCGTTTGCTCTGGTCGCGGACTCTGGTCTGGCAGGCGAAGAATGGCTGGAAGCCTTCGCGTTGCAAGTTATCGAGAAGGGTAATTGTCGGGATGTAGGTATAGCGATCACTCCGGGATTCATGCTTTTCTTCGCTGAAGACACTGGGCACATAATGGGCCAGTTCGTCGCGAGTTAACGGGCGGTCACGACGAACAAGGTTGACTGCACCAAAGCGGCTGGCTAAACGGGTCATGGCTGGCTCCTTTAAAATGGGTATAAAAAAGGCCATCCCTGAGGATGGCCTGGATTGAAAGTGGGGATTATTTAAGGTGAAACCTGCGATGCAGCCTTTTCTGAATCTGACTGGGGCAACGCAGATAGTTCGGCAGGACTGAGCTTATCTGCACGGTAAAGTTGTAATTTCTTCAGAATTGGAGCTTTTTGTGACTGCAGGTAGCTCAAACACCATTCCCGCTTCAGTACAATCCTGACTGGGGCAGGCAAAAGCTCATATGCTTTGCTGAAAACAACTTCAACAAAAGCATCATCATTAAGCTTATCTTCAGCGATATTTAACAAACCATTAATTACAATATTCTCCAGTAATAGCCTGTATTTATCAGATCCATTTATCGAAGATTTGACCGTGTTTTCCGGTAGGAGCTCACTTAATGATGCATCCAGATTTTCTGCAGGTGTTTTCTCGCGTGAAAAACTCAGCCTTTCTTTAAGGCTACGGAGTTTCCCTGTTCCATTTTCGACCATAGTCTTTTTATCCTTTGAACTTCCGCCTCCTGCCATCAGGCAAGTGCAGCGAGTTTTTTTATTGCCTTTATCAGGCTAAAGGTGGTCAAACCTGCACCCAGAGCTTTTACCGTGATCGAATGGCTTCGCATCAACGTTATCCCTGTTACGCACAGGACAAGTTGCCACGTACAGTCGGGCCATGGGGATTCATGATCTGGCTGGTTTGTAATCAATTCGCTTTGGCTGTGCATGGAAAATACCTCTACTTATAGCCATTAGGGAGCCATTGGCCCTGTTTGCGGATATCAGTAATAATGCCCCCCTGCTTGACAGAAATGGTGCGCCAGCCCGGTTCTTTACTGGATGCATTCCCATAGGTGTACCCGATAGTCATTGTCATCTTTTCGCCTGAAGTAGTGATGAGATCAGCTTCATATGTGGCTTCGGTATTTTGTTTACGAATAAAACGTACGGCGTTAATTGCAGAACAACGAATACTGCTTTTTGCATATTCAAAGGAATTGTTAGCCATCTGACATCCGTCGTTTTTAATTTCATCCGTCAGGTTTGTTGAAGCATTGAAGTTCTTAGGCGCAGGTGTAAATTTAGCCATATCGTTCCGCATAGTCGGTGGGTCTGTCTGAAAGACGAGGTAAACTGGACAATCTGATTTACCTACTTCACACGCCTTTGCCACGTAATCACGTACCGGCCACCCGGCATTGCCAAAATATTCTGCACCACTTTCATCTTTGCATTGTGACCAAGTAGCTTTTTTACCCATCATAACGCCATCTACCAACACACAGGTGACGGCCTTTACAGGCTTACCATCCCAGCGGACTGCCTCAAAGGGCTGAATGCCCGTATGGTTCACATCAAGCGTGTAGGCCTGTGGATTCTTGGCTAGTCGCTCATTCGCCTGTTTTAATTGGTTGCTTCCTTCTTGGGTCAGGAAAAAGGTATAGCGTTCGGGATGTATATCTCCGTGAACTGTCAATGCAGAAGAGATAGATGGGATAAGCAGAACTGCTGAGCTGAACGATAAAGCTATTAATTTATGCATCATATTTCCTTTTTGATTATTAGTGATGAATACAGTCCTGCCAGGTAAAATCACCCAGCGCTTCATTCAGCCCTTTAGTACTGAATTTTTTAGAAATTGCTGTATTCGAAGAGGTGATTTTTATTACACCGTTATTTCCTGCAGATTTGAGTGCTGTAAAAGCCGTTTCATCTAGAGAATAGTTTGTACCGTTAATACTGATACCAGGCTCAGCAAGGCCTGTGAGGGAAGAAACGCGGTAGTCCTCTGCAGGTACGCTATAAGCTAGAGCTAACGTTCCGCCTGTACAGGTCAAAGTGAGCACTTCGCCTGCAGAATTCTGAGAGTTAATTTCAAACTCCATAACACTGATATTGCCAAACCAGTGGTGCCATTGCTGTTCCTGAATGACTGCATGTGCAGAGGTTGAGAACAATGCTGCACTGAAAAGCAAGGCTGAGGGAGACTTCAGCATAGTTGCTCCTTACTGTGTGTTTTATAAATGAAAAATGGCCTTTTGCTGTACAAAAGGCCATCTGATCGTATGCATTTGAGAGGGGATGTGATAATCGTTAATACAGATCGGTTTTAAGAAATTGATCGTTATTTTCTATGATTAAAACGATCGATATATGCTTATCAATAGTTTTAGCCTATCGTTAATTTTATATCGATCGGCACTACAGATCAGTGTGTTGAGTCACATCAGCATACTTAGCTGCTGTGCCTCATTAAGGTTATATAGGTTTGAAAAATAATAGAATGCTGACAAATAAAATATTCTTACTTGATGTTTTTCTTCTCTTTTATTTTACTCGCTGTTTTAGCAATTGCATCAAGTCCGTCACTCGCCATGCTTATAAGCTGGTACGGTAAAGTACTTTTCAGGGATGAGGATTGCAAATATTTAATTACTGTCCCAGGGGGATTTATACCTTTTTGGTTGCTTCCTGAATGAGTTGGCTTCATAACTTCAATATTCTCATCTTTATTATTTTGATATGCTTCTCTTGGTTCCAAAACGACCTCTGTATTATGCGCAATGTGCAGAGGCTGCGATAAACCAGTATTGAATTCACGAGTACTTCTCTCAGACGAGAAATCCTTATAACTTTCCGGCTTTGAGACCGTAGGCATAGGTGTTGCTACAACTTCTTTGTTGTCAGTTCCACAGCGTCTTGATGATTTATTCTTTTTAGAAGCAGCTGAAAGCCTATACTTATGCAGTTCCCATGCTTTTTTGAACCGCTGAATAAATAAATCATCTTTTACAAATTTAAAAATATATGAAAATTTTACAGCCATGTATTTCTCATAAGCACCTGAGGGTCTTAATGCAGAAAGTATGATACTGTCAGTTGCAGATGGAGCATTTAAGTAATCCGAATACGTGCCATCCGGATTTTTTCTTTTACCACGCATTTTGCTCCTGTCTTTTTGTATGTATTCCCAAGCCCACTCACATTTCTTCTTCTCTTTTGGAGAGAGTGGAAAATTAGCACTTAAATAATAAAGATCGTTCCATTGTTTTCGAATACGATGCATCAGGTTGAGTTTATGTCTCAGAGTTGTGGGGGCACGGTCAAAAAAATCCTCAAT
Organism: Serratia sp. HMSC15F11; assembly: GCF_001808215.1. Classification (NCBI taxonomy): domain Bacteria; kingdom Pseudomonadati; phylum Pseudomonadota; class Gammaproteobacteria; order Enterobacterales; family Yersiniaceae; genus Serratia; species Serratia sp. HMSC15F11. Next base: position 30,756 of record NZ_KV792399.1, read on the forward strand.
TGCAACTATTCTTTCTTTATTATCCACAGGATAGGGATTTATCAGTAACCTTTTATACAAAAAGTCATGCCCGACATAAATGTAATCGGCATTTCTTATCTTTCCTACAATCTCAGGAATAAGTTGTAACTCACCGTTTAAATCATGAACCATAGTTTTTATATACAGCCATGAGAAATAGCAGGCATCAGGAGATTTCTTTATCCACGAAAACTCAGAAGAGGGTAACTGAAGCGATTTAAAGAAGTTAAATGATGCGGAGTAAATCCCCTTAACAGCTTTGTCCTTTATCAGTAACAGGGCTTGATTAATAGCACCTGATGCGATTTCAACATTATTTCCAAATATATCATCTTCACTATAAGTACTCTTTACTGATGCCAGCGTGTTAATAAGAATTGCAATATCCCTAGCTGAGAGATACCAAAGAAAAAGCCTGAGATCTCTTTTGTTCTTTATATTGACATAGTGTAGTGAGTTTCCCACAAATACATTCCTGTAAAAATACTAAATTTTAGATTCCGGCTATTGTACGAGCAGTGTTGAATGTAGTCAAAAAAGTAGAAAAATAATAGATAAAAATGTAGTGTTGAAACAACGCAAAACCAGTGCTGCAGCTGGCGTTAACCAGGTATTTCACTGCTGAAAACCACCATCAAATCACACCAGTATGCACTATCAAAGTGGAACTCAATGGATAGTGTACAGAATGTTGGTTTGACTGCAGGTTATAGACCAGATGCATCAATTAAAAATATTGTCGTATATGCAGAGAAAAATACGGACAGGAAAATGTAAAACCATACATATGCGGACTATCACATGAAAGGATGCCGCCCGGTGTCCTCCTGTTACATCTCCGGAGACTTTCATGAGCATGATTGATATTCACAGCGATAAATTCGTAAATATGCGTTTTATTACGGAACTGACCGGTCAGTCTGACAAGTGGTTTTACAAAATGGCACAGGAGGGGAAGTTTCCGAAACCTGTTAAATTTGGCCGTAGTTCTCGCTGGATTGAACGTGAGGTTAAAGCATGGCTGGAAGAGCGAATTAAAGAATCCAGAGCGTAAAAATCGATGGTAGCCATTATAAAAAATGGTCACTAACTTTACACCATACTTTTATACGTTAATTACAGGCAGCTTAAGGCGTTAATGCTTATTTCATCGCCGCTTCTTATTTTATTGTATCTTGAACTTATTAATTTTATTTTATTGTTATTAAATTAATTATTCCCTAGCTAACACTCTAAAAGATACAAATGCAATTAATGGTCGATGATAAGAGACTAGCTGCAAACTGCCTTATACCCATACAAGCTGATATAACCGAGAATATACAAGCATGAACTTACCAGAAGAGTATTTATTATCGCATGTGGAATATCATGACGATGGTGTGCAATCGTATTCAATCATTTCTGATGACAATATGCTCAGAGATAAAGCAGAACAGTTAGATAAATATCTTAAAGTTTTGGGTAAAGGGAAGTCATTACCCTTTACTGTTTCGTATGACCGTAAAGGTTACAAACCTCATACAAGCGCTTCATTACTCCGCGATGCTATTTGCTGTCTGGAAAGGTTACAGAAAGACTATCTACGGACTAGGTTAGTCAATCCGCGTATAGCAGCTTTCCAGCGTTTATTAAATAATGCTGATTTGTGCGCACGGATACATGAAGGGAAAATAGTCGGAGTAGATCAAATAACGACTGCGGAAAGCCTGAATAAACTTATTCTGGATTATCGCACAGCTATCAGTCAGGCCGGATTTAAGAAGGAATATCTTAAATATAAACGGGCATCGATAAAAAACTTGAAAGGGGTGTTGAATTATCTTCGTCATATGCAGTCTCGTTATTCCCGGTTGTTAATATTGAGAGTAGATTTATCCTGGAATGATGAACATAAGTCTGACGTTACTGCGGACATAGCCCGCCAGTGCCGCCAGCATTTATTCCGCAATATGAAAAAGAACCCACTGTTCCGTAATGTACTAGGAACCGTTTGGAAACTAGAGTACGCACCTGCCCGTAAGTTTCATTACCACATGCTGTTTTTAGTTAATGGTCACAAGGCACGTCAGGATGTCAACCTAGCCCGGGCATTCGGTGAGTACTGGAAAAAACACATCACCGAAAGTAAAGGGCATTACTACAACTGCAACGCCCACAAAGACGATTATGAAGACTGTGGTTTAGGTAAGCTTGAACGAGGGAACTCATCAATGGAAAAAGGTCTGCTTAAAGCGGTGAGCTATATGACCAAGATTGATGCCTGTGCCCGTCTGGTCTTACCGGGCAATGCCCGAACATTTGGTCGAGGTGAAATCAAGGCACTGAAAACGAAAAATAAACGGCGTAGGTAGTAACGCCCATCTTTTCCTTACTTCTCTTCAACCCTATAAAGCCAGTATTTCACGCTGGCTTTTCTAATCTCAAGGAGCCCATTATGCACAACGTTATTTTTGTCCCTAATGCTGTCACAGGTCACGGTGAGTGGGTAACCCCGCTAACCATTGAACAGGCAGATTACGATTCGCTGTTCTGCCTTAGTTGTAAGTTAAAGCTAGGCGTTCATATTGACCCTTTGACCGGGGTTAGGAGTTTTATTCACTTGCCAGGCAGTATTCATAATGTGATGAAAATGAAAACCTGTGAGCACAGGAGTAAATCAGAAATTTAGAAAACATCGGAGCTCCATCTTGCTTCTCTCCTTAGCTTTATCATCCCTTTGTAGTACAAACTGGCGGTGTTCACTATTGGGGTGGCTCAAAAGAATGCCCTTATGCTCCGATGTCTCTTATTGCACCTCGCAGTTTTTTGCTAGGTGCCAGGATGGGCATTACAAAACTGGTAGTACTTTCAGTCCAGACCAAATCCGAAAGAAGCTATTGAAATCAGGCCCACAGTGCGGATACATTACGCACGTTGTTACTTTGTATCATCAGGATGCCGTTGACTGTGTTTATTCGCCGTGAAGTCATTTCCAGAATCGTGCTTATCATCATGGCTGTTGCCGTGCTGAGCAGTTCGTTTATGGCAAAACCACAGGCTGCATACAGCGTTCAGGAAACAACGTCCATCAGTGACCATCAACACGACAGCGATGAACCACTGAATGAGCACGATCCATTGTTGTTTCACTCCCACGGTAGCGTGCATCACCTCAATGCCGATCATTCCCACGATCTGAATAAACTCTTTACTCTGCCTACTCTGCACGCCTGGAATCCGGGCATGCGGGTGATATATGCGTTGAGTTCAGAACAAATACTGCAAATGCCGCAGTCCACCCCCGAACGCCCTCCGAGAATCCTGTCTGCGTAATAACTTCTGTTAATTCGTTATTATTCAACATGTAAGGATTTTTATGTATACCAGCCTTGATACACAGGGCCGGTTGAGCGCTCGCCTGCTTTCAGCTCAGGCGCGTTCGGCTTGTCTGTTTTTCCTGTTGTTACTGCTTTTCTACAGCCAGGGCGCATATGCCCACGGCGTGGCGGAAGGCGATAAAGGGTACATCCAGGAGATCACTGGGATTAACATCATCCCGTTTATCTACCTTGGCGCGAAGCACATGGTGACCGGTTACGATCACCTGCTGTTTCTGTTCGGGGTGATTTTCTTCCTCTACAAAATGCGCGATATCGGGCTGTACGTCAGCCTGTTCGCTATCGGGCACTCGACGACGCTGCTCATCGGCACCTTCTTTGATATCAGCGTCAGTGCTTACCTCATCGACGCCATTATCGGGCTGTCCGTGGTCTATAAGGCGCTTGATAACCTTGGGGCATTCCAGCGCTGGTTTGGCGTTCAGCCCAACACGAAGCTTGCGACGCTCATCTTTGGATTCTTCCACGGTTTTGGTCTGGCAACCAAAATCCAGGAATTCGAAATCTCTCCCGATGGCCTGTTCGTCAACCTGATTGCCTTCAACATTGGCGTTGAAATCGGCCAGTTGCTCGCGCTGAGCGCCATCCTGATCGTCATGAGTTACTGGCGGCAAACGGCGAGCTTTTTCCGACACGCTTATACCGCCAATGTGGTGATGATGAGCGCGGGATTTCTGTTAATGAGTTACCAGCTTTGTGGCTACATTTTAGCCTGAGGGAGACAAAACAATGTACAACACTGATTTACCAACACGCGCAGAATTACCTTCTGCCATCAAACTGATGCAGTCCACTATCCTCGCCGCCATCGTGGCGCTGACGCTGCTGATCACCGTCGTCATGCCTTCGGAATACGGCATTGATCCTACTGGCGTGGGTCGTTTACTGGGGCTTAAGCAGATGGGAGAAATCAAAACGCAGCTTGCCGAAGAGGCTGATGCCGATAATCAGGCCAGCGCTGTTCAGCAAGGACAGCTGGCTGCGCCGGTTAATGAGCGACCGATCCCGGATAATCCTCCGGCAATAACGCAGAACACCTACCCGGAGCTGAGCGTTCCGGCGACCACGCGCGCGCCGGAAGTACCAGCGGCTGGCTCGCAACGTCATCAGATGCTCATCACCCTGAAGCCCAACGAAGCTGCTGAAGTTAAACTGGAAATGCGTAAAGATGCCCGCGTGACCTATCAGTGGACCAGTTCCGGGCCGGTAAACGTGGATGCACACGGCGATCCGGTCAACGCCCCGAAAGGCTTCTACCATGGCTATGGTAAAGCCCGGCAGATCACATCCGGAGACGGCGTTTTACAGGCCGCGTTCGAGGGTAAACATGGCTGGTTCTGGCGAAATCGTGGGTCTGAGACCATCACGATACAGCTTGATACAACCGGCGACTACCTGAACATCAAACGGGTTATCTGATAAATCAGGGGCAGGTTATCCTGCCCCTTTTCACGCTGCCGTCAGCCCGGTCAGGCGGAGTATCAGCCCGGCAAGAGCCGCCAGGGCAATAACGTGCGTAACCTTCCATTTTAATCGGAAAAGCGCAAACGCAGCGGCGACGGCAATCAGGGCTGCAGGGATATCGATCCCTCCCTTTGCGCCTTCCGGCCATACGGTATGCCAGATAAAAAACAGCCCCAGATTAACAATGACGCCCACTACGGCCGCAGTGATGGCGGTTAACGGTGCCGTGAAACCGGCCTTGTTGTGGGTCGTTTCGATAAACGGCCCGCCTGCCAGCACGAAAATGAAGGACGGGAGAAAGGTAAACCACGTCACCATGCAGGCGGCAACGGCTCCGCCGACAAACAGCATATCCGCGCCAAAAACAGCATGGGTATACCCACCAACAAATCCGACAAAGGTCACCACCATAATCAGCGGGCCGGGCGTGGTTTCTCCCAGCGCCAGCCCGTCCATCATCTGCCCGGCAGTCAGCCAGCCAAAATTGGCGACAGCACCCTGATAAACGTATGGCAGGACGGCGTAGGCCCCACCGAAGGTAAGGAGCGCAGCCTTGGTAAAGAACCAGCTCATCTGCGTCACCGGATGCGCCCAGCCCAGCCCCAGCGTCAGCACCGTCATGGGAATAAGCCAGAGCAGTGCGCCCGCCGCCACAATCCTTAACAGTTTCGCCCAGCTGAACAGGGCATGCGCCGGTACGGGCGTATGATCGTCAATAACCGCAGCTCCACCAGCGGCTTTCTCCTGTTTGTTATGTCCGCTGCCGCTGTGAAATTTTTCCGGCGCGATGCGTCCGCCGATATAGCCAGTTATCGCTGCTGAAATAACGATGACAGGGAAAGGTACGTTCAGGGCGAAAACGGCCACAAATGCCGCAGCAGCTATAGCCCAGTGGGCACCGTGCTTCAGCGCACGGGACCCGATGCGATGCGCCGCCTGCAGCACGATTGCCGCCACGGCGGGTTTAATGCCGTAAAAGATACCGGCAATAATGGCAACGTCTCCCCAGGCGATATAGATCCACGACAACGCGATAAGAATAAAAAGCGAAGGAAGGATAAATAACAGCCCGGCGATCACGCCACCCCACGTTCTGTGCATCAGCCAGCCGATGTAGGTCGCAAGCTGCTGCGCTTCCGGACCGGGCAGCACCATACAGAAGTTGAGTGCGTGAAGGAAACGCGACTCGGATATCCAGCGCCGGTTCTCGACCAGCTCCTGGTGCATGATAGCTATCTGTCCGGCGGGCCCGCCAAAGCTGATAAACCCCAGCTTGAGCCAGAACCAGAACGCCTCCTTCAGGGGGATCGGCGAGGGCTTAACGTTTTCCTCTGCCAGCGTCAGCGACTCCGTTTTGTTCATCATGGCCGGACCTCATTTCAAACGTCGTTAACAGACCATCAAACAGCGAACAGGCCGCTGCGAGTAATGTGTCATCATCCGTAATGCTTTCACGCAATCCTGCCAGTACACTTTCAACGCCAGCCGCTTCGGGAGGCTGAACCCCGCCAACATCAAGGTAATGCACCAGCATTGCCAGACCATTCAGGGCATCCCCCGTCAGCCCGAAGCGGACCATCAGTACTTCAAAGGTCACCCGATTGTCGATGTGGCTGAAGGTCGCCCCATCAAAATCAAACCCCACCGCCGCTGTCGGGCAATCATTGCCATCCTCAAGCCAGAGAAACTGCGCATCAGGATCGATAAAACGCCGTATAAGCCAGGCGCTGGCAAGCCTGTCAATCCAGGGTCTGCGTCGGGTTGCCCAGATCCGGTTGTGGAAATCCTCAGGCATCAGTTGTGTCAGCTCGCCGCTGACGGCGTGGGGCTCGCCGGGAGAGATGAACCTGTTAATGCCTGCTTCCAGTTCCGTCAGGCTAAAGACGGCCTGCGCCTGCGCTTCACCAGGAAAGAAATCAATCGCCACAATCCGATCCAGCTCGCGCCGAAGTTTTCTCACCACCTTCAGCTGGCTGACGGCGGTTTCCTCATCCAGGTCGTTTTTACACACCTGTAGCCTTTCCAGCAGGGCCATGTACTGCTGAGAGCGATCAAATAACGGGCGGATTTCCTCTTCTTCGGGCGTTGTAGCGTTAAAAACAAAAGCCGCACCCCCCTCATCGCGGATTTCACGACTTATATCGTTAAAGATCTCTTGGCCCTGTTGCGCTTCAGGCAACAGATAAACGCCGTCGCGCAGCATGGCGGCACCGGTGTTTTTTAATGCCCGCCAGACACGCATACGCAACGTGGCCTGCTGAGTGGGCAGCGTCAGGATAAGAATATGTAGTTTCATGATGTAGAGATTAATACATCATGTAGAATTTGCTACGCATAATTTTTTATATGCATATAACAATGGGGGGCCATCCAAAAAGAGAGCCACTAAAATGTAATACCGCTTGCCAGGCACACCGCTATTCTCTACTCTTTCCACATCCCCCCGGGGGGGATATGGAAAGCCAGGAGAGTTTCTGATGCTAAGCATTCTTTCTGATCGTTCATACCGCCACCTGTTTATGGCGCAAATAATTGCCCTTATCGGTACCGGTCTGGCGACCGTTGCGCTGGGCCTTCTGGCCTACGATCTGGCGGGCGACAGGGCCGGGGCCGTTCTGGGAACGGCGCTGGCGATTAAAATGAGTGCTTATATTCTGGTCGCCCCGGTTGCCGCCGCCTTCGCTGATAAATTTCCCCGCCGCACGATGCTGGTTACGTTGGATCTGGTGCGGGCTATGGTGGCTTTTGCACTGCCTTTCGTGACCCAAATCTGGGAAATTTATATCCTTATTTTCATTCTGCAATCGGCGTCAGCCGCGTTTACGCCAACGTTCCAGGCCACGATTCCTGATATCCTCCCGGACGAGCGTGACTACACCCGGGCGCTCTCGCTCTCCCGGCTGGCCTACGATCTTGAAAGCGTCATCAGCCCCATGCTGGCAGCCGCACTGCTGACGGTGATGAGTTTCCACAATCTTTTTGCAGGCACCGCCGTCGGTTTTCTCGCTTCCGCCATTCTGGTTGTCTCAGTCACCTTGCCCAGAATGCAGGCGCTGACTGTTCATCGCACCATTTACGATAAAACCACGCGCGGGATGCGCATCTTCCTGAAAACGCCAAGGCTGCGGGGGTTGCTGGCGCTGAATATGGCCGTTGCAGCGGCCAGCGCGATGGTGATCGTCAACACCGTGGTTCTGGTGCAGGCCGACTTTGGTTTCTCACAGCGCTCCACCGCGATTGCGCTGGCGTTCTTTGGCGTGGGGTCGATGATATCGGCGCTGATACTTCCGCGTCTTCTCGACAAAATAAGTGACCGGATGCCAATGATGGTCGGAACCGGTTTACTGGTTGTTGGCCTTGGGCTGGGTATTTTCCTTAAGGATTATTTTACGCTGGTCGTGCTCTGGGCTTTGCTGGGCGTTGGCTACTCGCTTTCCCAGACGCCATCCGGGCGTTTATTACGCCGCTCATCAACACCGGAAGACCGGCCTGCACTGTTTGCCGCTCAGTTTGCCCTGTCACATTCCTGCTGGCTGCTTACCTATCCGCTGGCCGGATGGGTAGGGGCAACCTGGGGAACTCAGGCCTCTTTTATTGCGCTTACCATTGTGGCGGCGTTCTCTCTGTTAACCGCCGTGCTGATCTGGCGTCCGGAACACGAGGTTTATTCGCAGTTGCACAGCCATCAGGATGCTGACGCGAAAACGGAAATAACCCATGAGCATGATTTCGTTATTGATGACGAACATCCCTCATGGCCGAAGAGAAAAAAATAATTACCCAACGTTCGTACTATCAGGAGAGGATAAACCGATAAACAGTGTGACCCTTACGTTGATACACATTATCTTATCCCCTCCACCCGGAGAGGATAAAAATGACTGTTCACGCTTCACACCCCGACATTATAAAAAGACTTAAACGTGCCGCCGGGCACCTGAAAAGCACCATCCAGATGCTTGAAGATGAAAAAGCCTGTCTGGATATCGCCCAGCAACTTTATGCTGTGGAAAAGGCGATAACAAACGCCAAGCGTACGCTCATTCATGACCATCTCGATCACTGTCTGGAGGATGCCCTTCACGCCGATCATGCCGGGTCTGACACAACGCTTAACGAATTTAAAGAGATCACCAAATATCTTTAAGGCAAGAGAAACATGACTGATTTTTCCGCTCTGTTACAGCAAGGCGTGGCTAACGCCTGGCTGTTTATTCCCAGCGCTATTTTGCTGGGTGCGCTCCACGGGCTCGAACCGGGCCATTCCAAAACGATGATGGCCGCTTTTATCGTGGCTGTCCGGGGAACCGTTAAGCAGGCTGTTCTGCTGGGGCTCGCTGCCACCCTTTCCCACACTTCAGTTGTCTGGTTAATTGCTCTGGGTGGAATGTATATCAGCCGCAAGTTTACCGCTGAATCTGCAGAGCCCTGGTTCCAGTTGATTTCTGCGATCATTATTCTCGCTACTGCCGCATGGATGTTCTGGCGCACCTGGCGCGGCGAAAAGCTATGGAAGATGGAGCAGGAACAGGAGCATTCTCACGGCCACCATCACGATGAAACACGCGTCATCGACACCGGTCACGGCAGCGTTGAACTCTCTATCTTTGAGGAAGGCCAGCCGCCTCACTGGCGTTTACGCATGCTTAGCGGCAAAAAATGGGAAGCGCGGGATATTTCGCTGGTGACCAACCGTGGGCCGGATACTTTTTCACAGGTATTCGACTTCGTTGAAAAAGACGGTTTTATGGAATCCACCCAGCCGATCCCCGAACCGCACAGCTTCGATGTCCGCTTAACCCTGGGTCATCGCGGCCATGTGCATGACTACGACGTAGCGTTTCATGAGCACGACCACGATCACGAGCATGACCACTCGGCTCTGGAAGGTCTGGACGTGAATTCTCAGGAATATCAGGATGCGCACGAAAAGGCGCATGCGAACGATATCAAAAAGCGTTTTGCCAATCGTAAGGTCACAACCGGGCAGATAGTCCTGTTTGGCCTGACCGGCGGGTTAATCCCTTGCCCGGCAGCCATTACCGTTTTGCTGCTCTGCATTCAGGTGAAAGAGTTTACGCTTGGTGCTGCCCTGGTGCTGTGCTTCAGTATTGGCTTAGCCATTACGCTGGTTTCGGTAGGTGCGGCTGCGGCGTTTAGCGTTCGTCAGGCAACCAAACGCTGGAGCGGATTTGATACGCTGGCGCGTCGTGCTCCGTACTTCTCAAGCGTGCTGATAGCTCTTGTGGGGATATATATGGGCTATCACGGCATGACAGGCATTATGCAATAATTTTTTGAAGCGCCGATATTCACAATACGTTGTAATTCGACCTGAACATTGAGGTTCAGGTTGAGTCTTCTTAAGTATTCATGCCTTTACACTCATGCAAAGAGTCCATGTCAGCTTTAAGCTCATTACACGTTTTGGCTGTGTATTGCACTAGTACGCTGTCCTTTCCCTTAGCAGTAAAGCACTCTTCCGGAATATTGTCTGATAGTGATTAATCACAAACTATGATGCTTTTGCCACCATATGAAGCTCGCATACGCATCTCTGCTTGTACCTGTGGCAGCCCTGTTTAAAAAACCAGCAATAAAAATTTTCACATACTAGGTATTAATATAAATTTTATTAAATAACAATAACTTGTCGTTGTTTGGAATATAAGTTGGAATAATTTGTTGTAAAAAATGTGGTTGCGTTCTATCCTTCATGGTGACATTTCACAACAAATTTTTAGAGATCCTCTATGTCTTTAATCAATAAAGAAGAAGCCCATTTAGTATGCCGTCCTTACTACAACACCTTAACTTCTGTTTTCGATAATGCTTGGAAAAACTGGATTCAAAACGATATTGCCCGTCGCCTGGTCGACAAACGAGTGCGCTCGGCAGTGCTCCGAAACGATGCCTTATTTTTTTTGAAGGATCAGATTGAAGCTGCAGAAATTGAAGGTATTAAGTACGTAAAGATGCCTCATCAAGTGGGATTTTTGATTCAAGATCGCTATTTTGTGAGAATCAAAAAAGGGGACAAGAGCCTTCGCTCTTCTAACTATCCGACGCAAAGAGCATTGGATTTCCACAACCCTGAAGTTGACATGTTTGGTGGTCTGATTCGATTAGAGTTACTTTACATACTTAGTGACGACTGTGTAGGAATTGATAAAATCGTCCTTACTCAGCGCAACGGGAAATTTGTTGCATGGGCAATTGATATAACAGATGAAAATCTGTACGACTTGCCTGTACACGAGCTTGAAGTGAACATACCCCAACCTCAGCCTGTTACAAAAAGTGTTTCACCTGCGAAAAGTGTTGTGAAACCGAAACGGGTTAGAAAGACAGAACCGAAGGTAGAAAATGGTCGTGGAGATTAAGTCAGCAGCCACCGTACGCCCAGAGATGATTGAGTTGCGTCGGAAAATGTTGGGTATGAGCCAAAAGGATTTGGCTCATCGTGTAGCCCTGTCTCAAGGTACGTTGTCCAAAATTGAACAAGGGCTTAAATCTGCAACTGAAGACCAAATCCGCAGTATTGCGGAAGCGCTTAACTGTCCCGTCGAGTTTTTCATGATGTCAGAAAGGCTTTATGGTGGACCAATCAGTGCAAACCCGATGTACCGTAAAAAAGCATCTGTCAGCATGAAAGTGCTGGATAAACTTGTTGCTGAAGTGAATGTACGTATTGCTCATCTCAGAAAGCTGTTGCAGTTCGTTGAGTTCGAGCCCGAATATGAGCTCCCTTACTACGATCCTGAAGACTACGAAGAAAATATCGAACAAATTGCTCGTAATGTCCGTACTGCGTGGCATATCCCACGTGGGCCGATAAAAAACCTTGTTGAGGTACTGGAAAGAGCAGGCATCATTATCATTGATTGCGATATGGAAGATACTGGACTTTCAGGGCTAAGTTACAAAGTGGCGGGATTGCCACCATTAATCTTTATAAATAAAAATCAGCCAGTTGATAGGTACAGATTTACTCTAGCCCATGAGCTGGGTCATTTAGTGATGCATCGGGCTCCCACTCCAACGATGGAGGATGAAGCCAACGCTTTTGCTGCAGAATTGCTTATGCCCGCCTCTGATATTTATAACGATTTACGAAATATCAGTATCGAAAAAGCCGCTGCCCTTAAACCATTTTGGCGGACTTCAATGGCTGCGTTGTTCTATAGAGCAAAAACGCTAAAAGCGATTACGGCAGGTCAAAGCGATTGGATTTGGCGGCAAATGTCCATTAAACGTTACAAAATAGATGAGCCTGTCAAACTCGATGTAAACGGGGAAACACCAACATTACTGAACGCAATAATTGATCATACGAAAGACGAGCTAGGGTATGACCAAAGCGAACTTGCATCTATCTTCAATTTATTCCTTCCCGAGGTTATGCGTCTGTATGCTTTGGGAGCTCAAAACCAACATCTACGGTTGGTAAATTAATCATTTAGGGCTGAGCAATAACGCTCAGCCTTATGGTCTAACCCGCTGTTTTAATATGTAAAAATGAAACTTCTGCCAGAGAGCTAATGTTGTCGGCATACCACTGCATCATCTCCCTACGTCCCTCCAAATACTGAGCATGGTTGTAAGTCCCACGTATCGCATTCTTATCCACATGCGCAAGCTGCGTTTCAATCCACGCCGAGTTAAAACCTTCTTCATGCAGGATGGTACTCATGGTGTGGCGGAAACCGTGCCCCGTCAGCCTTCCTTTATATCCCAACAACTCAATCACTTGATTGACACTTTCCTTTGAGATGGGCTTCGTTCGATCATTCCGTCCGACGAATACTAGGGGGTATAGCCCGGTAATAGGCTTAAGTGACTCAAAGAGCTCGACAACCTGATCCGACATCGGAACAATGTGTGGTCGTTTCATCTTCATCACTTCAGCAGGGATCTCCCAGAGCCGCTTTTCAAAATTAATATCCTCCCAACGAGCAAAACGTAATTCCTGAGTTCGAACTCCTGTAAGCATGATGATTTGAGTTGCAGTCTTGGTAATAACACTCCCGGTATAGCCTGCAAGATCTCTAAGAAAGTGGGGGAGTTCTTCAGCAGTCAGGAAAGGAAAATGCGTTTTCTTTGGTGTAGCGAGGGCTGTAGCGAGATCGGGTGCAGGGTTGTATTCAGCGCGTCCGGTCACGATTGCATGACGGAATACTTCACCGCAGCGCTGTCTGACTTTGCGCATCTTTTCTAATGCACCACGCTTTTCCATACGACGAAGGGTTTCCAGCAATTCCATGGGCTTAATTTCAGCTATGGGACGCTTACCGATGTAGGGAAAAATATCCTTTTCAAAGGTATCAATAATTTCATCGCGATAACGTAATGACCAACGATCCGCTCTCAGCTGATGCCATTCACGGGCAATAGCTTCGAAGGTATTTTCATAGTTAAGCTTTTGGGCAATTTTCTCTGCTTTCTTTACTTCACCGGGATCGCTTCCAGCAGACAGCAGCTTTTTCGCAGCATCACGCTTTTCACGGGCTTGAGCGAGAGAAACCTCAGGATAAACGCCGAAAGCAAGGCGCTTTTCTTTACCCGCATAACGATACTTTAAACGCCAGTAGCGTGAGCCGTTGGTGGTTACTTCAAGGTAGAGGCCTCCACCATCAGATAGCTTGTACGGCTTCTCTTTGGGCTTGGCTGTGTCGATTTGTCTGACTGTTAGCTTCATTGGGGGCATCTCAAAATGGGGCTATAAATCATGCCCCCCATTATGCCCCCAGAACGCACTTGATTCCGGTAGAGACAGTTGACCTCGGGAGAACATAATCAGCAGTAATTGCGGGTATTATAGGGGATTTACTTGAGACAGTGGAGTTCAGTAGAGGCTAATTGGCGGAAGATCACAGGAGTCGAACCTGCCCAGGACCGCTGGCGGCCCCAACCGGATTTGAAGTCCGGCCGCCCCACCGGGGACGAGGATCTTCCTTGGAGAAGAGAAGAAGCAAGGCGCTGATTATAGCGCAGTTTGTTCGCTGCGCTAAGCGGGAAATGGCGGCCGCCGGCGATTCGGCGGCCGGGGAGCGCTACTTCAGGAAATCCTTCACGTCCAGCAGGATGAACTCGTTGTCATCCGCCATATTGGGCTGGCGGCTGGAGGAGAACGGGAAGTTGTTGTCGTTGCCGACGATGATGTGGTTAGCGTCCACCACGTCCACGTTCTCGATGGTGAAGAACGGGAAGGTCAGCACGCCGTCGTTCAGCGGCTTGCGCGCCAGCTTGTTCGGATCCTGAATGTTCATCAGGTCGATATAGCCCAGTTTCTCGACCGGTTTGCCGACGTTGGCGTCCGAGAAGGCGATTTTATACACCCGTTTGAACTTGGCTACCTGGCTGAAGCAGTTGTCGGTCGGCGCACCGGCGGCGCAGGCTTTATCCGGCGTGCCTTCGCCGTTGTCGCGCTCGATCACCAGCCCGTGGGTGGCGTCGATCATGTTGAAGTCGCCGATGGCGTTCTGGTTGTCTTCTAGCACGTACTGCCAGCTGCGGCCGGTCCAGGCCTGCTGTTTCACGTCGAACTCCAGCACCCGCAGGTAGCGTTTGCCGCCGACGTTCTCGAACTGCTCGCCGTCCCACAGCGCCCCTTCCAGCAGCGGGTACAGCTTGCTGCCGTCCGGCGAGGCGGCCATGCCTTCAAAGCCTTTGGAGCGCGCCACCTGGAAGTTCTGCTTGCCGTCCGGCGCCCCCGGCAGGGTCAGCGTCGGGTTGTCCGGCGATTTCACTACTTTGCCGTCCACCAGGGTGTCGAACACCGCCAGCACTTTGCCGTTCAGGTCGGCCTTGATCAGGTAAGGCCCAAATTCTTCACCGATCCATAAGGCATCGTCGGCAAACTGGAAGCTTTCCGGATCGAAATCGCTGCCGGTTAGATAACGCTGCTCGGTGCTCTCGTTGATGATGTGGAACGGCACCTTTTTATCCGGATCGTGCAGGAAAATCGTCTTCAGCGGCGCGACCGTGCCGTCTTTGAAATCGATCTTGTAATGATTGAGATACAGCATGGCGTCCGGCGAGTTGGCCTTGCTGCCGAAGCCGTTGTCGGTCAGCACCCAGTAGGTGCCGTCGGGCATGTGTTTGATGCCGGAGTGGCCCTGCAGCGGCTGGCCGTCGATCGGCAAGCCGAGGCCGGTCAGGCGATCGGCGGATTTGCCCGCCACGCTGCCCAGTTCGGTGACGCGTTTGCCGCTGGTGTACTTACCGCTCTGCTGCAGATCGCTCGGCGCGTCTTTCGGTGTGGAAACGGCGGATTTCACCGGCAGCAGCGCATGCCCGGCCAGCGTCGCCTGCACCGGCTGCGCCTCGGCCCACAGGTTGGCGCTCAGCGCCATGCAGCCGACCAGCAGCGCCAGCCGGGTTTTGGTGTTGTGCATGTCATTGTCCCTTTTCGTTGTTATCGCCCAGAAGTAAAAGCAACGTCACTATAGGGAGCGGCAATGACAGAAATATTATTCGGCGAACGCCCGCCGGTAGCTGTGCGGATGGAAGCGCCAGGTGATGGCGATCAGCACCACCACCAGCAGCGCGTGGATCTGCCAGTCCAGCACGAAGCCGCCGCTGTAGTCGCGCAGCAGGCCGGAAAGGTAGGGCGTCACCCCCGCCAACAGGAAGCCGACGCCCTGCATAAAGGCCACCAGTCGCCCGGCCGCCGCCGGCTGGTGCAGGTGATCGAGCGCCAGCACCAGGCACAGCGGGAATGCGCCGCCCAGCCCCAGCCCGGAAAGCAGCACCCACAGCCACGGCAGCGTCTGCGGCAGGTAAATCAGGCCGATAAAGCCGATCAGTTGCATCATCAGCGCCAGCAGCAGCAGCGGCCGCCGGTCATGATTGCGCGCCAGCGCCGGCAACAGCAGCGCGCCCATGACCTGGCCGAAGGTCATCAGCGCCAGCAGCGAACCGCTGGCCTGCGGCTGCCAGCCAAGCTGCATGTAATACGGCGGCAGCCACGCAATCAGGCTGGTATAGCCGCCGTTGATCAGGCCGAAATAGGCGCCGAGCAGCCAGGCGCGCCGGTTGCGCAGCAGGCTTGGCCCGCGGTTTTCACCCGCCGCGCTCAGGCGAGACAACCCGCGGCTGACCGGCCACCAGGCCAGCAGCGCCACCAGCGCCGGCAATGCCCACCAGGCCAGCGCGCTGTGCCAGTCGTGCCCCGCGCTCATCAACCACGGGGTGATCGCCGCGCCCAGCCCGCCGCCGCCCATCAGCGCCGCCGACCACAGCCCGGCCACCAGCGCCATGCTTTTGAGGAAATGATGCTTGATGATGCCGGGCATGACCGCCTGGATCACCCCGATGCCGAGCCCGCCCAGCACCGCGCTCATCAGCAGCTGCACGCTGCCGGGGGCCAGTTCGCGCCAAAGCGCGCCCAGCCCGATCGCCAATAAACTTAACGCCACGGCGCTGCGTTCGCTGAACAGCCGGTTGATGGCGCCACCCGCCAACGCCATCAGGCCCATCATCAGCACCGGCAGCGTGGTCAGCAGCGCCGCGCCGCCAAAGCTCAGCCCGGTGGCCTGGCGCAGCGTCGGCAGCAATGGACCGATCGAGGTCAACAGCGGCCGCATGTTCAGGCCGATCAACACCAGCGCCAGCAGCAGGGGATTGAACCAGCGGCGCGAAGAGGATGAATTAACAGAATGATTTAACACGGTATATTCCTGGTACTGCAAAATGAAGAGTGCGGTGTCACAGCGCGATCGCCGCAGCGTTGCGTTACTGTAGGCAACGCCGCTAGTATTGGGAAATTAAATAATAAAATAGCCAACAGTGGGAAAATGAATCGCTACCCGATGTTCAATCCGCAGCTGCTGCTCAGCTTCGTCGCCGTATGCGACAGCAACAGCTTCACCCGCGCCGCAGAGCGGGTGTTTTTGTCGCAGTCCACCGTTAGCCAGCAGGTGCGCCGGCTGGAAGAGATGCTGGGCAAGCCGCTGTTTGAGCGCTCCTCGCATCAGGTGCTGCTGACCGAAGAAGGCGTGAAGCTGTTGAGCTACGCACGCCGCATCATCGCGCTGAATGAAGAAGCCCACGACGCGCTGACCGGCATCTGGCGCGACGGCGTGCTGCGGATCGGCATGCCGGAGGATTTCGCCGTACCCACCACCGAGCTGCTGGCCGACTTCAGCCGCGAACACCCGCACCTGCGGCTGGACGTCGCCAGCGGCCTGAGCGCCGATCTGCACAGCGCCTACGCGCGCGAAGAGCTGGATCTGATCCTGGTGAAGCAGCGCCGCCGGCAACCGCCGCGCGCCGCGCGGCCGGAACCGCTGCTATGGCTGGACAGCCTGGCCTTCCCGGCCATCGAGCAATCGCCGGTGCCGCTGGCGGTATTTCCGCTCAGCGGCCTGTACCGCGACGAGCTGTGCCAGGCGCTGGACAACCTCGGCAAACGCTGGCGCATCGGCTACAGCAGCGCCAACCTGGCGGCGCTGACCGCCGCTTCCGCCGCCGGGCTGGGCGTCACCCTGCTGCCGGCCGGCTGCCGTCTGCCCACGCACCGGTTGCTGGGCGAGGCCGAAGGATTACCGCCGATAGACAGCTTCGAACTGGCGCTCTACTACCGCGACGGCGCCCCCGCCGCCACGCTGGCGCTGGCCCAGCGGCTGGCGGCGTTTTGCGGGTTGAAATAAACGCAGGCAGACGCCGATCATTACCAAATCGAATAGTCACCAGTGGCAAATGTCGCTGCCAACCGGTCGGTTCCTCTCCTAAATTGGGGGATGTTTCACCCCTCACCTCTGGATTAAGGAACCGAACGTGGAAAACCCTCAACAACCGGGCCGCAGAGCCTTCCTCAGCCAAACCGGCAAACTCACCACCGCCTGCGCGGTGATCGGCCTGACGGGCGGCATGGCGCAGGCCGCGTCACCGGGCGACGGGCAGTGCGCACCGGCACCGATGACCCTGACCGATCGCCACTACTGCCTGAGTGAGGTGCGGCTGGAAGACGGCTTTGAAAACGACGGCGAAACGGTGATCGGCACCCGCACCGCGCTGTACACACTGGAGATCAAAGACGGCAAGATCGCCGCCATTCACGCCGCCAACGCCTCCCTGCCCGCCGGCGTGCCCCGCTATCAGGCGCAGGGCCAGCTGCTGCTGCCGGCGTTCCGCGACATGCACATCCACCTGGACAAAACCTTCTACAGCGGCCCATGGCAGGCGCCGCGCCCGCGCCAGGGCAAGACCATCATGGACATGATCGCGCTGGAGCAGACGCTGATCCCGAAACTGCTGCCCACCTCGCAGCAGCGGGCGGAAAACCTGATCGCCCTGCTGCAGTCCAAAGGCAGCACTGTGGCGCGCAGCCACTGCAATATCGATCCGGTCAGCGGCCTGAAAAGCCTGGAGCACCTGCAGCGCGCGCTGGAAAACCACCGGGCGGATTTCAGCTGTGAAATCGTCGCCTTCCCGCAGCACGGCCTGCTGCACTCCAGGGTCGATGCGCTGATGCGCGAAGCGATGCAGATGGGCGTGCAGTACGTCGGCGGGCTCGATCCGACCAACGTCGACGGCGCGATGGAGAAATCGCTGGACGCCATGTTCCAGATCGCCCTCGATACCGGCAAAGGCGTGGATATCCACCTGCATGAGACCAGCCCGGCCGGGGTCGCCGCCATTAACTACATGATCGCCACCGTGGAGCAAAACCCGGCGCTGCGCGGCAAGGTCACCATCAGCCACGCTTTCGCCCTGACCACGCTGACGCCGGGCGAACTGGCGGAAACCGCCACCCGGCTGGCGGCGCAGCAGATCACCATCGCCTCTACGGTGCCGATCGGCGGCCTGATGATGCCGCTGCCGCAGCTCAGCGAGAAAGGGGTGTTCGTGATGACCGGCACCGACAGCGTGATCGACCACTGGTCGCCGTTCGGCACCGGCGACATTCTGGAGAAGGCTAACCTGTATGCCCAGCTGTACCGCGGCGCCGACGAGTATCACCTGTCGCGCGCCATGGCCATCTCCACCGGCGGCGTGCTGCCGCTGGACGATAAGGGCCAGCGCGCCTGGCCGAAAGCCGGCGACGCCGCCGAGTTCGTGCTGGTCAACGCCAGCTGTTCCGCCGAGGCGGTCGCCCGCCTGCCGGCGCGCAGCGCCACCTTCCATCAGGGGCGTCTGGTGGCCGGCCAGGTGAGCAAAGCCTAAGGTCGGTCCGCTGTTGTCATCATGATGGCCGTTTTTGGCCTTCTGCCAGAGTAAGGCGCGGCGCAAGATAGTCGCTACACACACTGGCGGAGGGCCGAAAATGTCACAGAGCGCGTTATTGATCATCGATGTCCAGCAATCATTCCAGCACCGTCCATTCTGGCAGGAGGACGATCTGCCGGCGTTTCAGCAGGCGCTGACCCGCCTGATCGCGGGCTGCCAACAACGCGGCGCGGCGCTGGTCGATGTGCTGCACGTTTCGCCGCAGGGGCCGTTCTCGCTGGCATCAGGCCACGTGCAGCGCCTGCCGTTCCTCACCCACCAGGCGGATATCACCGTGCATAAGCATGTGCACAATGCGCTGACCGAATCCGGCCTCGACGCCTGGCTGCGCGAGCGGGATATCAACCACCTGATCGTCTCCGGCATCCGTACCGAGCAGTGCTGCGAAACCACCACCCGGGTGGCGTCCGATCTCGGTTATCGGGTGACTTTCGTCACCGAGGCGACGCTGACCTTCCCGATGCGCCATCCCGACGGTGAAGTCTTTACCCCCGCGCAGCTGAAGCGGCATACTGAAACCGTACTGGTCGATCGTTTCGCCCGCATCGCCAGCGTGGATGAGACGCTGGCGCAACTCGCACAGGAGTAACCATGTCGCAGGCCGTCTATTTTCTGCTGTTGCCCAATGTGCTGTCGCTGGACGTCAGCGGCCCGGCGGAAACCCTGCGCCTCGCGGGGCAGTTCAGCCTGCGTTATCTCAGCCCGGTGCCACAGATCGTCTGCTCCATCGGCATGACGCTGAGCGGCCTGCAGCCGTTGCCCGAACGCCTGGAAGACGGCGCCATCCTGGTGCTGCCGGGCGTCGGCGATTCGCAGCGCTATTTCGCCGGGGAAGAGGCCGAGCAGGCACGTCGCTGGCTGGCGACGCTGCGGCCCGATCTGCAGCAGCAGCGCATCACCCTGGTGTGCATCTGCTCCGGCGCGCTGCTGGCGGCGCAGGCCGGGCTGCTCGACGGCTATCAGTGCACCACCCACCACGACGTTATCGAGCGTATCCGCCGGCAGGCGCCGGCGGCGCAGGTGAAAGAGAACCGTATCTTCGTCGAAGATCGCGGCGTCTACACCAGCGCGGGCATCACCACCGGCATCGATTTGGCGCTGCACCTGGTCCATCGCCACTGCGGCGCCGGCCGGGCGCGCGACGTCGCCCGCGATATGGTGGTCTATTTCCGCCGCGCCGGGGACGATCCGCAGCTGTCGCCCTGGCTGCGCTACCGCAACCACCTGCACCCGGCGGTGCACCGCGCGCAGGACGTGATGGCCGCCGAGCCGGAGGCCGACTGGTCGGTGCCGCAGGTGGCGGAAAAAGCGCACGTCAGCAGCCGCCACCTGGCGCGGCTGTTTCGCAGCCACGTCGGCATCAGCGTGCGGGAATATCATGAGCAGCTGCGGTTGGCGGTGGCGCAACAGCGCCTGCAGCAAGGATATGGGTTGGAGAAGGCCGCGCTGGCGGCCGGCTTTTCTTCCGGGCGACAGCTGCGCCGCGCCCAGCAGCGCCAGCGTTCGCCGCTATGACACCAGCCGGCGGGTATCCAGCCGCTGCAGGCCGACAGACAGCAGCAGGCTGAGCCCCAGCGCCACGCCGAATACCCAGAAGATATCCAGCAGCGGGTGGCCGGTGAAATCCAGGTGCCGGCTGCGCATCACGTTGACGATCAGGGCGTGAAAACCGTAGATCGCCAGCGAGTGGCGGGAGAACGCGCTCAACCAGCCGATCGGCTGCGGCAAACAGTGTTTCACCCACACCAGCAGCGCCACCGCCGCCATAAACACCAGCGGGCCGCTGTAGATGTAGTAAGTATCGGCGAAGTTGCCGTTGATGAACAGCTGGTGCTTGGTGCCGCGCGCGATCAGCGCCACGCACAGCGCAAATCCCAGCGCCGCCAGCCAGCCCACGGCGCGCCCGCGCGCCTCCATCATGCCAATCGCCCGCCCGGCCAGCGCATACAGCAGGTAGTAGAAGGTGTCGCCGTAGATATACAGGTTAACCGGCAGCAGGTGCACGTTGCCGAAGGCCAGCTTGTCGGTATTCGGGTTGGCGATCGCCGCCAACACCACCAGCGCGGCGGCCAGGTAACGGCGCGACACCGGCTTGACGCTGATCAGCGGCGACAGCAGATAAATCACCGCAATGGCATAGAAAAACCACAGATGATAGAACACCGGCTTTTGCAGGATGGCGCGCAGCGACGGCCAGAAGCCGATCTTGGTAAAGGCCGCGATATAGATCAGCGCGATGGCGCTGTAGAACAGAATGCAGCAGGCGATACGGGTGAAATGCCGCCGGCCGGCGCTCTTGTCGCCGAAAAACAGGTAGCCGGAAATCATGAAAAACAGCGGCACCGACACGCGCGACAGCGAGTTCAGCACGTTGGCGATATCCCAATTGTGCAGCCCTATCGCCGCGCCGTTGGTGACGTAATAGGTGGTGGCGTGGATCATCACCACCATCATGCACGCCATCGCCCGCAGGTTGTCTATCCAGCCGATTTTCTCGCTCAAACGCTCGCCCGATCTTGTGTCATATTGATAGGTTAAGAAGAGGTTATCGGGCACGGCGTTCGGCGACAACCCAAAAGCGAAATATCAGAATGCACTTAAACAGCACCTTATTATTGCGAAGGTGAACAATTGGCGGCAAAATAGCCGCCACAACTCGCTCAGTTTGCGCTTCCCGCCCTGGCAGTTCCTTTTTCTCTTTTACTATCAGTACAATAATATGAAAACGACATTACCACCTGCGGCACGTTTGGGCCGACAGGCGCTTTTATTCCCTCTTTGTCTGGTGCTGTTCGAGTTCGCCACCTATATCGGCAACGATATGATTCAGCCGGGCATGCTGGCCGTCGTGGCGGATTTCAACGCCGGCGAAGAGTGGGTGCCCACCTCGATGACCGCCTATCTGGCCGGCGGCATCTTCCTGCAGTGGCTGCTCGGGCCGCTGTCGGATCGCCGCGGCCGTCGCCCGGTGATGCTGGCCGGGGTAGCGTTCTTTATCGTCGCCTGCCTGGCGATCCTGCTGGTCACCACCATCGAACAGTTCATCGCCATGCGTTTCCTGCAGGGCATCGGCCTGTGCTTTATCGGCGCCGTCGGCTACGCCACCATTCAGGAGTCGTTTGAAGAATCGGTGTGCATCAAGATCACCGCACTGATGGCCAACGTGGCGCTGATCGCCCCGCTGCTCGGGCCGCTGGCCGGCGCGGCGCTGATCCACGTCGCGCCGTGGCAGAGCATGTTCGTGCTGTTCGCCGCGCTGGCGGCCATCGCCTTCTACGGCCTGTGGAAAGCGATGCCGGAAACCGCCACGCTGCAGGGCGAGGCGTTCTCCGCCGCCAACCTGTGGCGCGACTACCGCCAGGTGCTGGGCAACCGCCGCTTCCTGTGCGGCGCGCTGGCGATCGGTTTCGCCAGCCTGCCGCTGCTGGCCTGGATCGCCCAGTCGCCGGTGATCCTGATCAGCGGAGAGTCGCTGTCGACGCTGGACTACGGCCTGCTGCAAATCCCGGTGTTCGGCGCGCTGATCCTCGGCAACCTGACGCTGGCGCGCCTGACCGGCAAAAACAGCGTGGAGCGCCTGATCAAGCTGGGCGCAGGCCCGATGCTGCTGGGGTTGCTGATCGCCGCGCTGGCAACCCAGTTCTCCAGCCACGCCTACCTGTGGATGACCGCCGGCCTGAGCCTGTACGCCTTCGGCATTGGCCTCGCCAACGCCGGGCTGTATCGCCTGACGCTGTTCTCCAGCAACGTCAGCAAGGGCACGGTGTCAGCCACCATGGGCATGCTGAGCATGATGGTGTTCACCGTCGGCATCGAGCTGGCCAAGGTCGCCTACGTCTGGGGCGGCAGCGGGCTGTTCAACCTGTTCAACCTCATCAGCGGCCTGTGCTGGCTGACGCTGGTGGCGCTGTTCCTCGGCAAACGCCGCAACGGCGACCCCACGCCGCAGCCGACCGGCGCGGCTTAAATGCCACGATAAAACGCCGGTCCGGTTTCCCGACCGGCGTTTTTTATGCGGCTTCAGCCGAGCAGCCCCCACAGCGCATACCCCGCTCCCACTACCGCCCCCCCCAACAGCAGCGACGCCGACAGGACAGAGATCGCCCGCCGCGCGTGCTGCAGCGCCATTCCCGACAGCAGGGTGATATAGACCAGCAAGATGGCGAAGTCCGCCAGCACCCACAGCGCGGTCAGCAGCGTCAGGCTGGCGCCGATCGAGGGGGTGACGGCGATGAACTGCGGGAAAAAGGCGACGAAGAAGACAATGTCTTTGGGGTTGGCGATGCCCACCAGAAAACCGTTCAGGATCGCCGAGCGTTTTTGCAGCGGCGCAACGGGCTGCGCATCGGGGGTTCGCGCGGATAAATCCTCATACAGCGAGACGATCGCCATACGGCCGATAAACAGGCAACCCAGCAGGCCTACCCACTGCAGCATGCGCATATCCACGGCGAACAGCCCGGTGATAATCAGCGCGGCGATGCCGATCAGCAACAAGGAGGCCCCGTTGCTGCCCAGCGCGGTCAACAGCGCACGCCGGGCGCCAAAGCGCGCTGCGGTGTTGGCCACCATCGCCACCACCGGCCCCGGCGTGGCGATCAGCAACAAAATGGCGGCGAAATACGCCGCCAGTAACGACAGGTTCATCTTTATTTCACTCACATTCAGTCAGTTGGCGTCGCGCCATTATCATGCCGTCGCCCCCGCCTTGAAAAAGGAGTAATCCTGTCGTTTACTGTGAATCAGACTCATTATTAGAGACGCCGCGATGGCCAGTTCCCTTCCGCCGCTTTACGCCCTGCGCGCCTTCGAAAGCGCCGCCCGTACCGGCTCGTTCACGCTGGCCGCCGAGGAGCTGCATCTCACCCCGAGCGCGGTCAGCAAGCACATCAAAACGCTGGAGCAGCACTTCGGCTGCCGGCTGTTCCAGCGCAACGGCCCGCGTATCGAGGTCACACCGCAGGGGAAAATCTTCGCCGCCGAGCTGCAACAAGGATTTGGCCGCATCGAGCAAGCCTGCGAGCTGTTCAGAAGCCACCGCGATCTGCTGCGGCTGAAGGCGCCCTCCACCCTGACCCTGCGCTGGCTGCTGGACTGCCTGAGCCGGTTCAGGCAAACGGCGCAGGCGTTCGACGTGCAGGCAGCCAGCGTCTGGATGGACATCGACAGCGTGGATTTTTTCAGCGAACCCTACGACTGCGCCATCCTGCTCGGCAACGGCCATTTCGGCGCCAATACCGCCGCCGCCAAGCTGTTCGACGAATGGCTAATCCCGATTTGCGCCCCCGCGCTGCTCGCCGACGGGCAGCGCGATCTCGCCGCCTGCCCGCTGATCCACCCTTCGCCCGATCGGCGCGACTGGCGGCGCTGGCTGCAAAAAAGCGGCATCGCGGCCCCGCCCGATCTTGCACGCGGCCAGGTATTTGATTCGCTGGAACAGGGCAATGCGGCGGCCATCGCCGGGCACGGCATCTCGATCGGGGATCTGGCGCTGAGCCTGCGAACCATTGAGGAGGGGTTATTGGCGCTGCCTTGTGACGCCGCCGTGCGCACCGGCGACGGCTACTATCTGGTTTGGCCGGCGGAGTCGGCGAAACGGCCGCTGATCGAACGCTTACAGGCGTTTCTCGCCGCCCAAACGCCCGACGTCAGCCGGGCCGCCGTCAGATTTATCGGGTAGGGGAATTCGGCCTATCGCTCTTCGCGGGTATGCCAAATACGCAGAACATAAATCGTTGCCGGCTGCACCTGGTAACGTATCTCATAACGGCCGACCAGAATACGTCTCACTTCCTGCGGTAAAAACTCATCCAGTCTTTCACCCAGGCGAGGATTATCAAGCAACGCTTTAGGCGCGGCGACCAAGGCCTTCACCGAATTCGCTGCCACAGTGCGGTTAGCCAAGGCAAGAAACTCAAACAAACGCGCCAAATCCGATAGCGCCTTACTCGTCCATTTTAACGCCATCAGCGCGGTACCGGCAGCGGATCGTCACTGTCCAGGCTGGCAGCCCAGGCTTCTACCGACTCATGATCGATAACGTTTTGCTGTTCGACATCGGCCAACGCCGCCAGCGTTAACCGACGGCGCTCTTCCTCTTGCTCGAGCCAGGCGGCGAGGGCTTGTTTCACTATCCATCCCCGTGAACGTTCAAGTTTGGCGGCCATTTCATCCACCTTTTCAGCCAAAGGCAGCGGCACATGAGCGGTGATGACTTTCGTATTCATCGTCTTGCTCCTCAGTACAATCAACATCAATCAAAGTGATTAAACCTGATTATACCGCCATCAGAGAACAAAAAACACGCAATCAGTTGCCGAACAATCCGCCGTCACGCAGCAGATGCTCGTTACCCTTGCGGCGGGTAAAACCGCTGCGATCGAAGAACTCCAGCACCTGGATCGCCAGCTTGCGCCCGACGCCGAGCCGATCGCGGAAGTCGGCGGCGTTGGCGCCGCCCCGCTCCGCATCCAGCTCGCGGATCAGCGCCGCGAACTGATCGATGCGTCGGCTGAGGTAATAGCGATCCACCACCACCGCCGTCACATGGCCCAGCTGGGCCGCCTTGCGCAGCAGCGCCCGTACCCGGCTCTCTTCCTCGCCCAACTCGCTCGCCAGATCGCGCACCCACCACGGCTCGTCGCCGAACAGCGGTTCGATGCGCGCCCACAGCGGCGCCTCTTCGGCGCTGAATGCCAGGCCGTGTTCCGGCAGATGTAACCAGCCGCGCGTATTGCGCAGCGCACCGGCTTTCAGCAGCCGATCGATCATCATAAACACCAACGCTTCCGGCTGCTGAGGCAGCCCCATGCGCCGCAGGCGGGCGCGCCCTAACCCCAGCTGGTCGGCGTGCTGTTGGTGGTACTCCGCCAGCACCTGCAGCAGCCGGCTCTCTGCCTGTTGCACCTGCTCCTGCGCCAGCGCCCGGTCACCGACGATCAGCAGATCGCGGTCCGCCAGCAGTGCCGCCAGGCCGTCGTCGGTCAACTGACGCGCCCAGGCGAACGCCGCCAGCGACAGCGCGCCCTGCGGCAGCTCAAGCGCCAGCACCTGCGCATCGTCTTGCGCCTGCGCCAGAGCCTGCAGCCATGCCAGGTAGTCCGGCTGGCGCTTGCCGCGCTTGGGCGCGCTCAGCCTGAGCACCCGGGCCGCGCCCAGCGTTTGCCGTGCGCCAATATCGCGCAGCACCAGCCGATCGTTCTCCGCCAGCCACAGAGGGCGATCGAGGATCAGTTCCGCCAGCCCGTCGTTCAGCAGCGAAATGCGCCCGGTGATGTGGCTGGCGGCATGGTGCAGATGCAGCGGCTGCCAATGGCGGATCGGCCGATCCGCTTCCAGCGCCACCAGAATGCGTTCCGCCGCCTCCGGCGGACGCTGAGCCAGCAGCCAGTCGCCGCGCGCGATCCGGTCTCTATCGGCGTCGCCGCTGATGTTCAACGCGATGCGTTGCCCGGCCTGCGCCTGCTCCACGGTCTGATTTTGAGCGTGCAGGCCACGCACCCGCACCGGCGCGTCGGCGCCGGTCAGCCACAGTGTATCCCCCACCTGCACCCGGCCGCCGAGCGCGGTGCCGGTCACCACCAGCCCCGCCCCTTTGACGCTGAACGCACGGTCTACCGCCAGGCGAAAACGGCGCGTCAGCGCGTGCTCGCCGGGCGATAGCGCCAGCAAATGCGCGCGCAGCACCTCGATGCCCTCTCCCGCCGCCGCCGCGGTAACAAACAGCGGCGCATCGGGCCAGCCCTGGCGCGCCAGTTCGTCGCGCACCTGGCGGCGTACCTCGTCGACACGCGCCGCGTCCACCCGGTCGGCCTTGGTCAACGCCACCGTCAGAGCCGGGCGCCCGCTCAGGCGCAGGATCGCCAGATGCTCGCGGGTTTGCGCCATCACGCCGTCGTCGCAGGCCACCACCAGCAATGCATGGTCAATACCGCCGACGCCCGCCAGCATATTGGCGAGGAATTTCTCGTGGCCGGGCACGTCGATAAAACCCAGCACCCGGCCGTCCGGCTGTGGCCAGTAGGCGTAACCCAGATCGATGGTCATGCCGCGGCGCTTTTCTTCCGGCAGGCGATCCGCGTTGATCCCCGAAATCGCCTGCAGCAGGGTGGTTTTGCCATGATCGACATGGCCGGCGGTGGCGATGATCATGAGGCGCTCAGCGCTTCGATCAGCGCCCCTTCCTGTTCCAGACAGCGCAGATCCAGCCACAGCCGGCCGTCGCCGAGGCGGCCGATCACCGGCTGGGGCAGGCGGCGCCAGCGCTCGGCCAACGCCTCCAGCGTGGCGCCGCGGCCGTCGCGCGGCGTGAAGGTCAGCGCATAGCTGGGCAGGCGATCCACCGGCAGTGAACCGCTGCCAATCTGCGACCAGCACGGTTCGGCGCGCAGCTCGAAATCGGCGCTGAACCGTGGCGTCAGCGCCGCCAGCAGCCGCTCGGCCGCCTGTTGCATCTCCAGCTGCGGGCGGGTCAGCAGCCGCAGCGTCGGCAGCTGCTCAGCCAGTTTTTCCGGCTGCAGATAGAGCCGCAGCGTGGCCTCCAGGGCCGCCAGCGTCAGCTTGCCGACGCGCAGCGCGCGTTTGAGCGGATGCTGCTGCAGGCGAGCGATCAGCGCCTTTTTGCCGACGATGATGCCGGCCTGCGGGCCGCCCAGCAGCTTATCGCCGGAGAACGTCACCAGATCGACGCCGGCGGCCAGCAGCCGCTGCGGCATCGGTTCGGCGGGCAGGCCGTACTGCGCCATATCGATCAGCGAGCCGCTGCCCAGATCGGTGGCGGTCGGCACGCCCTGTTCGGCCCCGAGCTGCGCCAGTTCGGCCTCGTCGACCGCCGCGGTAAAGCCCTGAATGCTGTAGTTGCTGGTGTGCACTTTCATCAACAGGCCGGTCTGCTCGTTGATGGCCTGGCGGTAATCTTTCAGATGGGTGCGGTTGGTGGTGCCGACCTCCACCAGTTGGCAGCCCGCCTGGCGCATCACGTCGGGTATGCGGAACGCGCCGCCGATCTCCACCAGCTCGCCGCGCGACACCACCACCTCTTTGCCGGGGGCGATCGCCGCCAGCATCAGCAGCACCGCCGCCGCGTTGTTATTGACGATACAGGCGTCCTCCGCGCCGGTCAGCCGGCACAGCAGATCCGCTACCGCCCGATCGCGATGGCCGCGCCCGGCACCGTCCAGATCGTACTCCAGCG
This sequence comes from Serratia sp. HMSC15F11, assembly GCF_001808215.1. Classification (NCBI taxonomy): domain Bacteria; kingdom Pseudomonadati; phylum Pseudomonadota; class Gammaproteobacteria; order Enterobacterales; family Yersiniaceae; genus Serratia; species Serratia sp. HMSC15F11. The sequence continues at coordinate 59,046 of NZ_KV792399.1, forward strand.
TCACCGCCTCCCCCATCACCGCGCTTACCGCGTCCTTCACCGGCTGCGCCAGCAGGGCGCGCCCGAGGTTGGTGTGCAGCACGGTGCCGCTGAGGTTGAACACCGGCAGCAAAGCCGGGCGTTGCTGCCGGGCCAGCTCCGCCCGCAGCGCCTGCGGCCAGTCGTCGCACCAGGCGGGTAAACGTTGCTGTTGCTTGATCGCGGCGCGCGCCTCGGCCTGCAGCCGGCGCAGCAGTTCGCCGATCAGCGTCTGGCCATGCTGCGCCACCAGCGGTTCAATCGCGGGTTCTCGCAGCAGGCGGTCGATGGCGGGCAGTTGGCTGTAAAGAAGGTGGGATTCAGTGCTCATGGTCGCTCGGTTTTCAGTTTAGACGTATCGGCATAGCAAAACCCCGCCGCGGCGGGGGAGAAAAAAGCTCAGGGAGGCGAGGTGCGGGCGAAGCTTTCGCGGGCGAACAGGCGTTCGGCCAGCTTGACCAGCGCCGGGCGCTCGACGCACCAGTTGGGCAGGATGCGGCGGAAATTGAGGTAGCCCAGCGCGCAGCCGGTGGCGATATCCGCCAGCGTCAGCCGCTCGGCATTGAGCCACGTTTTTTCCCGCGCCAGCGCCTCCAGCGCATCCAACCCCTGCGTCAGTTTGTCACGCTGGCGCAGCATCCAGTTTTCGTCCTGTTTTTCCGGCGCGCGCCGGCTTTCGCGAAACAGGGTCGCTGCCGCTTCGGTCACGCCGTCCGCCAGCGCCGCCACCTGGCGGACGCGCAACGCGGCGGCGCGATCGGCCGGCAAGAACGCCGGTTCCACCGCCAGCAGCTCAAGGTATTCGGCCACCACCGGCGAGTCGTAAAACACCTCGCCGTCATCGGCGATCAGCACCGGCACCTTGGCGAGTGGGTTCAGCTCCTTCACCCGGCTGCCGGGTTCATACGGCGGATCGTTGACGAATTCGAACGCTATCCCCTTCTCCAGCAGCATCACGGAAATCTTGCGCACAAAGGGACTGGTGTAACTGCCGATAAGCTTCATCCGTTCTCCTCCGCTTCGTCCTGGCCGCGGCGCGGCGCCCTTACTTCACCGCCAGGGTATCGATAATCCGCTGCACCAGCGCCTGGTGCACTTCCGGCGTTTTGGCCGGCGACAGCATTTGCAGCGTCACCACCCGCTTGTTGAACACCGTCAGCACCAGCGTGGACACCACCTTCTGCCCGTTGACGGTCTGCTCGGTATCCACCCGGCGAAACTTCTGTTTGCCGACGGTGAAGTTCTCTTCTTTGGTGGTCTGGATATTCTGATAGCGCTCGGCCAGCACCGTGATGGCGCTCTGCGCCAGCTCTTTCAGCATTTTGTCGCTGGTGTTGAGCTTCATGTCGTCCGGCGGGATCACCTCGGACGAAACCGCGCTCTGGCGCGACTTGCCGTCAAGGAAGCGCTGAATGGTGGAGGTGTTGTCGTTGATGATGCCGCTGTTCAGCGTCTGATCGCTAAAGCCCGGCGGCAGCTCGAAGGTGATTTTGCCCTTCTGCAACGACACGCTCAGCCCCGGCGGCGCGGGCGGGGTTTCTGCCGGCGCAGGCGGCGGCGGTGGCGCGGGCTGCGTCACGGTCGGCTTGGTGTCCGGTGGCGGTACCGCCGGTTTGGTGTCGTCTTTGTTGTCGCAGGCCGCCAGCCCCATCGCCAGCACGGCGACCGCGGTCAATTTTGCCAGGGTGTTTAACATCGTGGTTCCTTTCGCTTGGCGCGTTATGGCCTAAACGTAGCAACTCGCCCGGGCGAATGCCAGAAGCCCGTTCTGAAATTGCTGGTCCGGCCCCGCGCGAACGGGGCCGGGCGGTTACTCCGCCGGGAACAGGAACGGATTGATGCTGCTGCGGCCGAAGCCTTCTTCTTCCATGCGGGCGTCCAGCACCAGCGAAGCCAGATCGTCGGCCACCGCTTCGACCTGCGGATCTTTTTCCTGATAGAGGATCTTCAGGTAAGTGCCGCAGTCGCCGCAGCTCTCCGCCTTCACCGCCGCCTGCTCGCTGTCCAGCGACCAGTAGTTGAGATCGCGGGTCTGCTCGCAGTTGCTGCACTTCACCCGCACCACGTGCCATTCGCTTTCGCACAGGTTGCAGTGCAGGTAGCGCAGGCCGTTGACGGTGCCGATGTGCACCATGCTGGAAACCGGGATGCTGCCGCACACCGGGCAGAACTGGCGCTGCTCGCCGTATTCGGCGCGCGCCTTGCCGGGGATCAGGCTGGCCATCTGCGCCCAATAGAGCGACAGCGCGGCCCAGAGGAACGGTGCCTTCTCGCTGCCCACCTTGCCGAACTCACGGTTGAGCAAGGCGTCGGCCATCAGCTCCAGCTCGTGTGCCGAGGCTTTCTCCAGGTTGTCCAGCACCGCCAGGATATGCTCCGGCGCCTGCGGGCGCAGCTCGGCGATCAGCGACGTCAGCAGCTTGCGCCAGTGCTCGCTGCGCGGGAACACGCTCAGATCGAGCGGCGGTTTGCCGCTGGCGGCGCCCTGCGCCAGCGCTTCGCTCAGATCGAGCTCCAGCGGGTTATCGTGCAGCGCATGCTGCTGCGCCTGCGCCAGCTCGGCAGCGAAGTTCAGGTAGTCGCCCAGCGGATTGTCGACCGCCAGCTGACGCAGACGATCGGCGCGGCGGCTGTACAGGCTTTTCAGGTTGGCGAAAAGTAACGGCGGGATATTCTCCGCCGTTGTGGACTTCTCACGCTGTGCCCCTAACTGCTCTTTAGGAACGATGCGGATACTCATCAGGGTTTATCTTCCTGTCGTTTCTCGCGGACCTCACGGTACCAGCGCGGATGATGTTTCTTGGCCCAGGCCGCCGGCACCCAGCCTTCCACCATCGCGGTAATGGTGCCTTTTACCCACAATGCGGCGTAAATGTGCACCATAATCACGATAATCAGGCCGACCGCGGCCAGCGAATGCACCAGCAGCGCGATGCGGATCAGCGGGATGGAGAACGACGGCGCAAAATATGGCCGCCAGATCACCACGCCGCTGGCCAGCAGCAGCACCAGGCTGATAATCGCCGCCCAGAACACGCACTTCTGGCCAAAATTATAGCGCCCGGTGTCACCCACTTCCTCGTTCATGGCGATTTTGTGGATGTTCTTGGCCCAGACGATATCTTCCCGGTTGATCAGGTTATGCTTCCAGTAGCGCAGGAACATCAGCAGGAACGCGGCAAACATGATCACCCCGACAAACGGGTGCAGAATGCGCGCCAGCTGCGGCGTCCCGAAGATGTTCATCAGCCAGTTGAAGGAGGGGAAGAAGAACCCCAGCCCGCTGATGGCGGCGAACACGAAGCAGAACGCCACGATCCAGTGGTTGATGCGCTCCGGTGCGCTGTAACGCTGAATGGGCTTTTCCTTTCTCATTTGCGCGTCTCCTCGTCATGCGACTCGTCGTGCTCGTCCTCATCGTCGACGCGGTTAGGCCCGACGCCGACGTAGTGGAACACGCTGGCCGCGAAGGTGGCGGCAAAGCCGATGGCCGCCAGGGGTTTCCACACGCCCTTCCAGAAGGTCACCGCCGGGCTGATGCTCGGGTTGTCCGGCAAACCGTGGTACAGCTGCGGTTTGTCGGCGTGGTGCAGCACGTACATCACGTGCGTGCCGCCCACCCCCGCCGGATCGTACAGACCGGCGTTCTGGTAGCCGCGGGTGTTCAGCTCGCTGACGCGATCTGCCGCCACCTGCTTCATCGCTTCCTTGGTGCCGAAGTGAATGGCGCCGGTCGGGCAGGTTTTCACGCAGGCCGGTTCCTGGCCGACGTCCACGCGGTCGACGCACAGGGTGCACTTGTACACCCGGTTGTCGTCCTTGTTCATGCGCGGTACGTCGAACGGGCAGCCGGCGATGCAGTAGCCGCAGCCGATGCAGTGCTCGGACTGGAAGTCGACGATGCCGTTGGCGTACTGAATGATCGCGCCTTCCGACGGGCAGGCCTTCAGGCAGCCCGGATCGGCGCAGTGCATGCAGCCATCCTTGCGGATCAGCCATTCCAGCTTGCCGTTTTCCTCCACCTCGGAGAAGCGCATCACCGTCCACGACTTGGCGGTCAGATCGGCGGGGTTATCGTACACCCCGACGTTGTGCCCCACCTCGTCGCGGATGTCGTTCCATTCGGAACAGGCCACCTGACAGGCCTTGCAGCCGATACAGGTAGTGACATCGATCAGTTTGGCCACTTCTTCCTGGTGGTCACGGGCGCGCGGCGCCGGCGTGAAACCATTGGTGGCGGATTTACGAATGATGTCTTGAGATTGCATGGCCATAATTCGTCTCCGTTACACCTTTTCCACATTGACCAGGAACGCCTTGAACTCCGGCGTTTGCGTATTGGCGTCGCCGACGAACGGCGTCAGCGTGTTGGCGATAAAGCCTTTCTTCGCCACCCCTTCGTAACCCCAGTGGATCGGGATGCCGATGGTGTCGACTTCCTGGCCGTGCACCTGCAGCGTGCGAATGCGCTTGGTCACCACCGCCTTGGCCTTGATGTAGCCGCGGTTGGAACTGACCTTCACGGTGTCGCCCTGCTTGATGCCTTTCTTCTCCGCCAGCTTCTCGCCGATTTCCACGAACTGCTCCGGCTGCGCGATGGCGTTCAGCCGCGCGTGCTTGGTCCAGTAGTGGAAGTGCTCGGTCAGACGATAGGTGGTGCCGACGTAAGGGAACTTGTCGGATTTGCCCATCGCCGCCAGATCGTCCTTGAACACGCGCGCCGCCGGGTTGGACACCACGTTCGGGTGCAGCGGGTTGGTGCCGAGCGGCGTTTCGAACGGCTCGTAGTGTTCAGGGAACGGCCCTTCCGCCATCTTATCGGTGGCGAACAGGCGGCCCATGCCTTCCGGCTGCATGATGAACGGCCCGACGTCGCTGCCCGGCGCGGCGGTGCTGTAGTCCGGGATATCGGCCCCGACCCACTTGGCGCCGTCCCACTCCAGCAGCTGGCGTTTCGGATCCCACGGTTTACCCTGCGGGTCCGCCGAGGCGCGGTTGTACAGGATGCGGCGGTTGAGCGGCCATGCCCAGGCCCAGCCCAGCGTATTGCCGAGGCCGGACGGATCGGCGTTGTCGCGCCGCGCCATCTGGTTGCCGGCCGGCGTCCAGCTGCCGGCGAAGATCCAGCAGCCGCTGGCGGTGGTGCCGTCGTCGCGCAGCTGCGCGAACGAGCTGAGCAGCTCGCCTTTTTTCACCAGCACTTTGCCGTCGGCATCCAGCAGATCCGCCAGCGCCTTGCCGTTGTTCTCCTGCGCCACCTCTTCCGGCGCCGGGTTGTCCGGCGTCAGGTAGTCCCAGCGCATGTTCAGCACCTGTTCCGGCACCGCACCGCCGTCGCGCGCATACATCTCGCGCAGGCGGCTGAAGATGCCCGCCAGGATCTCGCCGTCGTTCAGCGCTTCGCCCGGGGCATCTGCACCTTTCCAGTGCCACTGCAGCCAGCGGCCGGAGTTGACGATCGAGCCGTTTTCTTCGGCGAAGCAGGTAGACGGCAGGCGGAACACTTCGGTCTGGATCTGCGACGAATCGACGTCGTTGAACTCGCCGTGGTTCTGCCAGAAGTTGGAGGTCTCGGTGTTCAACGGATCGATGGTCACCAGGAACTTCAGCTTGGACAGCGAAGCCACTACCTTGTTTTTATTCGGGAACGACGCCACCGGGTTAAAGCCCTGGCAGAAGTAGCCGTTGACCTTGCCCTGCGCCATCATCTCGAAGTACTGCAGCACGTCGTAGCCTTTGTCCCACTTCGGCAACCAGTCAAAGCCCCAGCTGTTGTCCTTCTGCGCCTTGTCGCCGTAGAAGGTCTTCATCATGCTGACGAAGAATTTCGGGTAGTTGCCCCAGTAGTTCACCTGGCCCGGCAGCAGCGCCTTCGGCGTGTTGGCCTTCAGGTAGGTGTCGAGATCGGTCTGTTTCTCCGACGGCAGCGTCATGTAGCCCGGCAGGCTCTGCGACAGCAGGCCGAGATCGGTCAGCCCCTGGATGTTGGAGTGGCCGCGCAGCGCGTTGACGCCGCCGCCCGCCATGCCCATGTTGCCGAGCAGCAGCTGGATCATCGCCATGGTGCGGATGTTCTGCGCGCCGACCGAGTGCTGAGTCCAGCCCAGGGCGTACAGGAACGAAGCGGTTTTATCCGCGACGCAGGTTTCGGCGATGTATTCGCACACCTTGAGGAAATCGTCCTTCGGCGTGCCGCAGATGTTGGTCACCACGTCCGGCGTGTAGCGGCTCACGTGCTGTTTCAGCATGTTCCACACGCAGCGCGGATCCTGCAGCGTGACGTCGCGCTTGGCGAAGCCGTTCTCGTCGAACTGGTAGTTCCAGGTGGTTTTGTCGTACTTGCGGTTTTCCGCGTCGTAGCCGCTGAACAAGCCGTCTTCGAAGGCAAAGTCTTCCCGCACCAGCAGGCTGGCGTTGGTGTAGGCCTCGACGTATTCGCGGTTGAACTTGTTGTTGGTCATCAGATACAGCAACACGCCCGACAGGAAAGCGATGTCGGTCCCGGAGCGGATCGGCGTGTAGAAGTCCGCCACCGATGCGGTTCGGGTAAAGCGCGGATCGATCACGATCAGCTTGGCATTGTTGTGTATTTTGGCTTCCATCGCCCAGCGGAACCCCACCGGATGCGCTTCCGCCGCATTACCGCCCATGACGATAATCAAATTCGCGTTCTTGATATCAACCCAGTGGTTGGTCATCGCACCGCGACCAAATGTTGGAGCAAGACTTGCTACCGTTGGTCCGTGTCAGACACGCGCCTGGTTGTCTACGGCAAGCATGCCGAGAGCGCGACTAAATTTTTGCGACAGAAAACCGGTTTCGTTGCTGGCGGCCGAGGCGCACAGCATGCCGGTGGTCAGCCAACGGTTGACGGTAACGCCCTGGTCGTTGGTTTTGATGAAGTTGGCGTCACGGTCTTCTTTCACCAGCTTGGCGATGCGGGTAAAGGCGTCGTCCCAGCTGATACGTTGCCATTTGTCCGACCCCGGCGCCCGGTATTCCGGGTACTTGAGGCGGCTTTCGCTGTGGATGAAGTCAACCAGGCCGGCGCCTTTCGGGCAAAGCGCACCGCGGTTTACCGGGTGATCCGGATCCCCTTCGATATGGAAAATGCTTTCTTTGGCGTTTTTGGCGCCATCACCAAGGCTGTACATCAACAGCCCACAGCCGACGGAACAATACGTACAGGTATTACGGGTCTCGCGGGCGCGCAGCAGTTTGTACTGCCGGGTTTCCGCCAACGCCACTTCGGGGGCAAAGCCCAGCGCGGCCACCGTCGTTCCTGCCATACCGCCAGCGCAGATCTTAAAGAACTGCCTTCTGCTGACCTGCATGGGGGTCTCCTTTACTCTCGATTGTCACATTGTTCAAATGCGCCTGCCCCGCTAGCGCGGCAAACGCGAATGTCACTGTTGTTATGCTTGCTACGAACGCCGGCCATATTACCACAGCGTGCTTGTGGTTGTTACACACTCGTGCTCATTCAGTGAACGCATTGGCACATTTCGATACATTTCGGCGTTGGTGCTCCCTACAGTATAGAGAGTAACCCACGCGCCGGATCGACGGCTTGAGGCGGCCACCCGCCGCCCTCTTCTATCAGTATGTTAGCGCAGCGATTCGTTCATTAACCACACAGTTCACAGGGCATTGATAATCATTTTCAATATCATTTAATTAACTATAATGATCCGACTGCTTACGCGGTGCTCGCCCTTTGCGCCGCCCATACACCACTGGAGATGATGATTATGAGTTATTCACTGCCATCCCTGCCGTACGCTTACGACGCACTGGAACCGCATTTCGACAAGCAGACGATGGAAATCCATCACACCAAACACCACCAGACCTACGTCAACAACGCCAACACCGTGCTGGAAGCCTACCCTGAGCTGGCCAAATACAGCGTTGAAGAGCTGATCCAGGATCTGGATAAAGTGCCTGCCGACAAACGCACCTTCATGCGCAACAACGCCGGCGGCCACGCCAACCACAGCTTCTTCTGGAAAAACCTGAAAACCGGCACCACGCTGGGCGGCGATCTGAAAGCGGCCATCGAGCGCGATTTCGGCAGCGTTGAGAAATTCCAGGAAGAGTTCGAGAAAGCCGCAGCCACCCGCTTCGGTTCCGGTTGGGCCTGGCTGGTGCTGAAAGACGGCAAACTGGCCGTGGTGTCTACCGCTAACCAGGACAGCCCGCTGATGGGCGAAGCCGTCGCCGGCGCTTCCGGTTTCCCAATCATCGGTCTGGACGTGTGGGAACACGCTTACTACCTGAAATATCAGAACAAACGCCCTGACTACATCAAGGCGTTCTGGAACGTGGTCAACTGGGACGAAGCCGCCGCACGCTTCGCCGCGAAGAAGTAATTCGCCCCCGTTGATGAAGATACCCGCCACCGGCGGGTATTTTTTTGCCTGAAATCCGCTAAAGTTTGACCACTTCTTGCCGATGGTTTGTTCAATTGACGTTCGCCCGGAGAAGGAAAAACGCTATGGCGGCATTGCAAGCATTAGCAGGAAAGTTCACTCATCTCACCGTAGGTAAAAAGCTCGGTCTCGGCTTCGCGCTGTTGCTGCTGTTGGCGGTCGTCATCGCCGGCACCGGGGCGCAATATCTGCACATCATCGAATCCCGCGCCGATCGCATCGACTTCAGCAACCGGCTGAACGAGGAGATCAACCAGGCCAAATACAATCGCGCCATGTACGGCCAGACCTACCGGCCGGAGTACATCCAGAACAACCGCGCCAATATTGAGAACGCCGTCAAACTGATAGACCAGGGGCAGGCGCTGGACTGGGACGCCCAAAGCCGCAAGGATCTGCAGCGTCTGGTGACGCTGATCGGGGAATATCAACAGCAGCAAAAAGTCTTTGAGCAGGCGGTCACGGCGAAAGACGCAGTGCGCCAGAGCTGGAACATGTCGGAAGTGCAGGCCAGCCTGAGCCAGGTGGAACGCCAGCTGACCAACAGCGATCTGCAGCTGGCCTTTATCCAACTGAACCAGAAGCTGACCCAGGTGCGCTACGGCGCGCGCGGCCTGCTACTGAGCCTGAACAAGGAAACTGAAGCCCCGCTGATGGCGGCCATTGACGACGCGCGCGACGCGGCCAACGCCCTGAGCCGCCGGGTCAGCGACGCGCAGCGCCCGCAGCTGCAGCCGCTGCTGGCCGCCCTGGACGATTACAAAAACCGCATCGCGGCTTACCTACCGGCCTATGAGCACGAGCAGCAGATCAGCCGGCAGCTCGGCGAACGCGCGCAAGCGATCGGCATGCTGGTCAACGCCTTTATGCAGGACGAGCTGGTGCAGACGCGCAACAACATCAATCTGGCGCAGCTGCAAATGGGCATCACCACCCTGATCGCCATCATCGCCGGGGTGCTTATCGCCTGGCGCATCACGCTGCAGATCACCCGTCCGCTGCACAGCACGCTGGCCATGGCGGAACGCATCGCCGGCGGCGACCTGCGCCAGGCGCAGACCAGCACCCGCCGCGACGAGCTGGGGCAGCTGCTGAACGCGGTGGCGGCCATGAGCCAAAATCTGCGCACCATGATTGAGAAGATCCAGATGGGGGTCAGCCAGGTTTCTACCGCCTCTGCGGAAATCGCCGCCGGCAACACCGATCTCTCTTCCCGCACCGAGCAGCAGGCGGCGGCGGTCGAGGAAACCGCCGCCAGCATGGAACAGCTGACCGCCAC